>NZ_LDPD01000023.1:373268-426883 GCF_001026865.1 Geobacillus sp. ZGt-1 | reverse complement strand
GCGCTTCAGCCGCCGCATCGCCGCATCGACACCGGATTTTTCTTCAAAGAGACCATTTATTGAGAAAAGGAGGGAAGCAGCATGCTTTTAAAAAATGATCGCATCTCCGAAATCATTGACGGCAAGCGCGTCATTGTGAAAAAGCCAGAGCTGCTCGCCCCGGCCGGCAACTTGGAAAAACTGAAAATCGCCGTCCATTACGGCGCAGACGCCGTCTTTATCGGAGGCCAAGAGTACAGCTTGCGCGCCAACGCCGACAACTTTACGATCGAGGAAATTCGCGAAGGGGTCGAATTTGCCAATCGATACGGAGCCAAAGTATACGTAACGGCCAATATTTACGCCCATAACGAAAACATCCCTGGCCTTGATGACTATTTGCGGGCGCTTGAAGATGCCGGTGTTTGCGGCATCATCGTCGCCGACCCGCTCATCATCGAAACGGCGCGCCGGGTGGCGCCGAAGCTTGAAGTGCATTTAAGCACGCAGCAATCGCTTACCAACTGGAAAGCGGTCCAATTTTGGAAAGAGGAAGGGCTCGAGCGGGTTGTGCTCGCTCGTGAAGTGGGCGCAGAAGAAATCCGGCAGATCAAAGAGAAAGTCGATATTGAAATCGAGGCGTTCATCCATGGGGCGATGTGTTCCGCCTACTCCGGCCGCTGTGTATTGAGCAACCATATGACGGCGCGCGACTCAAACCGCGGCGGATGCTGCCAGTCGTGCCGCTGGGATTACGATTTGTATCAGCTCTCGGACGGCCGGGAAATTCCGTTGTTTGAAAAAGGGGACGCTCCGTTTGCGATGAGCGCGAAAGATTTGAACTTAATCCGCGCCATTCCGGTGATGATCGAATTGGGTGTGGATAGCTTGAAAATTGAAGGGCGGATGAAATCGATCCATTACGTGGCGACGGTTGTCAGTGTCTACCGGAAAGTCATTGATGCCTACTGCGCTGACCCAGACCATTTCACGATCCGCGAAGAGTGGGTGCGGGAGCTGGAGAAATGCGCCAACCGCGAGACGGCGCCGTCGTTCTTTGACGGCTTCCCGGATTATACGAACCATATGTACGGGACGCACAGCCGGAAAACGACGCATGAATTCGCCGGTTTGGTGCTTGGCTATGACCCGGAGACGGGCATCGCCACCGTCCAGCAGCGCAACCATTTCCGCCCGGGCGATGAAGTCGAATTTTTCGGTCCGGAAATTGAAAACTTCACCCAAGTGATTGAGAAAATTTGGGACGAAGACGGCAACGAGCTTGATGCGGCGCGCCATCCGCTGCAAATCGTGAAGTTTAAGGTCAAGCGCCCTCTCTTCCCGTACAACATGATGAGAAAGGAGAATTAAGATGGGGAAGAAGCCCGTTGTCATCGGCGTCGCCGGCGGCTCCGGCTCGGGGAAGACGAGCGTCGCCCGCGCGATTTACGACCATTTCGGCGACCGCTCGATCCTTGTTTTGGAGCAAGACTTTTACTATAAAGATCAAAGCCATCTTCCGTTTGAAGAGCGGCTGAAGACGAACTATGACCATCCGCTGGCGTTTGACAACGATTTGTTGATTGAGCATATTCATAAGCTGCTTCGCTATGAGCCGATTGACAAGCCGGTGTACGATTATACGCTGCACACTCGCTCAAGCGACGTCATTCGCGTGGAGCCAAAGGATGTCATCATCGTGGAGGGCATTCTTGTCTTGGAGGATGAGCGACTCCGCAATTTAATGGACATTAAAGTATATGTCGACACCGACCCGGACATCCGCATCATCCGCCGTCTCATCCGCGATATTAAAGAGCGCGGCCGCACGTTCGATTCGGTCATCGAGCAATATTTGTCCGTCGTCCGGCCGATGCACAACCAGTTTGTCGAACCGACGAAGCGCTACGCGGATGTGATCATTCCGGAAGGCGGACAGAACGTCGTCGCCATCGATTTAATGGTGGCAAAAATTCGCACAGTTCTTGAACAAAAAGCGGTTTTGTAATAACATAACAGAGACAAAACAATATATTATATACCAAGTAAGCGTACGAACAGTTGTTTTTCTGTTCGTACGTTTTACATAATGCAGAACATAGAGGAGTGAGATGAATGGCGAACGAAAAGCAGTATCCGATGACGAAAGAGGGAAAAGAGAAACTGGAACAAGAGCTTGAGTACTTAAAAACGGTCAAGCGGAAAGAAGTGGTGGAGCGCATTAAGATTGCGCGCGGGTTCGGGGATTTGTCGGAAAACTCGGAGTACGATGCTGCCAAAGATGAGCAGGCGTTTGTCGAATCGCGCATCCAAATGCTTGAAAACATGATCCGCAACGCCGTCATCATTGAAGAAGACAAAGAAAACCCGGACGTCGTCTCGCTCGGCAAGTCGGTCACGTTCATTGAACTTCCAGACGGCGAGGAAGAGACGTATACGATCGTCGGCAGCGCTGAAGCCGATCCGTTTGAAGGGAAAATTTCCAACGACTCGCCGATTGCGAAATCGCTTCTCGGCCGCCGCGTCGGCGATGAGGTGACGGTGCAAACGCCGGGCGGGGAAATGCTTGTGAAAATCGTGGCTGTGAAATAAGAAGCAGGAGGCGGCCGACCTGAACAAGCGGCGGTGTGCGAAGCGAAGCGAAGAAAATTGCCGCCGCTTGACGTTTCAAACGGAAACACCTCGTCAACACTGATGATGAGGTGTTTTCTTTATGTGGAAAAAACGAACGCTTGCCATGCTCGCCCTCATTCAACTGGGCTTGTTGTTGCTTGTCGGGCGATTGGCGCAGATCCAGCTGATTGACGCCGAGTCGTTCGCCAATCATAATTTAATTGCCGAAAGCGTCGCAAGCGATATATTTATCTGTGTGTGTATGATGGTAGTCAGGAATATTCAACGAGACGCGAACGGCGAGTATATGCCTTCGGGGAGGCTAGGCAGGCGTTGAAGAAGATGCGCCGGTGGAAAAGGAAATTTTATGAGTTTCCACAAGAACTAAAAGAACTTGGATGTTCAGAACAAGATTTAAACGACTGGATTACAACGATTGAAACGGGGAAAACAAAAACGGGTAGGAACTTTATCGTAAACGTGTAAGGTTTTAAAGATATTATATATCTATAAAAATGCACGACGCGATTTTTAATCTTTAATCTGTACGGGGAAATTAAAAATGAATTATGAAAGGCGTGTTGGCCGGCCGGGTGGAGACAGCTTGCCCGGTTTGTGTTTTGATATGACCAAAATTTTTTGGTGATATGAAAGAGCAAAATGGGCTTGTACATTTAAGATGGGGGGTGAAAAAATGAATGGCCAAACATCGAACATCGGATATGTTGAGATGCGTGAACATACCGTCATCGAAACAAAGGAAGGAAATATGATGGTCATTCACGAGATCACCCTTGGCGATGTCGTCATTTCCGTTATATTGGCGGCTATGTTGATTTTTATGGTACTAGAGCGATTTATGAGGAGGTAGGATAATGTACAGCCTTATTTATGCCACCCCTAAGGATATTTTAGGTGCCTACCTCGTCATCATCGGATCGTGCTTGATATTGCATCCCATTGTGATGTTTTTGGTTTCAGCTCTGAAAGGGGCGAAACAGCGATGGTAACCACAGGAACGCTGGTTGTCTATGCATTTAAGGTTGTATTTGGTAACGGCGATGTCATCACTGCGTTAGCATCATGGGCGATTTTTTTGACATTCTGTTTCGTGGCGACGGCGATTTATCAGGCGATGAGATAAGGAGGGAGAAAATGTCCAGTATCGGGAATGTGTTCGATTGGTCGTTTTTTTGGGGTGTTTTCGGATTTTTATTGAAAACTGTTGCTCCCTTCGTCATGCTTGTCGTCGCCATTGTCGCCGTCGGGATGCTGTTGCATGGCGTGATCGTGGCGATCAGATCGAGGTCGTGATAAGATGCCACAGTTTCAGACGTTTTTTACGCCAGCAAGGTTGGATGAGTTTTGGTATTACGTCAAATGGATTTTGTTTTATGCGGCACCTGCCATTATGATCATGGCAGCGGCCGGTGCTATATCACTGTTGATCCCAATGATTAAGAAAAGTTTCGCGAACGAAAATGAGATCAACAGGCAGGATGAGACTGATGATTATGAAATACGACGGTATTAGGTTTCAACTAGCATTGCTAGTGAAATAAATTTATTAAATCAAGGAGGAATCATTCATGCCTGCTTTAGGTGCCGCTATTGATCTTTCTGGGCTGACGTTGCCGTTTTCGGTTTCAGATTTAATCGGCAGTGTCAACAGCCTCATTTCTTGGGTGGGTCCGTTTGTGTTGCTTGCCTTGGCGCTTGGGTTCGCACCGAAAATCATTTCTTTTATCAAGTCTATTTTTGGACGCGCCACGGCTAAGTAATGAGCCAAAAAAGGGGGATGTCACTGTCCCCCTTTTTTAACATAGGGGGCGTGGGATATATTATATGGTTAAAAAAATGACATTGATGATTTTAGCCATAGCGGTTGCATATGTGATGATCTTGCCCGATCGATCGTATGCAGCTGATGCGGTATGTTCAAACGGTGAATGTATCTATGGATATTTTGGGTCTCAAAGCGGAGATGCAATCCTTTGGGCAGACAGTATATATCATGACGACAACTGGACAAGGGTAAAAATTCAAGGATCCGGACAAGGTGCACTGCAATGGTTTGATGCGTCGGGGAATTTATTGGGATCATCAGCCTTGGCTGGATTTTCTGATTATAACTTTCCTCCAGGAGCAAAAGGTTTTAGGATTCGGGCATCAGTAGGAGAATTTCATGCGTTAGAGGCATGGTCAGACAATCCAAATTCACTTCATGTAGTTTTTATGGGGGCTGATTCGGCTGGAAACAGCTGTATTGGTTGCGACCTATTCAATTGTCCTGGATGGAGTGAGTATATGGGGAAGCTCAATGAAATTAGAGATGCCATTCCACCTGCACCGAACTGGAACCAAGTCGCGGCCATTTTTCGCGATACGATTGTGCCACGGTTGATCGCCGATATGGAAGTCATGCTTGGCACAGCGCCGACACCGCCAGCTGAACCGGCGGATTTGCCTGGGGTGGATACGCATGGTATCGAAACGAAAGTGCCGAGCATGCCTGATTCGGGGCTTGATACATCCGGCTTCACGAAAAGTCGAATTGAAAGTGAAGCACCGCAAATTCCATTCCGAAACGATGACTCTGGCGGTTTTGACATCGTCAATCCACTCGACACATTGCCGGCATTGCCAGACAAAATTGAGCCGGGGAACACTGACGCAGGGGGATGGGACGCGGGCCACCCACAACAGCAGGATGACCAGCTGCCGATCCCAAAAGACCAAACCGGTACGCCAGACACCAGCAACGCGCCAATACCGAGCCAAAACAACGACACGCCACCAAGCCCTGGAGACAGTAGTGACAATCCACCAATACCGCAAGACGACGGCATGCAGGGCTCGAAATACTACAAAAAACACCCCGATGATCCGGATGGGAGTGGATGAATAAATGATGCGAAGAATAACTTTTATGGTTTGTATATTTTTTGTTTCATTTTTTTCCAGTTGCTTGTCTGCTTTTGCAGCTGTAACGAGCGGTTATGTATCTCCTGTGATTGTTAAAGGTGAAAGCAATGTAGGGGGGATTTTAAAAAAATCTGTTGATAGTAATCTAAATTCCTTCGCTAACTTAGGGGGGAATGGATATATCACATATCAAATTCCTTCTGGTTCAAGTTCAATGAAAATACATTTACGAAGTTCTATTAGTAGCGAAGACACCGCTTCATATAGAATTGTGTTTTCTAACTCTCAAGGAACAGTTTGGGATAGTGGGAACAAGAAAGTTTATAGCAGTTTAGTTTCGTATGATTTTAATATTCCTTCTACGGCTACAGTAGTTACAGTCTATTCTACATCCTATAAAGATTATTATGCTTTGCTGGTTCATGAGGTTGAAATGACGGTGCCAATTGACAAAACACCACCACACGAAGTGACAAATCTAGTAACGTCATCGTCATATAATCACATAACTATTACCTTTAATCAACCTGCTGACAGTGATTATGCGGGAACTAGAGTGTATGTAAACGGTGTTTTAGTGGAAACTTTGGGGAGCACCATAACATCTTATAGGTTAACGGAATTAAAACCTAACACCATATATAATATTAAAATAACGACGTTCGATACTAGTAACAATGAATCAGACGGGATAACAACATTGGTAAAAACTCTACCGCCGCCCGATGTTACAAACTTGAATTTATTTCCTTCTGATTATTCGATTTTGGCAAAATGGATAAATCCTGACGACTCAGGATTTTTGGGAAATGATCTTTATTTAGACGGAAAAATCATCACATCTTTGGATAAAAACGCAACCACGTATACATTTACTGATCTGAGTCCAAACACATCCTACACAGTAAAAATTGTTTCGAAATACAGTGGAGGATATTCATCGTCAGGACAGACAGCAACCACAAAGACAACAATTCCAGTAGAAGACATCACTGACCTTCAAGCCGACGCAAAATACGACCGTGTGAAGTTATCATGGGCACTTCCAGAACATAGCGAGTTTTTCTCGCATGTGAAGATATATCGAAAAAAGCTAGAACAACAATCGTTCTGGGATCAACTTTTTGGTGCGACCGCTGTTTCTGCCGCTACGACATCGGATGGCTATACGCCGATGTTTGAAACAAACGGAACGTACTGGACGGACTTGACGGTCACACCGGACACGACGTATGCGTACAAGGTAACATCGGTCAATATAGAGGGAAATGAGTCGCAAGGGGTAACGATCAAAACGAAAACACCGTCAGAGCCTGCCCCGGTCTTAACTGGTGTGGCGACAACGCAAAACGAAAACGGCGACTATATCGTTACATGGACAAGCCCCACAAAAGGATCAGTGAAAGTGCTGATCGGTGGAAAGAAATATACAGTCGTTGATGCAGCATCCCAGCAAGTAATGATTAAAAAAGAAGATATGAAGACGGACTTCTTTGGAGGATATGACGCAAAATTAGTGCCGGTCGGACAATTTGGGACAGAAGGACAGGCTGTACAAGTGCCAGCAGTAGGGAAGAAAATTGAATTCCCCATAACATTCGATGATTTCATGAAAACTGTTGTTAACATTCTTTCCTGGGCGGCTCCGCTGATCTTAGTATTGTTTGTATTCATTTTTTGGAGGCCATTTATTGTATTTTTGCGAAAAACGATTTTCGTAAAAGGAGGGCGTATGAAATCATGAATGTCAATATCGTACAGGAGGTCATTGAAATCGTGTTTCAACGATACATGCCATATATGACGCCCATCCTATTTATTTTCGCAGTAGCAATGTTCGGCGAAAAACTGATTGGCCTATTGTATAGTCTGGTTCGCAGGTGATAAGCAAGTGGTAACGATGATTTTTGTGCCGTTAGTAGTAGCAGGCATACTCGGCGATGCGTTTGGTAAGCTCTTTGATGTCATATGGTCAGTCATAAAGTGGATAGGGCGACTGTTAAAAAAGCTGTTTCAAGGGCTTATTGATTTAATCGTCGGGTTTTTTGAAGTCATTTACGCGTTGATTGACGGGATGCTGTACTTTTTGTATAAAATCGGCGTTCTAGCTGTAAAGCTGTTTTTGCTGTTTTTCGAGCTGGCGAAAATGATTGTTTCGCTGTTTGTTGGCTTTGCAAAAACGCTTGCCAGTCTTGTATATGTTCCGCGCGGCGGAAGTGGAAACGGCTATTCTGAAATGTTAGGCAAGATTTTTGCGGCGATGCAGCCTTTGAAGTTGGATCCAATCGCCTATATATTACTTTTTATTTTGTGGATGTTTACGGCTGTGGCAGCGATCAAGCTGCTGTCGTCGATCAGAGTAGGGGGAGATTGATAGTGAACATTAAAGAGGCCATACACAGTTTCATTGATAAAATTTTTAATCCCCCGATCACATTTTTAGATATGGGTATAGAGAAGCTTCGTGCTGTTGGACAAATAACAGCACAAGGGCTGAATGTCGGAAAATACCTATCTGTATTCGGCGATTTACCAACAGCCTGGCAGCTTGTCGTTTCATCAGCGCTAGCCTCCGTGGTCATTTTAGGATCATTGCTGATTTTCAGGTCAGTTATGCGCCTATATTACAGTCTGAAAGAAGGTGTGAAATGGTGGTAGATGCGTTTTTCTATATGTTTACGCTAGGCGCTGGTGGTGCGGCCGGCGTGGGTGTTATTGCATTTATTGGGTGGAAAATTGTTCAATTTTCAAATAGAAAAGCGAAAAAACAGCAAAGAAGGGCGGTAATCTGATGGGATTGCTAAGGAAAAAGGAAAAGGACGAGTTTTTTCCAGAGACAAACGACATATTGATAGTGTTTGACGACGAACAAAAAACGAGTGATATACAGCGTATTGACGAAATTCGCGACGGTGCAGTGTATGTGACAGGCAAATATAAAGTGCCAATACATGACTGTGAGATTACGACTGGACCTGAGGGACGACACTTTTTCTATCGCGCTCCGTCGCGGTCGGTACAGGAAACACAACGCCTGGCAGAGCTAGAAAAAAGTATCGTACTGCGACAAATCACATCTTATCGTCCGCCAGAGCCACCAAGCCAACTTGACATGACAAAAATCCTTTTATTCGGGCTTGTGTTCTTTGCGTTTATCATTATTGGCATTTCCAGCTGCGGAGGCGGAGGAGGATCGTGATGCAAAGCAATGCCGAAAAGTTACAAAGCGTCATTTCCGATGACTTGTTTCCGCAAGTGCAGCACATATCAGACGTCAAACAAGTCCTCGAAGAAATGACGACAAAAGCGCAAGAGCTGCAAGAATGGCAAATTAAAGCGGTTTTGTTATTGGAAAGTCTTTCGAAGAATGAATACTTACATGGAAAAACCGATCCGTATCGTGAAATTATCAACTTTATCATGCAAGGTAAGGTTCTTGTCGCTGATCCGCAATATTACATTGATACAATCGAAGCGCTTATTCCTAAACCGCCGAAGCCGGTCATTGTCGCGCCGAATGGCGTTGAGAAGGGAGGAAAACGATAGTGGCACATCATTTCTTCATACAAGGTCCGCTCGGGGCTGGGAAAACATTGATGATGTCGCTTTTAGCTCATCACTGGCGTGAAAAGGTGCGTGCGCGTGGCGGTGATATTCAACTTTTTTCAAACTACGGCTTGAAAGATTCGATTCCCCTTGAACACTATACAGACTGGTATAAGGTAGCAGAAGCGCAAGGCAGCATTTGTTGCTGGGACGAAGCGCAAATGGCGTTTTCAAACCGCAAATGGTCAAAATACGGCGCGACGATCGCCACAGAAGTTATGATGTTTACGCGAAAAATGAAGAGCGTACAAATATATTGCTCGCCGTCAATCAACAACGTGGACAGCCGCATCCGGCAGATCGTCGAGGTTTTGATTAATGTCCGAAAGATTGGCGACCGCGGTTTTGCAATCCATTTTACGGATTATCAGACAGGTGAATTTATGCATAAACAGTTTTTGCCGATGTGGAAGGCGAAGAAAATATTTAAACTCGGACTATATGACACAGACACAATGGTGCTAGGGTTTCCGTTGCCGTCTACCGAACGAGAAGGGAACGAATTTTTCAGGACTCTTGAGGAAATACATGAGAAATCGCGTCAAACCGTAAGGAGGGCTGCTCGTGAACTACTCACTGGTGCCGGAGCACTATAAAGATAAAGATCCGCGTACATTGTTGTATCATTTTCCGTCGATACCGGTTGTGAAGTTCGCGAAAATCACACAGAAATTCTATTTTTTCAAACAGCTTGAAATCGCGCAAGACATCGTAAATCGCATGGGCTATATTTTACTTCCGTCCGCCTGTATGCACTGGGAACGAGTAAAGCAGTTTGCTGATAGGCGCATTAGGATCGGACGAAACTCCTTTTTTATGATGCGTCCTAATGAGTTGACAGAGTCTGAACGTCGCAAGTTACAAGAATATCTCGACGAAATAAAAAAAGGGGAGAAATCATGAAGATTCAATTGACAAATACGGAAGTAGGCATGTTATTGATTCACATGGGGATCATGCGCAAAGAAATCAAAAAGGCATTGAAACGAAATTATAGTTTTTTTGAGGCAAAAAGACAGCTTGCTTGTTACGATTCGATCATTGACTTGCTTGCACGTGTTGCCGATGATACTAAGAAGCTGTGTTATATAGAATTTTCAGATGAACAGAAAGAAATGCTGGCGTCATTCATATATTCGTACACCACGATCATTAAGCAGGAGGCCGGGCGTGAGAAGATTGATGCCAGTGATATTTTGCAGGCGTTTGAAAATATAGCTGCTCGATTAGAGGGAAGGCGGCATGCATATGCTGAAACTATTTAAACAACCGGATTTTTGGCTAAGCCTGGCTACGGCCTTATGCGGCATTGCGCTTAGCTATATCATTGTCCCGTACTTGTTCCCGGATGTCATGCAAGGCATGTTTGCAACGTGCTTACTAACTGGCCTGTTTATCGGCGAATTTTTAGGAGAGACGAAGCATTTGATGAAAGCAATAATGAACGAAAATGAACGAAAGAATAGCAACAAAAGAGCATATACATGAGATCAGAACTGGCAGCAGATAGCATGCGTGGACATGTTATCTGTTTTTTTGTGGGTCATGTGTACAAACGATGAGCGCATATCCTTCAGCAAGAGGGGGTATGCGCATGCGTGTCCGCATCATATATGGGGAGCATACTGACAAGGCAATTAAGGACTGTTATCATTATTTAATAAAGATATACATGTTACGAAGGGAGCTAGCCCAAAAAGATGAAGGCGATCTACGCAAGAGTATCGACGGAGGAATCAGCTCAAAAAGGGTATTCGATCGCCCATCAGATTGATGAGGCCAAGAAAAAAGCAGGAACGGACCAAGTGCTGATATATACGGATGAAGGCTACTCTGGGGAGTTTTTAGAGCGACCAGGATTAGAAAGGTTGCGAAATGATGTACGAAAAGGACTTATTGATGCTGTAATTGTATACGATCCAGATCGCTTGGCACGAAATCTGATGCATCAGTTGCTCATTGACGACGAGTTGCGCAAAAATAACGTTGAGCTCATTTTTGTTAACGGGGAGTACGAAAACACACCTGAAGGAAAGCTGTTTTTTTCGCTCAGGGGAGCGATCTCCGAGTTTGAGAAAGCGAAGATCCGTGAGCGTACAATGGCTGGAAGGCTGAGAAAAGCCAAAAAAGGAGAGATTGTCAAAGATGATAAGATTTATGGCTATAATTATGATAAACAAACGGGACAGCTTGTGATAAACGAAGAAGAAGCTGAAGTTGTCCGGTTTATTTTTGATAGTTTTATCCGCCAGGATCGGTTTAAAGGGATCAATGGGATTGCTCATTACTTGACGGAGAAAAAAGTGCCAACGAAAACAGGCAAAACGGTCTGGCATCGTCAAGTGGTGCGGCAAATCCTGATGAATGAAACGTATATGGGGAAAAGGCCGCAAAATAAATGGAATACGGAAGGAATGATTGCAAACCGATATCGCAAGGATCAGAAAGTGCCCATGAGGCTGCGCCCAAAAGAGGAATGGATTTATGTCGATGTGCCTGCGATCGTTACGGAAGAACAGTTCAAGAGAGCGCAAATGCTGTTGGAACAGTCCAGGCGGCGTTATGCAAAAACGACCAAGCATAAATACTTGCTGTCCGGCTTATTACGTTGCACCAAGTGTGGCAATACGATGACAGGGCGATATGCGAAAAATTGGGGGAAGTATTATCGCGAGTATACGGACGTAAAGAACACAGCAGGCGCTAAACACCGGGGCTGTGGGATGACTGTCAGGGCTGACGAGATTGAAAATGTCGTATGGGCGCATCTGATTGAAATATTCAACAATCCGGATCGGTTACACGATTTCCAGCCTGCGGGAACGGAGGGCAAATTTGAAAAAGCCGAGCTCGACAGGTTGAAAAAAGAAATTGAACGGGCAAGGAAGGGGCGTAAAAGATTATTAAGTCTTGTGGCAATGTCCGATGATGAGATTGACTTAGAGGAAATCAAACAAGAAATTCGCCGTCTACAACAGTGGGAAAAGGATTTAACAGAGCAATACACTCAGCTGGAACAACAATTAAGGGCACTGCAAGAGAAAAAACCTAGCGAGCATATATTACGTGAAGCGATGGACTTTTTCACGCGGCATAAAGATGAATTAAGCTTTGAGACAAAACAGGCAATAGTGCGCAAAGTGATAAGAGAAATTCGTGTACTTGACAAAGATGATATTGAAATTGTTTTGTTTTGATTTCTATTTATTTCCGCACACTAATGACATAAAAAACGAAATCCTGATGCACCTGCGTTCATTAAAAAAAACGCGCAAAGACGTCTCGTTGCATGAGCCAATCGGCCAGGACAAAGAAGGAAACGAAATCAGCCTGCTTGATATTTTAAAAGCCGAAGGCAAAGACATCGTCGATGAAATCCACTTGAACATGGAGCTCGAACAAGTCAAACAATATATCAGCGTGCTTGATGAGCGGGAAAAAGAGGTGATCATCAATCGCTTTGGCCTCGGTCGGCAGCGGGAAAAAACGCAGCGTGAAATCGCCAAAGAGCTCGGCATCTCGAGAAGCTATGTCTCGCGCATTGAAAAACGGGCATTAATGAAAATGTTTCACGAGTTTTATCGGCAGGAAAAAGAAAAACGGCGGTCATAACAAAAGCGGGTTGCTGGTGCAGCGACCCGCTTTTTCAGTAGTGGAAGAATAGAAATTATTTTAAAAAACTGAATTCTTTCATTTATATCCTTTGATGAAGCGATTTCAATCAAAAATATTGACAGATTTTATTTTTAAAAGTAAAATAATTTTGTCGTCTTTTGTCTAAATTTGTCTAAAGGAGGCGAAAAAGCATCATGCGCAAGATCGGCTTGGCATGGCAAATTTTCATCGGCCTTATTCTCGGGATTATGGTTGGGGCCATTTTTTACGGAAGCCCTAAAGTAGCGACGTATTTGCAGCCGATCGGAGATGTTTTTCTCCGTTTAATTAAGATGATCGTCATCCCGATCGTCGTCTCGAGCTTGATTGTCGGCGTCGCCAACGTCGGTGATGTGAAAAAGCTCGGAAAGTTGGGCGGCAAAACGATCCTTTATTTTGAGATCATTACGACGATTGCCATTATCGTCGGCCTCTTGGCAGCGAACATTTTCCAACCAGGCGTCGGCGTCAATATGAAGTCGCTTGAGAAAACGGATATCCAGTCGTATGTCGATACGACGAACGAAGTGCAGCACCATTCGATGGTTGAAACATTTGTCAACATCGTGCCGAAAAACGTGTTTGAAGCGCTGTCGACCGGGAATATGCTGCCGATCATCTTCTTCTCGGTGATGTTCGGGTTGGGCGTAGCCGCGATCGGTGAAAAAGGGAAACCGGTGCTTCGCTTTTTCCAAGGCACAGCGGAAGCGATGTTTTATGTGACGAACCAAGTGATGAAGTTTGCGCCGTTTGGCGTTTTCGCCTTGATCGGCGTGACGGTGTCGAAATTCGGCGTCGCTTCGCTCCTTCCGCTCAGCAAGCTTGTTGTGCTCGTTTATGCGGTCATGGCGTTCTTCGTGTTGGTGGTGCTTGGCGCTGTGGCCAAATTGGTAGGTACAAATATTTTCCATATTATAAAAATCTTAAAGGATGAATTAGTGCTTGCCTATAGCACGTCGAGCTCGGAAACCGTGTTGCCTAAGGTTATGGAAAAAATGGAGAAATTCGGTTGTTCAAAGGCTGTAACATCCTTTGTCGTTCCGACCGGCTATTCGTTCAACTTGGATGGGTCGACGCTCTATCAGGCGCTGGCGGCTGTCTTTATCGCTCAACTGTACGGCATCGACATGCCGATTTCGCAGCAAATCTCGCTTGTGCTCGTTTTAATGGTGACGTCCAAAGGGATTGCCGGTGTCCCAGGCGTATCGTTTGTCGTCTTATTGGCGACGCTTGGCACGGTTGGCATTCCAGTTGAAGGATTGGCGTTTATCGCCGGCATCGACCGCCTTTTGGACATGGCGCGCACAGTGGTCAACGTCATCGGCAACTCGCTGGCGGCGGTTGTGATGTCGAAATGGGAAGGGCAATATAACGAAGAACAAGGAAAACAATACATCGCTGAGCTGCAGCAGCAAAGCGCCTAAGAGAAAAGTGGCTCAGATGTGTTGATTAACCAATAATAACTATGTATATAGATGCAACAAAGAAGGCCATAGCGACGTCGTCGCTGGGTTGGCGGTTGTCCGCACGCCGGAGCTTGCCGAGCGGCTCCATTACGTGCAAAATTCAACCGGCGGCGTGCTCGGGCCGCAAGATTCATGGCTATTGATGCGCGGGATGAAAACGCTCGCCGTGCGGATGGAGGAACATGAAGAAAATGCGCGCCAAATCGCTGTTTTTTTGGCTGAACACAAGGCGGTCAAGCGCGTCCATTATCCAGGTCTTCCGGATCATCCGAACCACGAGTTGGCGAAAAAGCAAATGCGCGGATTTGGCGGCATGATTTCGTTTGATGTCGGCAGCTTGGAGCGCGCCGAGAAAGTGCTGTCGCGCGTGCGCTACTTTACGCTTGCCGAAAGCTTAGGGGCGGTCGAAAGTTTAATTTCGTTGCCAGGGAAAATGACGCACGCCTCGATCCCGAAGGAACGGCGCGAACAGCTCGGCATTACCGATGGCCTGATCCGTTTGTCGGTCGGGCTTGAAGATGTCAACGATCTGCTTGACGATTTGGCGAAGGCGCTTGGCTGAAATTGCCGCTCCCCCCTTCTGTCCATGTATGATACAGTGAAAGGGGAGAGGAGGGATCGGGCTTGAACGAGCAGCAACGAAACGAGCTGCGGGCCAAGGCGGGCGACTTTAAAACATACAGCCTCGTCTTGTTCGCGTTTGGAGCGTTTCTCTATTTCGGAACGATCATCCCAGGAGCGGTTGAGACAGCGAAAAAGCCGTTCGCCCTATTGGCAGTCGCCGTCTGTTTTACCGCGTCGCTTTCCTGTTTGCGCCAAGCCGCCCGCTATGCCCGCCGTCTTGAGGAAGAAGAAAAGCGGTTCGAACCGTAAACCTGCCTTTTGGCCGAAAGGCGGGTTTTTGTTTAGCCACCATGCTGGCGTTCAAGGGAAAGCAAGCTTTTTGCCTATTTTGCAAAAAAACGGTTTACAATGGAAATAATTTTGGATATAATTGCCTACGTAGCATCATTTCCAAAGGGAGGTCGAAGACAATGACAATGATGATGTGGACAACAGTAACGCATCCATTCTATCAAACGGCTATTCGACCTTCCGCCGACCGGGAATGAACGTGCACCGATGACGAAAAACAGCGATCAGGCCGCAGAAGGGGAGTAGTCTCGCTTTCTGCGGCCTTTTTGTACGCTTAGCCGCAGAAACGCCTTCCTTCTGCGGTTTTTTTGCATGGAAAGGAGGTGAGGGGGTATGACGATCCATTTGTTTTTTATCACGATCACGATTGAGCGGAGAAAGCCGCGGCAACGGAACATCGAAGAGGAGCGGTTCGCGCGTGCAGCTGAGGAGGAGTTGCTTGACCGCAAATGTTCCGCTCATCAACGGTTGTTTTAAAACAATGGAGATGAAAGGGGAGAAGATTCATGTCAATTGTACCAGTATGGCTTGTGATGTGGATGAAACAGACGGGAGACTCGACTTGACTCAGGCTAAAGGGGGGATATCGGTGCTCCGCGTGCTGTTGTTGACGGTCGAATTTCACGAATTGTTCAAAATGTGGCGGAAGCGCTCCTTGTCTTCTTTGGTAAAATAAAATCTAGAAGAGAAGGTCAAGGAGGGAACGGGGATGTTCGCCATTGTCATGTCGATCATCATTACCGCGTCGATTGCGCTTGTTGTCGCCGCGGAAGTCAGCGTTGAGGCAAGAGCGTAAGCACGGCGGTTCTTCTGCATCGGGAGGGGGATAAGCAGGCGGACCGCATCAGCAGAACGTTGGCATCAATCGTTTTTGATTGGTCAGGTCATTGCCGGCTCATTTCGGGCCGGTCTATTTTTGTCGTAAAGACACGGACAACATCGCCCCTGCATATACATAACGATAGGCGGTTTCCGCCGATGACAGCAGGCGGGGGTGAGAGCATGTCCGGCATTTTCACGGCGTTTACGTTTCTGTTGAAAGAGCTGACGTTTCTTGTCTCGTATATTAAAAACAATGCGTTTCCCCAGCCGTTAAGCGCTCAAGAAGAGGAAAAGTATTTGGCGCTGATGGCAAAAGGCGACGAGCAAGCCCGCAACCGGCTCATCGAACACAACTTGCGCCTTGTTGCCCACATTGTGAAAAAGTTTGAAAATACGGGAGAAGAGGTCGAGGATTTAATCTCCATTGGCACGATCGGCTTGATCAAGGCGATTGAAAGCTATTCGCCGGGCAAAGGAACGAAGCTGGCAACGTATGCGGCTCGATGTATCGAGAACGAAATCCTAATGTCTTTAGTGTGCGGAAATAAATTACAATCTGTAATACAGCGAATTTTCCGCGCAGATCTGCAATATTTTGTTTTCAATGTAATCTAAACGAGATGCGCATACATCAATCGGCATTTTAAACACGTCCTGCATCTCACATAATATAAAATCTCGTTTGGCTGATAAGTCAATGTATGTAAGCATGTGATAAGGAATTGCCGCGAATAGCATAAACCGGTTCGCCTGGATTTCTTGGTAATCTCGAAATGACTTGGACATGTTGAGCTGATCCCCCACGTGCAACAATAAGTGCCCAAGCTCGTGGAAAAACACTTCACGACGTTTAGCAGAATCAAAACGCAAATCTTTATGTAGCCCAATAATGCGGCAATCATCCCAATAGCCGAATGATCTTGATGCGTACACGATAGAAATGTCAAAGACATCCGCCAAATATTGTTCATCGAGCTGATACGGATACAAGATGTCGTACTGTTGATAAACGGTTGATATATGCATTTCTAGATCTCCAGGCTTATATAAATAGTTCATTTTTCCCTCAACCTCTGTTATATCATTTGTCTTTAATTATAGAAACATATGTTCCTGTTTGCAAGAAGAATATGGTATAATCGAGGGAGGGGGGAGAGAAGACAGGAATTTATTCGCCCAATAGCAGAAGTTACGGGGATAGGAGAAAGATGAAGTGTTTCGAAAGCCACTCTCTCTAGGAGTGGCTTTTTTGATGCTTTTTAGCACGTTCTCTCCAGGGCAAAATTTTGGTTTCAATATATGTGATGTCGGATGTTTGCATTTTTCGCATATCGGCTTCCAGGAGTGCGGCATTCGTAAACGTTCCAGATGTAATGAACCATGTTCCGATGCACCCGTGGTTCTTCTTGGCGCTGTCGAGTTCACGTATATCCTTAACCGTCACCTGGCTTTTGGAACGATAGTAATGCTTCACTTGCACCGCTATCTTAAGACCGTCTGCCTTATTAGTGACAATGATATCGACGCCCCCGTCTTTTGCCTCAGGTGTTTTGATCGGCCGCCAGCCGGTTGATTTTAAGTACAAATACACAAGTTGCTCGAATTCCAGCCCTGATAAATGCTCAAGTGGTGTTTGCAAAATAACGTGATCCGAACGAACGCCGTATTTTCCAGTTGCCGGTTTAGTGACTTTCTTGGACTCCGATATTTTTTTCTGCGGGGATTGTCTTTTCCTTGCTGAAGATTTGACAGGGATTAATGATTCAATTAGAGTGACAACAAAGGCTGTTCCAAAAATCAAAAGTCCTAAGAAAACATATGGATTGTTAAACTTTGAACGGATAAGAAAAATGAAAACCAAAAAAGTGAATCCGCCTAATCTTGCCAGCGTTTGTCTATCTCGTTTATTCATGACTTTTCCTTTCCTGTTGGGCTCTCCATTTTACGTACTCAATATGTTTTTTTATTTCATCGATTTCTTCTTCGGTTAATCCTTCGGTGTCGAAAAAGAAGAGATTTGTTGGTTTTTTAGATTCAACTGTTTTTCCGGTTAGTAAATAATCTGTTGAAACCTCAAATAGATCGGCAAGCTTGAGAAGCGTTTCATAGTCAGGTTCTCTTTTTCCCTGTTCATACATTGCATAGGTAGTACGGCCTACGCCAATCTTTTTTGCTACATCTTCTTGCCGCATATTCAATTTACTTCTAAGTTCCTGTAAACGATTCCCTAAACCGACCATTGTTAACATCCTCCTTAGATTTAATTATAGTCACAAAAAGTGACAAAAAAATAATTTACACAAATAGTGTATTTTTATATTGACATTACACGAATTGTGACATATACTTTGGTTAACGATACGCGTTTTGTGACTTTGAAGGAGGTGATAACTTAATGAGGAAATGGCTTAAAAATATGCGTCTAAGCAAAAAGATGACTCAAAAAGAACTCGCTGAATTAGCTGGGATCTCGAGAAGTACTTACGCCATGATTGAAAATGGTCAAAGAAATCCCAGCGTGGAAGTGGCAAAGCGAATCGCCAACGTTCTTTCCTTCGACTGGACATATTTTTTTGAAGATGAGTGTCACGTTTCGTGTATTGCGACTGCATAATGCCTATACATCCATTGTATTGAAAAGGAGTGAAAGAGTGAGAGTAAAAATTTCGCTGATTGTTGAGGAAAAAGAACACTTTAACAGAGCAATTGGATGCATTGATCATATGCTCGATGCAGTCATGACAAAAGATTACAAAGCTGCACGTCAAGTCATTAAATCGTTTGAGTCTGTGCTGGATAAGTTGCAAGAAATCGAGATGAAAAAAGCTCGAAACATAGGGCTATAAGGGTGGTAAGGGGGAAACTTGGATGAAAGTAACGATCATAAAGGGACCAATGTTCAGCCAAGTGGAGAAAGATGTGTACGCATATTTGGCTCAAGTCTTGCCCGATGAATATAAAAAAGTGCAAGAAAGACGGAGCGCTGATGAAAAAGCGTCATAAAAAAAGCAGCAAGCGCCCTAACGCTCACTGCTCTAAAAAATATGCCTATTAAAAATATAACATAGCGAAGAAAGATCAAAAAGGGGGACTCCGAATGGTGACAAAACAAAAGGCCGATCCGATGCAAAAATATGTTCCAATTGTAATGCAGTGGATCGAGGAGGCGTTTGATATGACCGCTATCCAAGTCGAAGATTTTTCCGTGTTTCCAGCTGGAAAGCTGATACGCGATGAAAACGGACACACCATGGTAGTGTTTTACGATGTTTGGACTGATCAAGTGAAATATACATTCCCGAAAAAGTGAGGATCACAGTATGCAGGCAGCACTTGACTTTCAAATGAGTCTTGAGAGGCTTTTTCCATCAGCGAAAAAGCCCCTCAAGATTATCCGTCTAGTTGGCTATTCACGGATGAACAATGAATCTGATCCGCAAAAGGCATACAGTGTCGCGAAACGGCCGTGCATGAAAGGCTGGCAAGATCTAAATCGACCAGGTATGACAGAAGGAGAGATTCGATCCTGGCTGCGGCAAAAAGGCTGGACAGGGCTTGTCATTCCCGATGGCTATGACGTGATTGACATCGATGAACAGACAGAAGGGGAGCTAATTTTTAAGGCGCTTTTGCGGGAAGGATATAAATTTCATGCGATTCGCACAATACGAGGTTTTCAATTTTTCTTTCGCTCGACAGGGAAAATCAAAGGACAAGACGCGACAGTGCTCATGGCTGGCGGCTTTGTCGGTGACTATCGTCTCTCCGGGCGCGGTCAAGTAGTTCTTCCAAGCGAAAATACAGGCGGACGCCAATGGGTACATATTGCAGACGGGGAACTTTCGCCGATGCCGATCTATTTTGAGCGATTAAAAAAGATTGATAAAGCGCAACGCCCGTTTCCGATTCCGATGCACGAGGGGGGACGGAACAACGCGCTATATGCGCATTGTTGCCGGCTTGTTGAATTTGGCTATACACAAGAGCAAGTGCACGAAATCGCTAGATTCCTAAATTGCTACTTTTTCCTTCCTCCGTTAGACCAGCGAGAGTTTGCAAACACGATAAATAGTGCATTGAAACATGAACCAAGCGGAACGAACTATTCCTCTCCGCCGCCGATGACTTCTCCACGAAAAGGAGAGCAGAAAAAGTTCAATCTAACCGAAATGGGAAACGCCGAACGACTTGTTGCGCGGAACGGCCAAAACTTGCGGTATTGTGTTGAATTTGAAGAATGGCTCATATGGGACGGAAAGACATGGGTAGAGGACAAAAAGAAACAAATTGAACGCATCGCAATCAAAACTTTTCGCGAAATGTATGTGGAAGCAGCGCAAGAGGAAAATAACGACGCGCGCAATGAATTGTTGAAATGGGCAAAAGCGAGTGAGAAAAGTTCGGTGTTTTTAAACTCAATTGCAAGAGCAGAAGCAATGCTTCCGATCAGTCAAGATGAGCTGAATAAAGACAAGTTTTTGTTGAATTGTGCAAATGGCGTGGTCGATCTCAGGACGGGAGAGCTGTTGCCACATGATCGAAAATATATGATGACGAAAAACACGCATATTCCATACGATCCGAACGCAAAATGCCCGACATGGATTGCCTTTCTTGAATCGATCTTTCGCGATGGCGAGGAAGTGAAACACGACATTATCAATTTCCTTCAAAAAGCGATCGGATACGCACTAACGGGTGATATATCCGAGCAAGTCGTCTTCTTTTTATGGGGAACGGGGCGAAACGGTAAATCAACGTTTATCAACACTGTCAAGGCGTTGCTAGGAGACTATGCAAAACAGACGAACTCCAATACATTCACGGCAAAAATGAACGATTCAGGGATCAATAACGATATTGCCCGACTGCATGGAGCACGTTTTGTATCAGCCGTTGAGAGCGAAGACGGCCAGCGCCTCAGTGAATCACTCATCAAGCAGCTGACGGGAGGCGAACCGATCACAGCCCGTTTCCTACGCAAGGAATTTTTCGAATTTGTGCCTGAATTCAAGATTTTCTTCACCACAAATCATAAGCCAATCATCAAAGGCGATGATGAAGGGATATGGCGACGTATTCGTCTTGTGCCATTCACGTATACGATCCCAAAAGAACAGGTAGACAAGCATCTACCTGAAAAATTGCTGAATGAGCTTCCAGGCATTTTGCGTTGGGCTGTTGAAGGATGCTTGAAATGGCAAAAAGAAGGTTTAGGCGAGCCGGACGAAGTGAAAAACGCGACGGATGAATATAAAGAGGAAATGGATCTGCTCAGCAATTTTTTGAATGATTGTTGTGTGATCCATCCAGGAGCAAAAGTCCAGCTGAACGAGTTGTATAAGGAATATATCAGCTGGTGCGAGGAAAACAGTGAAATCCCGTTGAAAAAGCAAAAGTTTTCTGCGAGATTGGTGCTGCGCGGATTCGAAAAACGGAAATCCACCGGAAACAAAACATTCTTTTTCGGCATCGGTCTTTCCGCTGAAAGTTATAAAGTTACCTCCAGTTACTCAAATTCCGGTAAATCGTCTATAGGCGATAATTTTGAGGAAATACCGAAAAATAAGTCACTTGAGGTAACTAGTAACTTAGTTGAGGAAGAAATATAGTTACTTAGTTACCATGAGTTACCCGTTTTTAGGAATATTCTCTATGGGTGAATTATACGGAAAATACCCCTTTTTAAGTAACTTGAAGTAACTAAGTAACTGATAAGGGGGAGTTATATGTTATATAACATTTTTTACAGATTGGAAAATCTAAATATTCAAATAAAAGTAAAAAACAACAAAATCAGCTTGCTTTATAAAGATGGGAGCTTGCCAATGGATTTAAAAAAACAAATCCAGCAGCACAAGGAGGAAATCAAAAGGCGGTTGGAAGAAAATGAACAAGCCCGGCGGTATGGATTTTTGATATATGCGTATGGAGAGCTTTATGAGTTCCGATATGGGAAAGGATCGTACTTGTTTATTGAGCGGGAAGGAAATAAAGCTATCGTTTGGCGAGGAAGCTACATTCACGGTGATCCCCGTCCGTATCGAATAAAAGTTTTAGCTAATCGCGTTCCTTTTCATCATGCATTGGCCGAAGCAGTTGGTTTCATAGAATGGCTAAAAAGGCAGGAAGCGCCGTCCCGACGAGAATGATGAGGATGGCGGCCGGATTGATCAATACAGCAGGCGAAACGCCCTTAAAGTACATGCCCAGCCCGACGGCAATGACACCAAGGATGATGCCGATGACCGATGTTTTGTCCAAATGAATCCCCCCGCTTTTTCCATACGAACGATCTACGCCATTGGGCGTTTTTATGAAGAAACCATATTTATCATATACTGAATATAGGAGGTTGAAAAGGGAAAAAGGTGTGACATGAGACGCAAAAAGCCGCCCGCTCCATTAGGATGACGGAAAGGGCAGCTCCGATGATCATCATATTTTTTTCAGTTTAAACGTGCCGACCATTAAAAACGATAAAATGAGCGCCAAAAACATAAACGATTGCGGCGGGAAGTACGGGATGGCTAAATAGCCGAGCGTCATCAGCACCCCGGCGGCGGTGATCGGCAGCCCCGCAAAGTAGCCGTTGTTTTCTGTGATGTTGAAGCGAGCGAGGCGGAAGGCGCCGCAAGCGATGTACAAAACGGTGAATACCGCGCCGGGCGCGCCGAACTCATGGAACAAGCCTTGGTACATCAGCAAGGCGGGAGCGACGCCGAAGGAGACGATGTCGCTCATCGAATCGAGCTGCTTGCCAAGTTCGGATTCAATGTTCATCTTGCGCGCCACAGCGCCGTCAAAGCGATCGACAAACGCTGCTAAAAAAACGAGCAGCACGCTCATATGAAGCTGCCCTTTCAGCGTAGCCAGGACGGAAAAGCCGCCAAGCGACAGGTTTGTCATCGTCAAAATGTTTGCCACGTTTGCTTTCAGCTTTTTTAACGTATAATCTAAATAGTCCGATAAGAACAAGTTTCCCCACTCCTTTTCCAACAGAAAACGCCAAAAGAAAATTCTACTACCATTATACTCATTTTGGCGGTAATATGGAAGGTAGTAACGAATGGCGATGTTGCGCTATTGGAGGGAACGTGCTTGCGAAAATGGCTTTATCGTTTGTTCATCGAGCTGACCAATCACTCGCTTTCTTCAAAGCTGCTCGCTTCGTTTGCCAAATCGCGACTCAGCGGGCTATTGATATCATCGTATGCAAAAATTTATCATATTAACCAAGACGAAATGGAAAAAAGCTTAAAAAATTATAAGACGTTGCAGCAACTGTTCGTCCGCCGGCTGAAGGCTGGGGTGAGGCCGGTCGACGCTGATGAGCATACGGTCGTCAGCCCGGTCGACGCCGTCATTGAAGACATGGGCACGATTCGAGAAAACTGCGAAATGATCGTCAAGGGAAAGCCGTATTCCATTGCAGAAATGCTCGGCAGCGTTGAAGCGGCACAACCGTATGTGAACGGGTTCTTTTTTATTCTGTATTTAAGCCCGAGTCATTATCACCGCATCCACAGCCCAATATCTGGAGTGATCGAAAAGCAGTGGGCGCTCGGCCGCAAGTCGTATCCGGTCAACCGTCTTGGCTTAAAATATGGGCGTCGGCCGCTCGAGAAAAATTACCGCCTCATCACCGAGGTCACAGCCGGCGGCAAGCGCTTGGCGATCGTGAAAATCGGCGCCATGTTCGTCAACAGCATTGAATTGACCCATGAGGGTGAGCAGCTTGTAAAAGGAGAGGAAATGGCGTATTTTTCGTTCGGTTCAACGGTCGTCTTGCTGTTTGAACGCGGAAGTTTCGCCCCTGACCCGCGCATTGTTGCGCCCATGCCGATCAAAGTCGGCGAGCGGCTCGGCTATTGGTGCGAGGCGCATGAGCGCTAAGGCTTTCCGAAACAAAAAAAGCCCGAAGGCCTTCGCTTATGAGGACAGCTTAATTTTGTGGGTCAATGAACGGCGCTGGATTTCTTTTTCAATCAACTCGATGAATTCCGGGCTGAGGTTGAGTTCTTTCGCCTTGAAGTACGACTCGATCAACAGCTCGTCGGACAAATGTTTCATCGGGGGCGTCCTCCTTTTTTGGATGGAATATGCCAAACATGTCATACATATAATGGTAGGTTACTTACAATGTACCATGACTTGTGAAAGAGAACAACCGTTCTGTTATCCACAGGAAGCGGTGGATAACATGTGGAAAACATGTTTATAAAGAGTAGGAAGTGTGATGGCCAGCTTGTGTATAATGTGGGCAACAGTTATCCACAAGATGGAGAGATGCAAAATTTGTCGAAAATTTTTTCTGTTTATCATTGGCAAACTTTGTTTTGAAACAAACGATCAAATTCGCTATGATGGGAAAAGCAAATGGAAAGGCGGGTGTCCGGCATGCTTCACTACTTTTTGCCAAGCCAGTTTGCCAAGCGTGTGATCGACATTACTCCGGATGAGCTGAAACAAAAAGGGGTCAAAGGGATCATCACCGATCTGGACAATACGCTCGTTGAATGGGATCGGCCGAGCGCCACCCCGGAGCTGGCCGCATGGTTTGATGCGATGAAGCAGGCGGGCATTAAGGTCGTCATCGTATCGAATAATAATAAACAACGCGTGCAGTCGTTTGCTGAGCCGCTTGGCATCCCGTTCATCTTTGAAGCGCGCAAACCGCTGACACGCGCGTTTTTGCAGGCATTAAAGATGATGGAGCTTAAGAAAGAGGAAGTCGTCGTCATCGGCGATCAGTTGCTGACTGATGTGCTTGGGGGCAACCGGCTCGGACTGAACACGATTTTAGTCGTCCCGGTCGCCCAGACGGACGGATTATGGACGCGTTTCAATCGAAAAATGGAGCGGAGAATTTTAAAGGTGATGCGCAAAAAAGGGATGATTTACTGGGAGGAATGATCGTGGAGCCACAACTGCGTTGCATCGGCTGCGGAGCGGCCATTCAGTTTGACGATCCGAAAAAGGCGGGCTATGCGCCGAAAAGCGTGCTCGAAAAAGACGAGGAAGAAATCATTTGCCAGCGCTGCTTCCGCTTGAAACATTACAACGAAGTGCAAGACGTGCCGCTTGATGACAGCGATTTTTTAAACATGCTGCACCGCATCGGGGAATCGAAGGCGCTTGTCGTCAACATCGTCGACATTTTCGATTTCAACGGCAGCTGGATTCCTGGCTTGCCGCGGTTTGCGGCCGAGAATCCGATTTTGCTTGTCGGCAACAAGGCGGATTTATTGCCGAGGTCGGTCAAATACCCGAAGCTGCTGCGCTGGATGCGCCGCATGGCGGAAGAGCTCGGGCTGCGTCCGGTTGACGTCTGCCTTGTCAGCGCAGCGAAAGGAATTGGCATGGCGAAGGTGATGGAAGCGATCAATCGCTACCGTGAGGGCGGCGATGTCTACGTCGTCGGCTGCACGAATGTCGGCAAGTCGACGTTCATCAATCGGATCATTGAAGAGGCGACCGGCAAAGGGAATGTGATTACCACGTCATATTTCCCGGGGACGACACTCGATATGATCGAAATTCCGCTTGAGGGTGGAGCGACGCTGTATGATACGCCGGGGATCATCAACCATCACCAAATGGCGCACTTTGTTGATGCGCGCGATTTGAAGATCATTACGCCGAAGCGGGAAATCCATCCGCGCGTTTATCAGCTCAACGAAGGGCAGACGCTCTTTTTCGGAGGCTTGGCCCGCCTCGATTACATCAAAGGCGGGCGCCGCTCGTTCGTCTGCTACATGGCCAATGAGTTGACGGTTCATCGGACGAAGTTGGAAAAAGCCGACTCCCTTTATGCCAATCAGCTTGGCGATTTGCTGTCGCCGCCAAACAAACGCTATGCCGCTGAATTTCCGCCGCTTGTGCCGCGCTCGCTGTCTGTCAAAGAGCGGAAGACGGACATCGTTTTTTCCGGACTCGGCTGGGTGACGTGCAACGACCCGGGTGCCCAGCTCGTCGTCCATGCTCCAAAAGGGGTCGACGTATTTATCCGTCAATCGTTGATTTAATGGAAAGCGGGAGGGGAGAAACGTGGAAAAGGTATACGGGTTGATTGGGTTTCCCGTCGAGCACTCGCTGTCGCCGCTCATGCATAATGATGCATTCGCCCGTTTGGGCATTCCGGCGCGCTATCATTTGTTTTCCGTCGAACCGGGGCAAGTCGGTGCGGCGATCGCTGGCGTGCGGGCGCTCGGCATCGCCGGGGTGAACGTGACGATTCCGCACAAACTGGCGGTCATTCCGTTTTTGGACGAAGTGGACGAACATGCGCGCCGCATCGGGGCGGTCAATACGATCATCAACAACGACGGCCGGCTCGTCGGCTATAATACAGACGGGCTCGGTTATGTCCAAGCGTTGGAAGAGGAAATGAACATCACCTTGGACGGCAAGCGGATTTTGGTGATCGGCGCTGGCGGCGGGGCGCGCGGCATTTACTTTTCGTTGCTGTCGACGGCAGCCGAGCGCATCGATATGGCCAACCGGACGGTGGAAAAAGCGGAGCGGCTCGTCCGCGAAGGGGACGAGCGCCGCTCGGCGTATTTTTCACTCGCCGAGGCCGAAACGCGGCTGGCCGAATACGATATTATCATCAATACCACTTCTGTCGGCATGCATCCGCGTGTCGAGGTGCAGCCGCTTTCTCTTGAACGGCTGCGCCCAGGGGTGATCGTTTCCGATATTATTTACAATCCACTGGAAACAAAATGGCTGAAAGAAGCG
Source organism: Geobacillus sp. ZGt-1 (assembly GCF_001026865.1). Lineage (NCBI taxonomy): Bacteria > Bacillati > Bacillota > Bacilli > Caryophanales > Anoxybacillaceae > Geobacillus > Geobacillus sp. ZGt-1. The sequence continues at coordinate 400,160 of NZ_LDPD01000023.1, read as the reverse complement.
AAAGCCCGCGGCGCCCGTGTGCAAAACGGCGTCGGCATGCTCGTATACCAAGGGGCGCTAGCGTTCGAAAAGTGGACCGGCCAATGGCCGGATGTCAACCGGATGAAACAGCTTGTCATCGAAGCGTTAAGGAGGTAACATATGCTAACGGGAAAGCAAAAACGGTTTTTGCGCGCTCAAGCCCATCATTTGAAACCGATTTTCCAAGTCGGCAAAGGCGGCGTGACGGAAGCGATGACCGAACAAATTGCGGCGGCGCTCGAAGCGCGCGAGCTGTTGAAAGTGAGCGTTTTGCAAAACTGTGAAGAAGACCGCTGCACCGTCGCCGAGCAGCTCGCGGCTGGAACGGGGGCGGAAGTCGTGCAAGTGATCGGCAATACGATCGTCTTATACAAAGAATCGAAGGAGCATAAACAAATCGTTCTGCCTGATTGACAATGGGAGCAGCCACGGCAGGCGGCGGGAGGAAAGAAGATGGGAAAAATCGGGATTTTCGGCGGCACGTTTGATCCGCCTCATTACGGTCATTTGCTCATGGCGAATGAAGTGCTTGACGCCCTTCAGTTGTCAGAAATTTGGTTTCTGCCCAACCGCCTTCCTCCCCATAAGCAGCACGAACAAGTGACCAAAAGCGAAGACCGGCTGCGCATGCTCGAGTTGGCAGTGGCTGGCCATCCGCGCTTTCATATTGAGACGATCGAACTCGAGCGGGAAGGGCCTTCGTATACGTACGATACGATCCGGCAGCTTGTCGCGATGCATCCCAATGACGAGTTTTATTTCATCATCGGCGCCGATATGGTCGAATATTTGCCCCATTGGCACCGCATCGATGAGCTCATCGAGTTGGTGACGTTTGTTGGCGTCAAGCGGCCGGGGTTTTCCATGGAAACGCCGTATCCGGTCATCGAAGTTGAGGCGCCGCAGTTTGCCGTTTCTTCCTCGCTCATCCGCGAGCGGGTGCGGAACGGGCAGACGATTCGCTATCTTGTGCCGGAAGGCGTTAGACTTTATATTGAGGAGAAGGGGCTATATGGAGCGAGAACAGGCGTTACTGATCGTGAAACAACAGCTGACAGAGCAGCGCTACGAGCATACGCTTGGCGTTGTCGAGACCGCTGTTAAGCTCGCCAGGCAATACGGCGCCGACGCGAAAAAGGCGGAACTGGCGGCGATTTTCCACGACTATGCCAAATTCCGTCCGGTCGAGGAAATGAAACAAATCATTTTGGCGCAAAATATGCCCAACGATTTGCTTGCTTACAACAGTGAGCTATGGCATGCGCCCGTTGGCGCCTATTTGGTGCAGACAGAAGTCGGCATCGACGATCCGGAGGTGCTGGATGCCATTCGCTACCATACGTCCGGGAGGGCGGGAATGACGGTGCTTGAAAAAATTATTTATTTGGCCGACTATATTGAACCAGGGCGCCGCTTCCCCGGCGTCGACGACGTACGGCGCTTGGCGGAAGAAGACCTCAACCGGGCGCTTTTGCAGGCGGTGAAAAATACGATCGCGTTTTTGCTTGAGAAGCGCCAGCTCATTTATCCAGATACGATTCATGCGTACAATTCACTCATGCGTGAAGTGAAGGGGGAAGCAAAACGGTGACGGAACAAGAGGCGTTGCAGCTTGTCGTCCGCGCGGCGGATGATAAAAAGGCGGAACAAATTGTCGTCTTGAACATGAAAGGCATTTCGCTTGTCGCCGATTATTTTGTCATTTGCCATGGCAATTCGGACAAACAAGTGCAGGCCATCGCCCGCGAAATTCAAGACCAAGCGGAAGAACACGGCCTAGTGGTGAAGCGGGTTGAAGGATTCCATGAGGCGAAATGGGTGCTTGTCGACTTGGGCGACATCGTTGTGCATGTTTTTGCCAAAGAGGAGCGCGAGTATTACAACCTCGAACGGCTCTGGGGGGACGCCCCGACGGAAGACGTCGCGGCTGTGTTGCAGCCATGACGTACGGCCGCTTCGCCGACTGGTATGATGCGCTCATGGCTGAGGCGCCGTATGACGCATGGCAATCGTTTGTTGAACGGGCATTCGCCCAATACACCAAACGGCCGGGGAGACGGGTCATTGACATCGGCTGCGGGACGGGAGAGCTTGCCATCCGCCTTGCCAAGGCCGGATGGCAAGTATCCGGCGTTGATCTCTCTGAACATATGCTCGCCGTCGCCCAGGCGAAAGCCGAAGCGGAGGGAGTGGAGGTGCCGTTTTTCGAGCAAAACATGGCGGAGCTCGACGGGTTTTCTGATCTGGATGGCGCCTTCCTGTTTTGCGATGCTCTCAACTATTTAACGAATGAAGAGGATGTGAAGCGGACGTTCGCCGCCGTCTCCCGCGCCCTTGGCGGCGGCGGGCTGCTTTTGTTTGATGTCCATTCGGTCTACAAAATGGACGTCCTGTTCCGCGACGCCGTGTTTGCGGACCAGGATGACGACCTCAGCTACATATGGATGTGCCATCCGCTTGACTGGCCGCACAGCGTCGGGCATGAATTAACCTTTTTCGTCCGCCGCGGCGATCTATACGAACGTTTCGACGAATGGCACGAACAGCGTACGTTCGAGCGCGCCGTCTATGAGCGATGGCTCGAATCCGCTGGCTTCGAGGTGCTTGAAGTGACCGCCGATTTCACCGATGCGCCCCCGACCGAGACGGCGGAGCGGTTGTTTTTCGTCGCGCGGAAGCGGTGAGGGGCGAAGAGCGAGAAATCATAAATCATAAAAAGAAACGTGGATGAGGAAGATTTAGGGAGATTTTGGTTGAAACATAAAATCATGCAGGGAAAATGCTCTATCGTTTTGCATCCGGCTTAATAGCTGGCTGAGGATTGAAACGAGTGTAATGTCAACCAAACGTAATTGGAAGAAATCTTGTGCCCGGCTCAATAGCCGAATGAGGATCGAAACAATATAGATAAAAACAAGCAACAGCTAAAAGGTTGAACGACGATGGAATCCAACGAAAAATCCGTAAATATGAAAACTCCAGCCGTACAAGCTGGGGTCCATTTTTTTGTCGAACGAAGCAGGATTTTCGCTGCTGCTTGTCAAATGAAAATCAATCAAGGAAACTGTTGCTTCACCTTCTCCACATCTTCTTTAAACTTCTCATGTGTTTTCGCCAGCACTTCTTCAAAGACGCCGTTCATTCGTTGTTCCAGCACAGCGATTCCTTCCCCGGTAATGCCGCCTTTGACGCATACTTTTTCCTGCAACGTTGGCAATGTGTACAGATTCCGCTTGAGCAGTTCCCCAAGGCCGATGATCATATCGGTCGCCAGCATCGTCGCCTGTTCCTTCGTGATGGCGGTTTTGGCCGCTGCGGCGTCGATGAAGCGCTGAAGCAAATAGCTGAAAAACGCTGGACCGCAGCTTGAGATGTCGGAAGCGACGCGGGTGATGGCCTCGTCGATGTACACCGGCGAGGCGATGCGCCGGAGAAGATCATCGATCGTTTGCCGGCAGGCGGCTGAGCAGCGCGAGCCGAAGGTGACAAGGATGCTGCCGGAGAGCGCCCGGTTTGCAATGCTCGGAATGGCGCGCACGATTTGGCAAGGGACGGCTGCTTCAAGCTGTTCGACGCTGATCGGGCTTGTGATCGATACGAGGTAGTGTTCGTTTGTCCAGTGCGGGGCCAGTTGCTGCAATAATGGGTGGATGTCGAGCGGTTTGACGCATAAAAAGACGAGGCTGGATTGTTTGATGACTTCAGCCGCATCGGCAACCACTGCCATGCCGGGATGCGCGCGTTGTATCGCGAACGCTTTCGCAAGCGTACGGTTCGTTATGACGAGCTGATCCGCTTTCACGGCGCCGGAGTCGAGGAACGCTTCGATTAAGATGGTGCCCATATTCCCCGTGCCGATAACGCCGATGTTCATGCATTGTCCCCCCTCCCGGTTTTGGTTCACCGGAACTCTCTTTTTCGATATGTATGAGAAAAAGGCTCGGTTTATGACTGGAGATGGAAAGGATGGGATCGTATGTGGGAGCATGTGCAGGAGCTTGGAAAACGTTATGGGAAAGCGGGGGTGCTCTTGTTGTTTGCCGCGGCGGCGGGGTTATGGGTGTTTCGTCATCCGACGGATGAAAAGGAGCAAGTCGTCTTGCCGGCGGCGGCTGAAACGGATGCCGCCCGGCCGGAAGAAAAAAAGGACGAGGCGCCCAAAACCGCTGTGGTGGATGTGAAAGGGGCGGTCGCGAAGCCAGGAGTGTACGAAGTGGCGGCGGACGCCCGCGTTCGCGATGTTATCGCCCTAGCCGGCGGATTGACGGACGAGGCGGATGAAACGAAAATCAATCTGGCGGCAAAAGTGCGCGATGAGATGATGATTTACGTGCCGGCAAAAGACGAGGCCGCACCAGCGTCAGATGCCGTCGGCAAGTCTCCAAGCGATGGAGCTCGGGACGGGCCGCAAGTGGCGGTCAATACGGCGACGGAAGAGGAGTTGATGCAGCTTCCCGGCATCGGACCGGCGAAGGCAAAAGCGATCATCACCTATCGCGAAGAACACGGGCCGTTCCAGCGGGTGGAAGATTTGTTGAATGTAACCGGAATTGGCGAAAAAACGCTGGAGAAATTGAAACCGTATTTGCTTGTGCCGTAAACGAGGCGGGGGAGCGCAATGCTTCTCGTTTATGGGCGGATCAGGGCTGCTGCGGACGTTTTTCGGCGTTGACGGGGGCAGGCGGCGGCGGGTAGACTAAAAGTATGGAAACGAGCGGAGGGACGTAGAATGGAACGCATCACATGGGATCAATACTTTATGGCGCAAAGCCATCTGTTGGCGCTGCGCAGCACGTGCACAAGGCTGGCGGTCGGGGCGACGATTGTGCGCGATAAGCGCATCATCGCCGGCGGGTACAACGGCTCGATCGCCGGGGGCGCCCATTGCACCGATGAAGGGTGCTACGNTATTGACGGCCATTGTGTACGGACGATTCATGCGGAAATGAATGCCATTTTGCAATGCGCCAAGTTCGGCGTCCCGACCGAGGGGGCGGAGATGTATGTCACTCATTTTCCGTGCTTGCATTGTTGCAAGGCGATCATTCAAAGCGGCATCCGCGCGGTCTATTACGCCCAAGACTACAAAAACCACCCGTACGCCTTGGAGCTGTTTGCTCAAGCTGGCGTCCGGCTTGTGCAAGTGCCGCTGAAAACGGATGTGTTCGCCTTGCTTTCCGGCGGCGGAGGGGGAGCATGAAAGGACAAGCCGTCTATCCCGCCGCGGCGGCGCTCTTTGCCGTGGCGGCGGCCTCGCCGTCCAAAACCACATGTCTTCTCCTTATCATTTATCTCCTTCTTCTTTTCATCCGCCGGCCGCACTGTTTCCTTCCTGCTCTCGTTGCAGCTCTCTTCTTTTTTGTCTATTTTCTCATCGTTGACCATCATAACAAAACTTCCCTTTCCGGCGGCCGTCATTCGCTTTCCGTTCGTTTTTCCGCCGCGCCGGCGATCGACGGCGATCGATTGCAGGCGGCGGTGCAAGCTGGCAAGGAGCGGGTGCAGCTTCGTTACATCATTCGGACGGCTGCGGAAAAAGAAGCGCTGCGTGCGCGTCTTATGCCCGGGGTCGTGTGCCGGCTGAGCGGAATGCTCGAGCGCCCTATGCCAGCCAGCAATCCGTATGCATTTGATTACCGCCGTTATTTGCGCCGCCATCGCATCCATTGGCTCTTTCTCCCTGAGGCGATCGATCTTTCCGCTTGCGTGCGCGTCCGTCCCACCATCATCGAACGGCTTGAGGCGATTCGCGAGGCTGGCGTCCGCCGCATTGAAGCCCGGTTTCCGCCGGAAGCGGCCGGCATCGCCGCTGCGCTCATTTATGGCGAACGCCGCTCGTTGGACGAGGAAGTGATTAGCGGTTACCAGCAGCTCGGGATCATCCATTTGTTGGCCATTTCCGGCGGCCATGTCACCCTGCTTGTCGGCGCTGCGTTGGCCGCTGCCATTCGGTTTGTGACGCGCGAAGCGGCCGTGCTTGCTTTGCTCGTTTTCTTGCCTATGTATGCGGTGCTCGCCGGCGCTTCGCCGTCGGTGCTGCGCGCCTGTGCGACCGGGATGATTGTATTGGCCGTCCAGTGGAAAAAAGGAATGATCCATCCGCTGGATGCGTTGAGTTGGACAGCGCTTGCCCTGCTCGTCTTTGACCCATATATGGTTTGGGATGTCGGTTTTCAACTATCATTTCTTGTCACGTTTGCCCTTCTCGCCCATGTGTCGGTGCTCGCCTCTGCTCGTTCGATGCTCCAAAACTTGTTTCAGACCGCGCTCGCCGCTCAGCTTGCCGCGCTGCCGATTTTGCTTTACCATTTTTATGAAATTTCTGTTTGGAGCATAGGGCTGAATGTCTTCTTCGTCCCTTGGTATTCATTTGTCATTTTGCCCATTGCTTTTCTATCCGCAGTTTTTTCCTTTTCTCCGCTCATTTGGCTGTTTAGCCGCCTCATTGAGCTGACGGACGCGGTTGTCCGTTTTTTCTCGGTCGATTACTCGTTTATGCTTGTGCTCGGGCGTCCGGGGCCGTGGTGCTTAGCTGGCTATCTGACGGCCATCGCGGCGGCGTTTTTGGATTGGGAACGCGGCCGCCTGCTCCGCGGATTGACAGCGGTGGCGGCGGCGACGGCGCTTCAGCTGGCCGCCCCGTATGTGGATCCGAAAGGGGAAGTGACGGTATTGGATGTTGGGCAAGGGGACTGTATTTATATTGAGCTCCCTTATCGAAAAGCAGTCTATCTCATTGATACCAGCGGGACGCCGGAATGGGTGCGCGAACCGTGGCGCAAGCGGTCTCGGCCGTTTGCCGTCGGCCGCGACGTTGTCGTGCCGTTTTTAAAAGCCCAAGGGGTGAGGACGCTTGATCAACTGATTTTGACGCACGATGATGCCGACCATATCGGGGCTGCTCCCGAGGTGATGGGAGCCGTGCGCGTCAAGAAGATTGTCACAAGCCCAGGAGCGCTGCCGGCCGTCAAGGCGATGGCGCGCCCGTTTTCTGTGCCGGTGGCCGCCAGCGTGCGGGGGGATCGGTGGAAGGTGGGGGATGCCGCGTTTTCCGTATTGCACCCGGAGGCGGGAAACAATGAGGATAATAACGGCTCGCTTGTATTGCTCGCCCGCCTCGGCCGCTTGACATGGCTGTTTGCTGCGGATATCGAGGAAGAGGCGGAACAGGCGCTCATCCGCGCTTATCCAGAGCTGCGCGCCGATGTATTGAAAGTCGCCCACCACGGCAGCAAAACGTCGACAACAGAGCTGTTTTTGCGGACGGTCAAGCCGCGAGCGGCCATCATTTCCGTCGGCCGCTACAATCGCTACGGGCATCCGTCCCCCGAGGTGCTTATGCGGCTTCGGCAACAACGGGCGATCATTTGGCGGACGGATGAAAACGGGGCCATTCGCTATGTGTATGACGAAAACGGTGGAACCTTTCAGGTGATGAAACCATAAGATGTAGTGCACAAAAAAGCGGAACGTTTCAGCAGAAACAAAAAAATAAGGATTGCTTATGTAAGCAATCCTTATCGACCGAAAAATTCGATCAACGTTGCGATGATGAACATGGTAGCGAAAAAGCCGAACGACACGATGAATCCGACGGCGGAATCGACGGCGTCATTTCGTTGGCTTTGCACTTCCTTTTCAAATACGTTCATCGTTTTCCCCCTCCTCGTTCAATCATTTTTAGTATAGACGAAAACGCGTGAAAAATCTACCGCCGCTCGCTTCTTTTCCTTCCTTGACAACAGTTGACACAAATACTTTCAAACAGCCGGGAAAACATAAAAATAACCCGCTGGCCAATAAGGTCCTAGGACTTATAGGCTGGCGTTTATATAAAGGGGAACCGGTTTTTTCGGCAGCCGGTTCCCTTGTAAAATGACGAAAAACGGTGTATCTTTTCTAGCAGAGACGTTTGCTAGGGAATGGAGACGGGAACATGCTGGAACGCGTATGGGGAAACATTGAAAAACGGCGTTTTTCTCTTCTTTATTTATTATACGGCAATGAGCCGTTTTTATTAACGGAAACGTATGAGCGATTGGTGAACGCAGCGCTTGGCCCCGAGGAGCGGGAGTGGAACTTGGCTGTGTACGACTGCGAGGAAACGCCGGTCGAGGCGGCGCTTGAGGAGGCCGAGACGGTGCCGTTTTTCGGCGAGCGGCGTGTCATCCTCATCAAGCATCCATATTTTTTCACGTCTGAAAAAGAGAAGGAGATCGAACATGATTTGGCGAAGCTGGAGGCGTACTTGAAGGCGCCGTCGCCGTTTTCGATCGTCGTCTTTTTTGCGCCGTACGAGAAGCTTGATGAGCGAAAAAAAATTACGAAGCTCGCCAAAGAGCAAAGCGAAGTCGTCATCGCCGCCCCGCTCGCCGAAGCGGAGCTGCGCGCCTGGGTGCGGCGCCGCATCGAGAGCCAAGGGGCGCAAGCAAGCGACGAGGCGATTGATGTCCTGTTGCGGCGGGCCGGGACGCAGCTTTCCGCCTTGGCGAATGAAATCGATAAATTGGCCCTGTTTGCCGGATCGGGCGGAACCATCGAGGCGGCGGCGGTTGAACGGCTTGTCGCCCGCACGCCGGAAGAAAACGTATTTGTGCTTGTCGAGCAAGTGGCGAAGCGCGACATTCCAGCGGCGTTGCAGACGTTTTATGATCTGCTTGAAAACAATGAAGAGCCGATCAAAATTTTGGCGCTGCTCGCCGCCCATTTCCGCTTGCTTTCGCAAGTGAAATGGCTTGCCTCCTTAGGCTACGGGCAGGCGCAAATTGCTGCGGCGCTCAAGGTGCACCCGTTCCGCGTCAAGCTCGCTCTTGCTCAAGCGGCCCGCTTCGCTGACGGAGAGCTTGCTGAGGCGATCAACGAGCTCGCTGACGCCGATTACGAAGTGAAAAGCGGAGCGGTCGATCGCCGGTTGGCCGTTGAGCTGCTTCTGATGCGGTGGGGCACCCGCCCGGCGCAAGCGGGGCGTCACGGCCGGCGGTGAAGCGATCGCCCGGCCGTTTGCCGTGAACAAAAGAAAAACAAAAAAACGACCTGGCGCCAGGTCGTTTTTGATTAGGAAGCTTGGATGCTGTTCAATTTTTTCGCTAAGCGCGATTTTTGCCGGCTGGCGGCGTTTTTATGGATAAGGCCTTTGCTTGCAGCTTTGTCTAATTTTTTCGACGCAATAATGAATGCCTCGCGCGCTTTTTCCACGTCTTTCAATTCAACAAGCGCTTCAAATTTTTTGATCGCCGTACGCATGGCCGATTTCATCGAGGCGTTGTGAGCCCGGCGCTTTTCGCTCGTTTTCGCGCGTTTGATCGCTGATTTGATGTTAGCCACGTTCGTTCACCTCCGTTACCATTCCTACTTTCTGTTGTGAACAACAGGAAGAACAAGTGTTATTCTATCAAACGTGTTTGGATTATGCAAGAGTGTTCAAGCGAAAATCCTTTACGAAACATGAATGACCGGGCCTGATTGCGGCGACAATAAAAGAAAACGGCAGAAATGGGGAGGAACGACATGGAACAGCCGCTCGATTTACGCCAGTACTCGGTGCGCACGGATTTAGCGATCGAAGCGCATGAGATCGCACTCGAGGAGCGCTTGCAGCAAAAACAAGAAAGCGCCGCGCCGATTGAGGGGGTCATCATTCATGACGAGGAGATCAACGGCGTCAAGCTGTCGCATGTGCATGTCACGGAACAAGGAGCGGCCTCGATCGGCAAAAAGCCAGGCCACTACGTGACGATTGAAGCGCAAGGCATCCGCGAACAAAACACCGAGCTGCAGCAAAACGTGCAGCGCATTTTTTCCGAGCAGCTCAGCGCCTTTTTCAAGCGGCTCCGCATTCCCGATCAAGCGAGCTGCTTGATCGTCGGGCTCGGCAACCAAAACGTCACCCCGGACGCGCTCGGGCCGCTCACGGTGNAAAACGTGCTTGTCACCCGTCATTTGTTCCAGCTGCAGCCGGAAAGCGTCGAGGAAGGCTTCCGGCCGGTGAGCGCCCTTGCTCCGGGGGTGATGGGGACGACCGGGATTGAAACGAGCGACATTATCGACGGCGTCGTCCGGAAAACAAAGCCGGATTTTGTCATTGTGATTGACGCCTTGGCTGCCCGCTCGATCGAACGAGTCAACGCGACGATTCAGATTTCTGACACCGGCATCCATCCTGGCTCCGGGGTCGGCAACAAGCGGAAAGAGTTAAGCTATGAAACGCTTGGCATTCCGGTCATTTCGATCGGCGTTCCGACGGTTGTCGATGCGGTCTCCATCACGAGCGACACGATCGATTTCATTTTGAAGCACTTCGGCCGCGAAATGCGCGAAGGGAAACGGCCGTCAAGCGCGCTCGCTCCGGCGGGCTGGACGTTTGGGCGCAAACGAAAATTGACGGAACAAGACATGCCGTCGCCGCAAGAACGGTCGACGTTTCTTGGCATGGTCGGCACGCTTGGCGATGAAGAAAAGCGGCGCCTCATCTATGAAGTGCTCGCGCCGCTTGGGCATAATTTGATGGTGACCCCAAAAGAGATCGATTCGTTTATCGGCGATATGGCCAACTTATTAGCCGGCGGCTTGAATGCGGCGCTGCATCGGCAAGTCGACCAAGGCAATGTCGGCTCCTACACCCATTAGACAAAAAACAGTTCTATCTTTTCCCGCTTGGCCATACGTTAAACTGAGGAGACAAGCCGGGAAAGGGTGGGAATATGAAACGATGGCGCTCCCCAAACGTCATGATCGCGATTCCAGGAGCCAGCATAAAGAAACTGTTGATGCTCATCATCCTTGGCTGCATGATGATGTTTATGCTTGTCGGAGCGCTCACATCGCTGCGGCCGGAATACCGTCCGTCGTCATCATCGCTGAACGATATGGCGGCCCATTTTCCGGAAGAGACGTTCATTCGTCTGTTCGCCTTGGAAAATCGATATTTTGCGCAGCTGCTGCCGAAAGATCGGCGGCAGACGAATTACTCATCGCTATTGTTCCGCCTGGCGACGAGCATCAATCCCGATGACCCGCGCAGCCTGCTTGGCAGCGAGCTGCCGGGCTTTGCCCTTTATGACAGCAAAATTCTCATCGCTGGTGAAGGAACGGATTATACGAACATGCCATACGAATCAGCGCCGCCGCTTGAGGCGATGCTTGCGGAACGGCAAGCCTCGGTCGATGAACTCGAACAAGCAAACAAGAACGAAGATGAAAAACCGGTTCCCCCGCCATCGCAGACGACCGGAGGGAAAAAAGTGGTCTACATTTACAATACCCATACGCATGAGTCGTTTTTGCCGGCGCTCAAAGGGGTCACTGACCCGGATTTGGCGTTTCACCCGACGGTCAACATCACAAAAGTGGGGGAAAAGTTAGCGGAAGAACTGGAAAAGCGCGGCATCGGGGCTGAAGTGAGCAAAATCGACATTGTCAGCGAATTGTTAAAGAAAGGGATGAAATACTCCCAATCGTATGATATGTCCCGCCAAACAGTGGTCGCAGCAATGAAGCAAAATCGTGACTTGCACTACTTCATCGATATCCATCGCGATTCGCGGCGGCGGAAATATACGACGGCTACGATCAACGGCGTTGATTATGCGCGTGTCGCATTCATTATTGGCGGAGAAAACGCGACATACGAGAAAAACTTGCAGCTGGCTACCGCGTTGCATCAGTTGCTGCAAAAGAAATATCCAGGGTTGAGCCGCGGGGTGATCGAGAAAAAAGGAGCCGGGACGAACGGCAAGTTTAATCAAGATTTATCGGAAAACGCGATTTTAATTGAAGTCGGCGGTGTTGACAATACGTTTACTGAGTTGTTTCGTTCCGTGTCGGCGTTGGCCGATGTGTTCAGCGACTATTATTGGCAGGCGGAAAAAGTCGAAGCGCCGGCTCCGGCGGAGAAAAAGTAAAGGAGCGTCACTATGGCACGATGGTTCATCCGCTTTACTCTAGCGATCTTTCTTCTTTTTTTCGGCGTGTTGTTTGGCATGCAAGAGGCGCATCGCGGCATGGAACGGATGCGCGGTTATGCCGATCCGTCGTTTCCATCCGTCATCGATATGAAAAAAAGGGAAAATGGTGAGGTGGAAGCGGCGGTGTTTGGCCGGCCGGTCGTTGCTGGAGATTTAGGAGAAAAGCAAGAAACGATTCGCGAGCTGAAAACGTTCAACTTGTTCTCTAGGCTCGGCCAACTTTTTGCCGATGCCGTCACCGCGCTCATGGAAATGCTGTTTTCGCTCGTCGGCCGGGTGTTGGACTAGCCCGTTCATGTGCGGACGAAACAGGAACGTGCCGTCACAATGGCGGCTTTTTCTTTTGGACGCCGTCCGCCGGCTGGAGCACAAAGTGCTGCGCTTTCCATATTGTCGATTGTTTTCTTGGCGCGGCTCTGGCCGTTTCGCGTCTTTCCGGAAAGCCCGAACGGCGGCTTGGCTTTTCGTTCATCATTGAATCTTCTTCGCGCTGTTGCTATAATCAAAGCTAGTGTAGTTTTGCGAAGAAGCAGGAGTGAGAGACGATGAACCGGGAAGAACGGTTGAAACGGCAGGAACGGATCCGCAATTTTTCGATTATTGCTCACATTGACCACGGAAAATCGACGCTGGCGGACCGCATTTTGGAAAAGACGGGGGCGCTGTCGGAGCGTGAATTGCGCGAGCAGACGCTCGATACGATGGAGCTTGAGCGCGAGCGCGGCATCACGATTAAATTGAATGCGGTTCAGTTGACATATAAAGCGAAAAATGGCGAAGAGTATATTTTCCATTTGATCGACACGCCGGGCCACGTCGACTTTACGTACGAAGTGTCGCGCAGCTTGGCCGCTTGCGAAGGGGCGATTTTGGTCGTCGATGCGGCGCAAGGCATTGAAGCGCAGACGCTCGCCAACGTGTATTTGGCGATCGACAACAATTTAGAAATTTTGCCGGTCATTAACAAAATCGATTTGCCAAGCGCTGAACCGGAGCGGGTGCGTCAAGAAATTGAGGATGTCATCGGTTTGGACGCCTCTGACGCGGTGCTTGCTTCGGCCAAAGTCGGCATCGGCATCGAAGAAATTTTGGAAAAAATCGTCGAAAAAATTCCGGCTCCCTCGGGTGATCCGGATGCGCCGCTGAAGGCGCTCATTTTTGATTCCCTTTATGACCCGTACCGCGGCGTCGTCGCCTATGTCCGCGTCGTCGACGGAACGGTGAAGCCAGGGCAGCGCATTAAAATGATGTCGACCGGCAAGGAGTTTGAAGTGACGGAAGTCGGCGTGTTCACGCCGAAGCAAAAAGTCGTCGACGAATTGACGGTCGGTGATGTCGGCTATTTGACCGCCTCGATTAAAAACGTGAAAGATACGCGCGTCGGCGATACGATCACCGATGCCGAACGGCCGGCAGCTGAACCGCTCCCGGGCTATCGGAAGCTCAATCCGATGGTGTTTTGCGGGATGTATCCGATCGATACGGCGCGCTACAACGATTTGCGCGAGGCGCTCGAGAAGCTGCAATTGAACGATGCGGCGCTCCACTTTGAGCCGGAAACGTCGCAGGCGCTTGGGTTCGGCTTCCGCTGTGGATTTCTCGGCTTGCTTCATATGGAAATCATCCAAGAGCGGCTCGAGCGCGAATTTCATATCGATTTGATCACGACCGCGCCGAGCGTCGTTTACAAGGTGCATTTGACCGACGGAACGGAAGTTGACGTCGACAACCCGACGAACATGCCCGACCCGCAAAAAATCGACCGCATTGAAGAACCGTATGTGAAAGCGACGATCATGGTGCCAAACGACTATGTCGGTCCGGTGATGGAGCTGTGTCAAGGAAAGCGCGGCACGTTTGTCGATATGCAATATTTGGATGAAAAGCGCGTCATGCTCATTTACGATATTCCGCTCTCCGAGATCGTCTACGACTTTTTCGACGCTTTAAAGTCGAACACAAAAGGGTACGCGTCATTCGACTACGAATTGATCGGCTACCGGCCGTCCAATCTCGTCAAGATGGATATTTTGCTAAACGGCGAAAAAATCGATGCCTTATCGTTTATCGTCCATCGCGACTCTGCGTACGAGCGCGGCAAAGCGATCGTTGAAAAGCTGAAAGATTTGATTCCACGCCAGCAATTTGAAGTGCCGGTGCAGGCGGCGATCGGCAACAAGGTCATCGCCCGTTCGACAATCAAAGCGTTGCGCAAAAACGTGCTCGCAAAATGTTACGGCGGCGACGTGTCGCGGAAGCGGAAGCTGCTTGAGAAGCAAAAAGAAGGAAAGAAGCGGATGAAACAAATCGGGTCGGTCGAAGTGCCGCAAGAAGCGTTTATGGCCGTCTTGAAAATCGACGACCAGAAAAAATAACGAGCAAGGCTGTCTCCGTTGGGGATAGCCTTGTTTGTTTCCTGCGGCGCCGCCGGCTGAAAGGAGGAGGACCGATGGCCGTTTCAGCGTATTTTCATATTCCATTTTGCGCCCATATTTGCCATTATTGCGATTTTAACAAAGTATTCGCCGCCGGCCAGCCGATTGACGACTATTTGCGGGCGATGGACAAAGAAATGGCGTGGACGGCGGCGGAATTTGGCAGCCAACTCAAGACGCTGTTTATCGGCGGCGGCACGCCGACGGTGCTTGAGCCGGCGCAGCTCGGCTGTTTGCTTGCGAGCATCCACCGCCATTTTCAGTTTGACTCGCAAACGGCCGAATTTACCGTCGAAGCCAACCCGGACGGCTTGACGAAAGAAAAGCTCGCTATTTTGCGCGATGCCGGAGTGAATCGGCTGAGCCTGGGGGTGCAGACATTTGACGATCAGCTTCTGCAAACGATCGGCCGCACGCACCGGCGAGGCGACGTCATACGGGCTGTAGCGTTGGCCAGAGAAGTCGGGTTTCAGAACATCAGCATTGATGTAATGTACGGTTTGCCGGGGCAGACACTTGAGCAGTTTACGGCCGATTTAGAAGCGGCGTTTTCGCTTCATGTGCCGCATCTTTCTGCTTATTCCCTCATTTTGGAGCCAAGGACGATTTTTTATAACGAATGGCGGAAAGGGCGGCTCCGTCTACCGGGCGAAGAGATGGAAGCCGAGATGTACGAAGCGGCGATGGAGCAGATGGCTGCCGCTGGCTATCGGCAATACGAAATCAGCAACTATGCTTTGCCGGGATTTGAAAGCCGGCACAACTTGACGTACTGGAACAATGAGGAGTACTACGGCATCGGCGCTGGGGCGCACAGCTATATCGACGGGGTGCGGCGGGCGAATATAGGTCCCATCCGGCATTACATCAGCGCGATCGAACGCGGCCAATGGCCGCACCGCGACGTGCGCCGCTTGACCACTCGCGAGCAGATGGAAGAGGAAATGTTTTTAGGGCTGCGCAAAACGGAAGGGGTGTCCAAAGCCTGCTTTCGGCAAAAGTTCGGCCGCGACCTCCACGACATATTTGGCGCGGCGATCCGCCGGGAAATCGAAAACGGACGCCTCGAGGAAACGGAGACTCACATCCGCTTGACCAAACGGGGCAAGCTGCTCGGCAATGAAGTGTTTGCCGCGTTCCTCGGCGAAATGTAAACATTGACATTTGCCGGGCGATTTGCTACCCTAGTAGTAGATTTAGCACTCGAATTGTTCGAGTGCTAACAGAGGTGAGACACGTGCTAACGGACCGCCAACTGCTGATTTTGCAGGTGATTATCGACGATTTCATTCGTTCTGGGCAGCCGGTCGGTTCGCGGACGTTATCGAAAAAGCATCAAATCGCGTTCAGCTCGGCGACGATCCGCAATGAGATGGCGGATTTGGAGGAGCTCGGCTATATTGAAAAAACGCACATTTCTTCCGGCCGTGTGCCGTCGGAAAAAGGGTACCGCTACTACGTCGACCATTTGCTGCCGCCGCAGCGGCTGACAAGGGCGGACATTCAAAAAATCCGCTCCGTGTTTGCCGAGCGCATCTATGAGCTGGAAAAACTGATGCAAAAGTCGGCGCAAATTTTATCCGAGCTGACGAACTATACATCCATCGCGCTCGGGCCGACGTTTAAAGAAAGCAAACTGAAGCAGATGCAAATCGTTCCGCTCAACGAACAGACAGCCGTCGCCATCGTCGTGACGGACACCGGCCATGTTGAAAACCGGGTCGTGACGATTCCGTCATCGATGGACGCAGGCGACCTCGAAAAAATGGTCAACATTTTCAACGAGCGGTTGAACGGCGTTCCGCTCATTGATTTGAAAGAAAAAATGGAGACGGAAGTGGCCGACGTATTGCGCCGGCACATCCGCAACTACGACAGCGTGCTCAATACGCTCATTGAGACGCTCGATGCCCCTGAAGAAGAAAAAGTGTTTTTCGCCGGCAAGGCGAATATGCTCAACCAGCCGGAGTTCAGCGACATCCAAAAAGTGCGCCCGCTTCTGGACATCATTGAGCAGGAAAAAGACATTTATCGCCTGCTCCGCAAGCAAACCCAAAAAGGAGTGCGGGTTTCGATCGGGCATGAAAACGAACTGCGCGGCATGGAAAACTGTAGCTTGATTACAGCGACGTATTCGGTCGGCGATGAGCCGCTCGGGGCGATCGCGATTCTTGGTCCAACGCGCATGGAATACTCGCGCGTCATCACTGTCTTAAACCGTGTCGCTTCCGATTTGTCGGCCGCGCTCGCGAAATGGTATCAAAGTCAATAAGAATGGCCATATTGGATAACGGATGGATCGCGCATCCATCCTTTCCTTGTGGCCATTGATACATAAAAGGGAAGAGCCCCGGCAGGGAGGTGAAAGCGATGGAGCAAGGAGAAAAACAAGTGATGGAACAAGCTACATACGATGAGCCGGAGCGGGAGCAACCGATCGAGGAAGAAGCCGCCCCGCAGCCCGAGGAGGAATCAGGCGGCGTTCCGCTTGAAGAGGCCGGTGGGGAGGAAGCGGCGGAGCCGGCGGAAAAAGCGCCAACGGCCGAGGAGTTGGCGGCGGCCAAGGCGCAGATCGCCGAATTGGAAGCGAAGCTTTCAGAGATGGAACACCGGTATCTCCGCCTGTACGCTGATTTTGAAAACTTCCGCCGCCGGACGCGCCAGGAGATGGAAGCGGCTGAAAAATACCGCGCCCAAAGCTTGGCGAGCGATTTGCTTCCGGTGCTTGACAACTTTGAACGCGCGTTGAAAATAGAGACGGACAACGAACAGGCGAAATCGATTTTGCAAGGGATGGAAATGGTGTACCGGTCGCTTGTTGACGCCTTGAAGAAAGAAGGCGTCGAGGCGATCGAGGCGGTCGGAAAGCCGTTTGACCCTTATTTGCACCAAGCCGTCATGCAGGCGGAAGCGGAAGGCTATGAGCCGAACACGGTTGTTGAGGAGCTGCAAAAAGGTTATAAGCTGAAAGACCGCGTGCTGCGGCCCGCCATGGTCAAAGTAAGCCAATAAACGGAAACGGAGGGTGATCAGTGATGAGCAAAATTATCGGCATCGACTTAGGAACGACGAACTCTTGCGTCGCCGTGTTAGAAGGCGGCGAAGTGAAAGTCATTCCGAATCCGGAAGGAAACCGCACGACCCCGTCGGTCGTCGCGTTTAAAAACGGCGAACGCCTAGTCGGCGAAGTCGCCAAACGGCAAGCGATCACGAACCCGAACACGATCATCTCGATCAAGCGCCATATGGGGACGGATTACAAAGTCGAAATCGAAGGGAAGCAATATACGCCGCAAGAAATTTCGGCGATCATTTTGCAATACTTGAAGTCGTACGCCGAAGACTATTTGGGCGAGCCGGTGACGCGTGCGGTCATCACGGTGCCGGCGTATTTCAACGACGCCCAGCGCCAAGCGACGAAAGATGCCGGCCGCATCGCCGGCCTCGAAGTCGAGCGCATCATCAACGAGCCGACGGCCGCGGCGCTTGCTTACGGCCTTGATAAAGAAGAAGACCAAACGATTCTCGTCTATGACTTAGGCGGCGGGACGTTTGACGTCTCGATTTTGGAGCTTGGCGACGGCGTGTTTGAAGTGAAGGCGACGGCCGGCGACAACCATTTGGGCGGCGACGACTTCGACCAAGTGATCATCGATTATTTGGTCAATCAGTTCAAGCAAGAGCACGGCATCGATTTGTCGAAAGACAAAATGGCGCTCCAACGCTTGAAAGATGCCGCGGAAAAAGCGAAAAAAGAGCTGTCCGGCGTCACGCAGACACAAATTTCGCTTCCGTTTATCAGCGCCAATGAAAACGGTCCGCTCCATTTGGAAATGACGTTGACAAGAGCGAAATTTGAAGAGTTGTCCGCCCACCTCGTCGAGCGGACGATGGGGCCGGTCCGCCAGGCGCTTCAAGACGCCGGCTTGACGCCAGCCGATATTGATAAAGTCATTTTGGTCGGCGGTTCGACGCGCATTCCAGCTGTCCAAGAAGCGATCAAGCGCGAGCTTGGCAAAGAGCCGCACAAAGGCGTCAACCCGGACGAAGTCGTTGCCATCGGTGCGGCGATCCAGGGCGGGGTGATCGCCGGCGAAGTGAAAGATGTCGTCCTGCTTGACGTGACCCCGCTTTCGCTTGGCATTGAAACGATGGGCGGCGTATTTACGAAACTGATCGAACGGAACACGACGATCCCGACAAGCAAATCGCAAGTGTTCACAACGGCGGCTGACAATCAAACGACGGTCGACATTCACGTTTTGCAAGGAGAGCGCCCGATGGCGGCGGACAACAAATCGCTCGGCCGCTTTCAGCTGACCGGCATTCCGCCGGCGCCGCGCGGCGTGCCGCAAATTGAAGTGACGTTTGATATTGACGCCAACGGCATCGTTCACGTGCGCGCCAAAGATTTAGGAACGAACAAAGAGCAGTCGATTACGATCAAATCGTCGTCCGGCCTGTCGGAAGAAGAAATTCAGCGCATGATTAAAGAAGCGGAAGAAAACGCCGAAGCCGACCGGAAGCGGAAAGAAGCCGCCGAGTTGCGCAACGAAGCCGACCAGCTCATTTTCATGACCGACAAAACGATCAAAGAAGTCGAAGGAAAAGTGAGCGCCGATGAGATCAAGAAGGCGCAGGATGCGAAAGAGGCGTTGAAAGCGGCGCTCGAGAAAAACGACATCGACGACATCCGCAAGAAAAAAGACGCGCTGCAAGAAGCGGTGCAGCAGCTGTCGATCAAGCTGTATGAACAAGCGGCGAAACAGGCGCAAAGTGCAGGATCGCAAGGCGGCGCTGCCAATCATAAAGACAACGTGGTGGACGCCGAGTTTGAAGAAGTGAACGACGATAAATAATGCAACCGAAAGTCAAAGTCAGGCCTGCCTTGGCTTTGACTTTTTTTCTAGCATTGACATATTGCCTTGCCGCAGAGGGAAATGATAAAATTAAATTTATGTGAGTGAATCGGGAGTGGATGATCAACGATGGCGAAGCGCGATTATTACGAGATTCTCGGCGTCAGCAAAAACGCGACGAAAGACGAGATCAAAAAAGCGTATCGAAAGCTTTCGAAGCAGTATCATCCAGATGTGAACAAAGCCCCGGACGCCGCGGAGAAGTTTAAGGAAATTAAAGAGGCGTACGAAGTGTTAAGCGATGATGAAAAGCGGGCCCGCTACGACCGCTTTGGCCATGCCGACCCGAACGAAACGTTTGGCGGCGGCGGATTCCAAGGCGGAGGGTTTGATTTCGGCGGCTTTAGCGGCTTTGGCGGTTTTGAAGATATTTTTGAAACGTTTTTCGGCGCCGGTCCGCGCAGGCGGGCGAGCGGTCCGCGCAAAGGCGCGGATGTCGAGTATATGATGACGCTTACGTTTGAAGAAGCGGCGTTCGGAAAAGAAACGGAAATTGAAATTCCGCGGGAAGAGACGTGCGACACGTGCCAGGGCAGCGGAGCGAAACCGGGCACAAGCCCGACGTCTTGTCCGCATTGCCACGGCAGCGGGCAAGTGACAAGCGAACAAGCGACGCCATTTGGCCGCATCGTCAACCGCCGGACATGCCCCGTCTGCGGTGGCACGGGCCGGTACATTCCGGAGAAATGCCCAACGTGCGGCGGCACGGGACGCGTCAAACGGCGGAAAAAAATTCACGTCAAAATTCCAGCCGGCGTCGACGACGGCCAGCAGCTGCGCGTCGCCGGCCAAGGGGAGCCAGGGGTCAATGGCGGGCCCCCGGGCGATTTGTACATCATCTTCCGAGTCGAACCACATGAGTTTTTCAAACGCGACGGCGACGATATTTATTGCGAAGTGCCGTTGTCGTTCGCCCAGGCCGCGCTCGGCGATGAGATCGAAGTGCCGACGCTCCATGGCCATGTGAAGCTGAAAATCCCGGCCGGCACGCAAACGGGCACGCGCTTCCGCTTGAAGGGAAAAGGGGTGCCGAACGTACGGGGCTACGGCCAAGGCGATCAGCACGTCATTGTCCGCGTTGTGACGCCGACGAAGCTGACCGAAAAGCAAAAGCAGCTGCTGCGCGAGTTTGAACGGCTCGGCGGAGACACGATGCACGACGGGCCGCACGGCCGTTTTTTTGAGAAAGTCAAAAAGGCGTTTAAAGGAGAAGCGTAAGCGCGATGAAATGGTCAGAAATCAGCATTCATACGACGCATGAGGCGGTCGAGGCGATTTCGAACATTTTGCATGAAGCGGGCGCCGGCGGCGTCGTCATCGAAGACCCATACGATTTGGTCAAAGAACGGGACGACTGGTACGGCGAGATCGTCGAGCTCAACCCGGACGACTATCCGGAAGAAGGGGTGATCATTAAGGCATATTTGCCGGTCAACAGTTTTCTTGGCGAAACGGTCGAACAAATTAAGCAGGCGATTAACAATTTATGGCTGTATGATATCGACCTTGGCAAAAATAAAATTACATTGAGCGAAGTAAACGAAGAGGAATGGGCAACGGCGTGGAAAAAGCATTATCACCCGGTGAAAGTGTCCGAAAAGTTTACGATCGTGCCGACGTGGGAAACGTACGAGCCGGCGTCTAGTGATGAGCTGATCATCGAAATGGATCCGGGCATGGCGTTTGGGACTGGCACGCACCCGACAACGGTCATGTGTCTGCAGGCGCTCGAAAAGTATGTGCGCCCCGGCGATCATGTCATTGACGTCGGCACCGGCTCCGGCATTTTAAGCATCGCCGCAGCGATGCTTGGCGCTCAGTCGGTGCGGGCGCTCGATTTGGACCCGGTGGCGGTCGACAGCGCGCGGCTGAACGTGAAGCTCAATAAGGTGCAGCATGTCGTAACGGTCTCACAAAACAATTTGCTCGACCATATCGAGGAACCGGCTGATGTGATCGTCGCCAATATTTTAGCGGAAATCATTTTGCGCTTTACTGGTGACGCCTACCGGTTGTTAAAGCCAGGCGGCCGCTTCATCACGTCTGGCATCATTCAGGCGAAAAAGCAGGACGTCAAAGACGGGTTGCTTGCCGCCGGCTTTGCCATTGAGGAAATCAACGTGATGGAAGACTGGGTGGCGGTTGTCGCCCTGAAACCGTAAGCAAAGAAGGGATGGCTGTGCAGCGCTATTTCGTTTCCGGCCAGGCGCAACAAGGCGGGATCGTCGCGATCAGCGGCGATGATGCCTATCATATCGCCCGCGTCATGCGCATGAAGCCGGGGGACGGGATCATTTGCGTCTTTCCAGACGGGCGCACGGCGGTGTGTGAAATTGAACAAATTGCCAATGAGCATGTGCAAGCTCGTATTGTACAATGGAAAGAGGAGCGAAGCGAGCTGCCGGTGCGCATCTACATCGCCCAAGGGCTGCCGAAAGGCGAAAAGTGGGAGCTCGTCATCCAAAAAGGAACAGAGCTCGGCGCCGCCGGCTTTCTTCCGTTCGAAGCCGCCCGGTCGGTCGTGAAATGGGACGCGAAAAAGGCGGAGAAAAAAGTCGAGCGATGGAAAAAAATCGCGAAAGAAGCGGCTGAGCAGGCTGAACGAACGGTGGTGCCGGACGTGCGGGCGCCGCTTTCGTTTGTCGAGCTCCTCTCCTTTGGCCAAACGGTCGATGTTCGGCTGTTTGCCTACGAAAAAGAGGCGCGAAACGCCCGGCATGCCGCGCTTCCGGCGCTTCTTTCCCGCCTCCGTCCGGGCGGCGCGTTGCTGGCTGTTTTCGGGCCAGAAGGCGGGTTCAGTCCGGAAGAAGCAGAACAGCTTCGGCAGCACGGCTTTTCGCCGTGCAGCCTTGGGCCGCGCATTTTGCGGACCGAAACAGCTCCGCTCTATTTGCTTTCCGCCGCCTCTTATGAATGGGAGCTGCGCGCGCCGAACGGCGAAGCGGAGCGCGCTTAGTGAGCAACATTGGCTGTTTCTTATAAAAGTTCGGTCCCGCTGATCCCTAAGCGGGGGGCAGAGTGAGGTGAACAAGATGCCGACAGTGGCTTTTCATACACTAGGCTGCAAAGTCAATCATTACGAAACCGAAGCGATTTGGCAGCTGTTTAAAAAAGCCGGCTACGAGCGAAAAGAGTTTGAAAGCCGTGCGGATGTGTATGTGATCAACACGTGCACGGTGACGAACACCGGCGATAAAAAGAGCCG
Organism: Geobacillus sp. ZGt-1; assembly: GCF_001026865.1. Classification (NCBI taxonomy): domain Bacteria; kingdom Bacillati; phylum Bacillota; class Bacilli; order Caryophanales; family Anoxybacillaceae; genus Geobacillus; species Geobacillus sp. ZGt-1. The sequence continues at coordinate 377,617 of NZ_LDPD01000023.1, read as the reverse complement.
TCAAGTCATCCGTCGTGCGGTGCGCCGCAATCCGGACGCCGTCGTCTGCGTGACCGGCTGCTATGCGCAAACATCGCCGGCTGAGGTCATGGCCATTCCGGGCGTTGATATTGTCATCGGCACGCAAGACCGGCATAAAATTTTGGATTACATCGAGCAATTCCAGCGCGAGCGCCAGCCGATCAACGCTGTTCACAACATTATGAAAACGCGCGTTTTTGAGGAGATGGATGTGCCGGAATTCACTGATCGGACGCGGGCGTCGCTTAAGATCCAAGAAGGGTGCAACAACTTCTGCACGTTTTGCATCATCCCGTGGGCGCGCGGCTTAATGCGCTCGCGCGATCCGCAGGAAATCATTCGCCAGGCGCGCCAGCTCGTCGCCGCCGGCTATAAAGAAATCGTTCTGACCGGCATTCATACAGGCGGCTATGGCACCGATCTGAAAGACTATAACTTTGCGTCCTTGTTGCGCGATTTGGACGAGCAAGTGCCGGGGCTGAAGCGGCTCCGCATTTCGTCGATTGAGGCGAGCCAAATCACCGATGAAGTGATTGATGTGCTGAAGCGGTCGGAGAAAATCGTCCGCCATTTGCACATTCCGCTCCAGTCTGGGTCGAATACGGTGCTCAAGCGGATGCGCCGCAAATATACGGTGGAATTTTACGCGGAGCGGCTCGCCCGGCTGCGCGAAGTGTTTCCAGAGCTGGCGGTGACTTCTGACGTCATCGTCGGCTTCCCAGGCGAGACGGAAGACGAATTTATGGAGACGTACAACTTTATTCGTGAACAACGGTTTTCCGAACTGCATGTCTTTCCTTATTCGAAGCGGACCGGCACGCCGGCGGCGCGCATGCCGAACCAAATCGATGAAGAAACGAAGCATGACCGCGTCCGCCGCTTGATCGCTCTGTCCGACCAATTGGCGAAAGAGTACGCCTCCCGGTTTGAAGGGCAAGTGCTCGAAGTCATTCCGGAAGAGCGCGACAAAGAGCGGCCGGATTTGTACGTCGGCTATACAGACAACTATTTGAAAGTCCGCTTCCCGGCAACCGAGGAAATGGTCGGTGAACTTGTCAAAGTGAAGATTACGAAAGCCGGCTATCCGTACAATGAAGGAGAGTTCGTCCGCGTTGTGCCGGATGAAATGGCCCGTTCGGTCAAATGGAGCTCATAACCCAGCCTAGTTGCTGGGTTTTTTCTGTCTTTTTCCGGAGACAATACGGATGGCTAGTTTTTGTCGAGGGAGCATGGTATGATGGTAGACGTCAGACTTTCCATCTTGACGGAAATGGCAGAAAGGGGTTTCTCCGAATGACGATGAATATCGCGAAAATGATCGATCATACGCTGCTCAAACCGGAAGCGACAGAACAACAAATCGTGCAACTGTGCACGGAAGCAAAGCAATACGGCTTTGCTGCCGTGTGCGTCAACCCAACGTGGGTGAAAACGGCGGCGCGCGAGCTTTCCGGCACGGATGTCCGCGTCTGCACGGTCATCGGCTTTCCACTTGGGGCAACGACGCCGGAAACAAAGGCGTTTGAAACAACGAACGCCATCGAAAACGGCGCTCGCGAAGTCGACATGGTGATCAACATCGGCGCGTTAAAAAGCGGGCAAGACGAGCTTGTCGAGCGCGACATTCGTGCGGTTGTCGAAGCGGCGGCTGGCAGGGCGCTTGTCAAAGTGATCGTTGAAACGGCGCTTTTGACCGATGAGGAAAAAGTGCGCGCCTGCCAGCTCGCAGTGAAAGCCGGCGCTGATTATGTGAAAACGTCGACCGGGTTTTCCGGCGGAGGTGCGACGGTGGAGGATGTGGCGCTGATGCGGAAAACGGTCGGCGACAGAGCAGGCGTCAAAGCATCAGGCGGCGTCCGTGACTGGAAAACCGCTGAGGCGATGATCAACGCCGGCGCGACGCGCATCGGCACAAGCTCTGGGGTGGCGATCGTCACCGGCGGGACGGGCCGCGCTGACTACTAAGCCCGGTTTCGGTCATGCAAAAACAGAATGACCTTTTCGATGGCGCCGACAAATGGAAGAGCAGCCACTGAGCAAATGACGTTGAACAAGACGCTCACATGAGCGAGCTGCACATCAGGCGCTGGGCTGAGCCTGGCGGCAAAACTGGCGAGCGGCTCGGTCCAAAAGGCGAACAAAGCGGCGCCGACGACGTTCAGCCATAGATGGGTGTAGGCGGTCAGCTGGGCCTCTTTGCTGGAGCCGATCGAAGCCAAAAGCCCGGTGATGCACGTACCGATGTTGGCGCCAAGCAACAGAGCAATCGCCGCGGACAGCGTCAACAGCTGTTCGTTTAAAAATCCCATGGCGATGCCGATCGTTGCCGCGCTCGAATGAACGAGAGCGGTGAGGACGATGCCGACAAGAAGGCCGACAGCGACGGATCGGTTCGTTTCTTTAAGCCATGCATCAACGAACGGATAGGCGGCAAGCGGTTTAGCGAGGCTGCCAAAGCCGTCCATGGCAAACAGCACAGCGGCGAGGCCGACAGTGGTCATGCCGATGCCGAGAACAAGGCGATGGCGGCCGAAAAAAACAAGCAGCGCGCCGCTGACAAGAAATGGGATGGCGCCATCGCCGATATCAAGCGTCATCAGCTCGGTCGTGACCGTCGAGCCGATGTTGCTGCCTAAAATGATGCCGATCGATTGGCGGAACGACAAGTAGCCGGCGGCGACAAGGCCGACCGTCATCACCATCACCGCTGAGCTGCTTTGCAGGAGAGCGGTCGTCGCCAAACCGGCGGCAAATCCTTGCAGCGGCGTGGCGGTAAAGCGCATGAGCCACCGTTTTAACCGATGGCCGGACAACGTGTAAAGCCCAGCTTTCATCATAAACATGCCAAGAAGAAACAAAGCGGTGTAAATGGCAAACAGCATCCAAAACGACCCCATGGGCGACTCCCCTTTCACCCTATATGTATGGGCCTTGTCCGCGGGTGATGACCGTTTTTTCAGCGCGGGGAAGAGGCGGCCAGCAGGCCGCCGCTGCTTTTTTTTATTGACCTTTTCTGTCAGCATGTATTATAATTGACAAGTACAATATGCAATGGTTGTTGTTCGGAGGGAGGGAAGCAGGATGTCCAAAACGATCGTTCGCAAAAATGAGTCGATCGACGACGCTCTTCGTCGCTTCAAGCGTGCCGTTTCGAAAACGGGCACTTTGCAAGAAGTGAGAAAGCGCGAATTTTATGAAAAGCCAAGCGTCAGACGGAAGAAAAAATCTGAGGCGGCTAGAAAGCGCAAGCACTAAGAGCATGCATTAAAGAGGGTGTATAATCGGTGAGTCTTCTCGATCGTTTGAATGACGATATGAAGCAGGCGATGAAAAACAAGGAGAAAGAAAAACTGTCTGTTCTCCGGATGCTGAAAGCGGCGCTGCAAAACGAAGCGATCAAGCTCGGCAAAAGCCCGCTCTCGGAAGACGAAGAGCTGACGGTTCTTTCTCGCGAACTGAAACAGCGTAAAGACTCCCTCCAAGAATTTGAAAACGCTGGCCGTTCAGATCTTGTCGAAAAAGTGAAAACCGAAATTGAAATTGTTCAATCGTATATGCCAACGCCGCTGACAGAGGACGAGCTGCGCGAATTGATCGAGCAGACGATCAAGGAAGTCGGCGCCTCTTCGAAAGCGGATATGGGAAAAGTGATGGGCGCGATCATGCCGAAAGTGAAAGGAAGAGCGGATGGTTCGCTCGTCAACAAACTTGTCCAACAACAGCTGTCATAAATGCAATGGGCCTTGCCGGCAGGCAGGCCCGTTGTTTTTGAAAAGCGGTGCTAGAACCCCCTTTTGTCTCATACATATGAGATGAAAGGGGGTTCTTTTTGATGGTGAAAAAATGGCGCCAGCAGATGAAGCGGTGGATGGCGGAAAAGCTTGAACTTCCCGCCGACATTATGATGGATCTGCCCCGCATTACGATGGTTGGGCACATACATATTTACATTGAAAACCACCGCGGGCTGCTCGCGTTCAGCGATAAAGAGCTCCGCCTTTTGCTGCGGAACGGACAGCTCGTTGTCCGCGGCGAACAGTTTGTGATTAAAACGATTTTGCCGGAAGAAATTTTGTTGGAAGGAAAAATCAGCCAAGTCGTTTATATAGATGAATAGCGAGGAGGAACGGAGATGAAAAACGAATGGGTCGACACGCTCGCCGGCAGCGTGCGGGTCAAAGCGAGAGGGAAAGGGATCGAACGGTTGATCAACGCCTGCGTCCGCCAAGGGATTGCCGTCTGGAACGTGAAAAAGCATAGCGCGGATACCGCGACGTTTTTCATTAAGCTCAGCGACGTGAAACGGCTGCGCCATGTCGCCCGGCAAA
>NZ_LDPD01000023.1:338337-373255 GCF_001026865.1 Geobacillus sp. ZGt-1 | reverse complement strand
TTCGTTTGTCGGGAGAACCGGGCTGCCGTTTTTTTGGCGGCAGGCCTGGCGGAACAGCGGGTTTTGGCTCGGCTTGCTCCTTTTTATAGCGATTGTGTTTTTGCTTTCGAACATCGTTTGGAAGATCGAAATCAAAGGGGCGGCTCCAGAGACGGAGCATCAAATCGCCCGCGAGTTAAAGCGAATGGGAGTCGAGCGCGGCGCATTTCAGTTTCTGCTTGATGACCCGGAGACGCTGCAAAAAAAGCTGACGGAACGCGTTCCGGACATCACGTGGGTCGGCGTTGAGTGGAAAGGGACGTCGCTTCACTTCCGCGTCGTTGAAAAAGAGATTCCGGAGCCGAAAAAACCGATTCCGCCGCGTCATCTCGTGGCAAAAAAAGAGGCGGTCATCGCTGATTTGTTCGTTGAAGAGGGACAACCGCTCGTTTCCGTCAACGACTATGTGCAAAAAGGCCAGCTGCTTGTTTCTGGCATTATCGGCGCTGAAGGGAGGACGAAGTTTGTGCCGGCGTCAGGGAAAGTGTTTGGCGAAACATGGTACAAGTCTACGGTCGTCCTGCCGCTTGAGACGACGTTTCATGTGTTGACCGGCAAGTTCACCGAACGGCATTATGTCGGAATCGGGCGCCTTTTGATTCCTGTTTGGGGATGGAAGAAGCCGGTGTTTGCCCATACCATCGTTGAGACAGAAAAACGGCCGTTTCGTTTTTGGAAATGGGACTTGCCGCTCTATTACGAGCGCATCACGATCCGCGAGGCGGAAGAAGTGAAGCGGCGCTACACGTGGGAAGAAGCGTTCGCGGAAGCGAAAGAGATCGCCCGCCGCGAGCTGCGGGCGAAATTGCCGGAGGAGGCGGCCATTCGCAGCGAAAAAGTTTTGCATCAGGCGAAAGAGAATGGTAAAGTAAGGGTAGAATTGCATTACGAAGTCATCGAAAATATTGCTGTACCACAACCCATCGTCCAAGGAGATTGAGAATGTCAGAGCAGTTCGTTACGATCAGCCAACATGTGCGAAACCCGCAGGAAGCGGCGGCGCTCTTTGGCGTCCATGACATCCATTTAAAGCGGATCGAGGAAGAGCTCGGCGTGTCGATTGTGACGCGCGGGGAAACGGTCAACGTCTCCGGCACGCCGCAGCAAGTTCAGCTCGTTGATGAATTGCTTCGCCATTTATTGATCGTCATTCGCAAAGGGGCGGCGGTCAGCGAGCGCGACGTTCTTTACGCCATTCAGCTTGCAAAAAAAGGAGCGCTTGACGGCCTTGTTCAACTGTACGACGAGGAGATTACAAAAAACGCCAAAGGAAAGCCGATCCGCGTCAAAACGTTGGGCCAGCGCTATTATGTTGCAGCAATTGAACAGTATGACTTGACGTTCGGCATCGGCCCAGCCGGCACCGGAAAAACGTATTTGGCGGTCGTCATGGCGGTCAAGGCGTTAAAAAACGGCAGCGTCAAGCGCATCATTTTGACTCGTCCGGCCGTTGAGGCTGGAGAAAGCCTCGGCTTTTTGCCAGGCGACTTAAAAGAGAAGGTTGACCCGTATTTGCGCCCGCTGTATGATGCCTTAAACGATGTGTTGGGAGCGGAGTATACGCAGCGGTTGATTGAGCGCGGCACGATTGAAATCGCCCCACTCGCCTATATGCGCGGCCGGACGCTGGAGGATGCGTTCGTCATTCTTGACGAGGCGCAAAATACGACGCCAGCGCAAATGAAAATGTTTTTGACCCGGCTCGGCTTCGGCTCGAAGATGGTCATTACCGGCGATATTTCCCAAGTCGACTTGCCGAAGGGCGTCGAATCGGGGCTTTCGGTCGCCAAGCGCATTTTGGCCTCCATTGGCGGCATCGCCTTTGTGTTTTTGGAACAGTCGGATGTCGTTCGCCATCCGCTCGTCGCGAAAATTATTGACGCCTATGATGAGGCGGGCTTATAGAACGAGAGCGACGGGATCGGTCTTTTCTTGCAAAGCGAGGGGAAAACCGGTGGGAAGGTTTCGTTTTTTTCTTGAGCGGACAAAAACAGTCCGCTTTGTCCGCTTTTGGCTGTTTTTGCTTTTGGCTGTTCTGTTGTTTGCCGTTTTGTATTGGCAAGTGAAGCCGCGCCAGTATGAGCTGCGCCTGTTTGACGTCGCGAAGGAAACGATCCGTTCGCCGGTGACGGTCGAGGACAAAGAGGCGACCGCCAAGCTGAAAGAAGAGGCGGCGGCGAAAGTAGCGGATGTCTATACGTTAAAAAAAGAATATGCCGAAAACCGGGTCGACCTTCTTTCCTCGCTGTTTGCCGCGATTGAAAGCGTGCAGCGCGAGGCGGAGCCGGACCGCCCGCTCGGCGATATGATCGCCAAACTTGAGGAACGGCTGCCGCCGGAATGGCTTGCCTATCTGTCTGCCGCTGAATGGCAACGGCTGCTTGCCGCCTCGCCGGAGGAGCTCAAGACGGCGAAGGAAGCCGCCTTGACCGCGGTGCATGCCGTCATGAGCGAGCGCATTTCCCAAGCGGAACTTGACACGGCGCGGGCGGAAGCGGCCAAAGAGCTTGAATACGCTGCGCTGTCGCCGCCGCTTCGCGAGGCGGTCGCGAAGCTTTGCCGACAGGCGGTCATTCCGAACGTCGTCTACGATCGGGCGGCGACGGAAGAAAAACGGCGGCAGGCGATGGATGAAGTGAAGCCGGTGAAAATTTTGCAAGGGCAAGTGATCGTCGAGGAAGGACAGTTTATCACGAATGATGTTTACCGCCGGCTCGAGCTGGTCGGCTTGCTTGAGAGCGGGCGTCCGTCTTGGACCGCCGCTGGGCTTTTGGTGTTCGTTTTGTTGCTGCTTGCTCCGCTCATTTACTATTTTCGGACGGAAACGACGAATGAAAAGCTGTTGCTTTATACAGCCATTTTTGCGTTGATGATGACGACAATGGCGCTCATTCGCCTTCTGCCATCTAGCGGCGCTGTTTCCATCGGTTACCTTGTGCCGGCGGCGTTCGGGCCGATGCTCGTCCGCATTTTGCTCGGAGAGCGGCTCGCGATGATGACGACCATCATCGGAGCAGTGTGCGGCAGTTTGCTGTTCAATGAGGAAATTGGAACGGCCGGCGCGGTGTCGGTGTCGTTGATTGTTTACTTTCTTGCCGGCGGCTTGGCCGGGACGTTTTGTCTGCCAAAGGAGCTGGCGAAAGCGAACATTTGGCGGGCCGGCGTGTTTGTCGCCGCGGTCAATATCGTTTCGCTTTTTTCGCTGTTGCTGTTAAAAAACGGCCGCTATTCGCCGACGGAAATCGGCTTGTTGGTGCTGATGGCGGCGGCCTCAGGGGTTTTTTCTGCCATTTTGACGATCGGTCTCTTGCCGGTGTTGGAGGCGGCGTTTGGCATTTTGTCGCCGCTTCGGCTCATTGAACTGTCCAATCCGAACCATCCGCTCTTGCGCAAGTTGCTCACTGAAGCGCCGGGGACGTACCATCATAGCATTATGGTCGCCAATTTGGCCGAAGCGGCGTGCGAGGCGATCGGCGCCGACGGCTTGCTGGCGCGCGTCGCCTGCTACTACCATGACATCGGCAAGACGAAGCGGCCGCGCTATTTCATCGAAAATCAAATAGGCGGCAATCCGCATGACCATTTGTCGCCGCAGTTGAGCAAAAATATTATTATCGCCCATGTCGCCGACGGCGTCGCTTTGCTGCGCAAGCACCGGCTGCCGAAGGAGATCATCGACATCGCCGAACAGCACCACGGCACGACGCTGCTGAAGTATTTTTATCATAAGGCGCGCGAGCAAACCGAGTTTGTCTCGGAAGCGGAGTTTCGTTATCCCGGGCCGAAGCCGCAGACGAAAGAAGCGGCGGTCATCAACATCGCCGACAGCGTCGAAGCGGCTGTTCGCTCGCTATCCAACCCGTCGCAGGAAAAAATCGAGAAGATCGTCCGGTCGATCATCGCTGATCGCTTGCAGGACAACCAGCTGAACGAGTGCGACATTACGCTGAAGGAGTTGGAACTCGTCGCCCGTTCGCTTTGCGAGACTTTAAACGGCGTCTTCCATTCGCGCATCGAATACCCAGAAGTACGAAAGGAAAAGGTGAAGCATGCATGACCATTCACATTGATTTTCTAGATGAAACGAACGAGGTGACCGCTGAGCAAATCGAGACGATCGAGCGGCTGCTCGCCGAGGCGGCGGCCCTTGAAAACGTGCCGGACGGGGCGGAGGTGAGCGTCACATTTGTGGACAACGAACGCATCCGCGCGATGAATCGCGACTATCGCGGCAAAGATGCGCCGACCGATGTGCTTTCGTTTGCTCTTGAGGAGGAAGGGGAAGAAGAGGTTCACATCGTCGGCGCTGATATGCCGCCGGTGCTCGGCGATATCGTCATTTCGATTCCGAAGGCAAAAGAGCAGGCGGCAGCCTATGGACATTCGTTCATGCGCGAGCTCGGGTTTTTGGCTGTGCACGGTTTCTTGCACCTGCTTGGTTACGATCATGGGACAGAAGAGGAAGAGCGCGTCATGTTCGCCAAGCAGGAAGACATCTTGGCGAGGTTCGGGTTGACAAGATAATGCGCGGCAAACGAGAGCGAGACCGGTTTGCTTGGGCGTGGGCGGGAATGAAGGCGGCGGTGAAAGAGGAAGCTCATTTGCGCTTCCACTTGGCGGCCGCTGTTGTCGTCTTTGCCGCCGGGTGGGTCGTTGGGCTGTCGCGCTGGGAGTGGATCGTGCTGCTCATGGCGGTCGGCACGGTCATTGCGCTTGAGCTTGTCAACACGGCTATTGAGCGCGCCGTCGATTTGGCGACGGGTGAGTTTCATCCGTTGGCGAAAGCGGCGAAAGACATCGCTGCCGCGGCGGTGCTCGCGGCGGCCGGATTTGCGGTTGTGATCGGCATTTTGCTGTTTTGGCCGCATCTTCGCTAAACGAATGAGAGAGAAAATTCGAATTTTTCTGTTACATTTTGATTTCAAATGATGAAATGGATGGCGTTTTTTTGTAAAATAAAAGAAAGCAGCGTTTGCTTGCAGGAAAGGAAGAGTCAACTCGTGGAGATTGAGCAGCTCATTGTCGAAGCGAAAAAAGCGCGCGAACTCGCCTACGTGCCGTACTCGAAGTTTCCAGTCGGCGCCGCGCTGTTGACGAAAGGCGGCAGTGTGTACCGCGGCTGCAACATTGAAAACGCCGCCTACAGCGTGTGCAATTGTGCGGAGCGGACCGCGTTGTTTAAGGCATATTCGGAAGGGGAGAAGGAGTTCACTGCTCTTGCGGTCATCGCCGACACTCCCCGCCCGGTGCCGCCGTGCGGCGCATGCCGCCAAGTGATCGCCGAACTTTGCCACGGCGATATGAAAGTCATTTTAGCCAACCTCAAAGGCGATGTGAAAGTCATGACAGTCAGCGAATTGCTGCCAGAAGCTTTTTCAGCGGAGGATTTGCATGCGTAAAGAAGGATACAAATCAGGATTTGTTGCCATTATCGGAAGACCAAACGTAGGAAAGTCGACGTTTTTAAACCGCGTCATCGGGCAAAAAATCGCGATTATGAGCGATAAACCGCAAACGACGCGCAATAAGATTCAAGGCGTGTACACGGACGATGACGCGCAAATCATCTTTATCGACACGCCTGGGGTGCACAAACCGAAGCATAAGCTCGGCGACTTTATGATGAAAGTGGCGCTCAATGCGCTTCGCGAAGTGGATTTGATTTTGTTTATGGTCAATGCCGAGGAAGGATTTGGGCGCGGTGAGGCGTTCATCATCGAACGGCTGAAAGAAGTGGACACCCCGGTGTTTTTAGTCATCAATAAGATCGACCGCGTCCATCCGGATGAATTGCTGCCGCTCATTGACCGATACAAAGATTTGTACCCGTTTGCTGAAATCGTGCCGATTTCGGCGCTTGAAGGGAACAATGTCGACCGCCTGCTTGAGCAAATTAAAGAGCGGCTGCCGGAAGGGCCGCAATATTATCCGCCGGACCAGATTACTGACCATCCGGAGCAGTTTATCATCGCCGAGCTCATTCGCGAGAAAGCGCTTCACTTAACGCGCGAGGAAGTTCCGCACTCGATTGCTGTCGTCGTCGAACGCATCGAGCGGCGAGAAGGGTCGCCAACGGTGTATATTAGCGCGGTGATCGTTGTGGAGCGCGATTCGCAAAAAGGAATCATCATCGGCAAGCAAGGCCGGATGCTGAAGGAAATCGGACAGCGGGCGCGCGCTGACATCGAAGCGCTGCTTGGGTCAAGAGTGTTTTTGGAACTGTGGGTCAAAGTGCAAAAAGACTGGCGCAACCGCCTTTCGCAGCTGCGTGATTTCGGGTTCCGTGAAGACGAGTATTGACGGTTAGAAAATTTTACGCGACATAAACCGTTTTTGCCTGAGCCAACCTATAGGTAAACCACCAATACGCAATGCCTGCAGGCGGAAAGAGGTGTCATTCCATGCTTGAGTTTACGTGGAAGTTGTTTAGCCAAACAGGCAATATCGACACGTACCTCCTATTTAAAGAGTTGGAACGAGAGCAACAGTTTGGCGGTGAAGAGCAAAACGCTGAACAGAAAGAAATCGACCAGCCGATCTCGTAGCATCGTTGTTGGTAGAAGCGGTGGTGATGGGATGTTCGAAACGTGTGAAGCGATCGTCATGCGGACGGTCGATTATGGCGAAACAAATAAAATTGTCACATTGTTTACCCGAGAATGGGGAAAGGTGGCTGCGATGGCAAGGGGAGCGAAAAAGCCAAGCAGCCGCCTTTCTGCTGTTACGCAGCCGCTCTCATACGGCCATTATGTCATCCGCCGCAGCCGCGGCGTCGGCGTTCTTCACCAGGGAGAGCTCATCGACTCGATGCGGGCGCTGCGCGAAGATTTGTTTGCCGCCGCCTATGCGGTGTATATTGTAGAGCTCACCGACAAAAGCACGGAAGAGCAAAAGCGCAATCCGTACTTGTTTGAGCTTCTTTTGCAGACACTACAATATATGAGCGAAGGCCGCGATTTAGAGATTTTGACGTTCATTTACGAAATGAAAATGCTTGCAGTGCTTGGCATTCCGCCGGTGCTGGACCGTTGTGCCCGCTGCGGGGCGACGGAGGGGCGCTTCTCGTTTTCCGTCAAGGAGGCGGGCTTCCTTTGCCATCGCTGCGAGGCGTCCGATCCCCATCGGTTCCCGCTCTCTTCGGCTTCCGTCCGGCTGTTGCGCCTCTTTTTTCATATCGATCTTGCTCGGCTTGGATCCATATCGGTGAAAGAAAGCACAAAGATGGAGCTGGGCGCCGTATTGTCCGCCTATTATGATGAATATGCCGGCCTGTCGCTGAAGACGAAGCGTTTTTTGCAGCAAATCGGTGAACTGAAAGACAAGCTCAGCCCCGACGGAGGGCAAGGAGCATCATTTTCATTGTGAATGGGGCGTGTAGTATAATATAAATGAGAGTGATAGCGTGTGGGACCTTTTTTGGCAAGGTGGTGAACGACGATCGAACTAAATAAACGCCAAGAGCAGATTTTGCAAATTGTGAAAGACTACGGGCCGATCACCGGAGAAAGCATCGCTGAGAAACTGAACTTAACGAGGGCGACGCTGCGGCCGGATTTGGCCATCTTGACGATGGCTGGCTACTTGGAAGCGCGGCCGCGCGTCGGCTATTTCTATACGGGAAAAACCGGCAAGCAGCTGTTCGCCGATAAAATGAAAAAGATGAAAGTCGAGGATTACCAATCGATTCCGGTTGTCGTCAATGAGAATGTGAGCGTCTATGATGCGATCGTCACAATGTTTCTAGAGGACGTCGGCACGCTGTTTGTCGTCGATGACGAGTCGTTGCTTGCGGGCGTTTTGTCGCGCAAAGATTTGTTGCGCGCAAGCCTCGGCAAGCAGGAACTGACGGCGATCCCGGTCAATATTATTATGACGCGGATGCCGAACATCGCCGTTTGCTACAAGGACGACCCGCTCATTGACGTGGCTGAACAGCTGATTGAAAAACAGATCGATGCCATGCCGGTCGTGCGCAAAACGGAGAAAGGATATGAAGTGATCGGCCGTATTACGAAAACGAATATAACGAAAGCATTCGTGTCGCTAGCCAAAGAGGACTAAATCCAAACAAAGGAGGAGAAGAATGAACCAGCGCCTTGTTTACGTCGTATCCGATTCCGGCGGGGAAACGGCCGAGCTTGTCGTCAAAGCGGCGGCCAGCCAGTTTCACGCCTCGCCGATTCAAGTGAAACGCGTCCCGTATGTGGAAGATAAAACGACATTGGCTGAAGTCGTCGCTTTAGCGAAAATGAACCGCGCCATTATCGCGTTTACGCTCGTCGTTCCGGAGATGCGGGAATTCTTGCTCGCCGAAGCGGCGCGCGAAGGGGTCGTCGCATACGATATCATCGGTCCGCTCATTGAAAAGATGAGCCATTTGTTCCAGCTGACGCCAAGATATGAGCCGGGTCAAGTGCGCGTACTTGACGAAGATTACTTCAAAAAGATTGAAGCGATCGAATTTGCCGTCAAATACGATGACGGGCGCGACCCGCGCGGCATTTTGCGCGCCGATATCGTGCTCATCGGCGTATCGCGCACATCGAAAACACCGCTGTCGCAATATTTGGCGCATAAGCGGTTGAAAGTGGCGAATGTGCCGATCGTTCCAGAGGTCGAGCCGCCGGAGCAGCTGTTTCGAGTCGGTCCGGGGAAATGCTTCGGCTTGAAAATCAGTCCGGATAAACTGCTTTCGATCCGCCGCGAGCGGCTGAAATCGCTCGGCCTGAACGACCAGGCGATTTACGCCAATATGGATCGAATCAAAGAGGAGCTCGCTTATTTTGATGAAGTCGTGAAAAAAATCGGCTGCGACGTCATCGATGTGACGAACAAGGCGGTCGAAGAGACGGCGAGCATCATTATGAAAAAGTTGAAGCGCTAGCTTCGCCTCATCCGCACGATTTCTTGATTTGGAGTCGTGCGTTTTCTTATGGCATATTGCCGCGATTTATATTATAATAAAAAATTGCGAGAAAAATGACCTATATAGGTTTAGAGCGGCCATGAGACGAGTAAACTATTTATAGCCGCTTGTCAAGAAGAACGAAAAAAAGATTTTCGACAAAGTTGTCAATCATTCGGCAAAAAAGCAGGATTTTTTTGCGATGGTGTAGAATAATAGGGGGTGTAAAGCAACCCTTGCTTTGAGAGCGCGGTCATCTGTTGCATAAGATCGTCAAGAAAAAAGTGAAATTTTCTTTTTCTTGCTGAAATATAATATACCGAAGCGCATCTTCGAGATGCACCGCTCTGATGAATCTTTGTCCAGACGGCGGGCTGAGGGGCGGGAAGCGGATGATCAAGCCAGCCGACTTTACGGGCAAGGGGGCGAAACGAACGTTTTGAAAAAATTTGTCGAAATGGAAAGGAAAATCGGCTTGCTGCCGAGAATAAATACGATACGGGGTTGTTCGTATGGGACATCGCATTCCCGAGGAAACGATTGAAGCCATCCGCCGCGGCGTTGACATCGTTGACGTCATTGGCGAATACGTCCAGTTGAAAAAGCAAGGCCGCAACTATTTTGGCTTATGCCCGTTTCACGGAGAAAAGACGCCATCGTTTTCCGTTTCCCCAGAAAAGCAAATTTTCCACTGCTTCGGCTGCGGGGCAGGGGGGAATGCCTTTACGTTTTTAATGGATATCGAAGTCATTCCGTTTGTGGAAGCGGCGAAACGTCTTGCGGCCAAAGCAGGGATCGACTTGTCCGCCTATGAGCTGGACGGCCGCGGGAGTGATGGCAGCCGAGCCGACGAGGCGAAGGCGATGGTCGAAGCACACACGTTGTTGAAACGATTTTACCATCATTTGCTTGTCCATACAAAAGAAGGACAAGCCGCGCTCGATTATTTGCAGGTGCGCGGGTGGACAAAAGAAACGATTGACCGATTTGAAATCGGCTATGCGCCGGATGTTCCTGATGCCGCCGTCAAGCTGCTGGAGAGCCGTTCGTTTCCGTTGGTGTTGATGGAAAAGGCGGGCTTGTTGGTGAAAAAAGAAGACGGGCGATACGTCGACCGCTTCCGGAATCGGATTATGTTTCCGATCCATGATCATCGCGGCGAGACGGTTGGTTTTTCCGGCCGTCTGCTTGGCGACGGGCAACCAAAGTACATGAACAGCCCAGAAACGCCGATTTTCCGCAAAGGCACGCTTTTGTATTTTTTTCACGAGGCGCGCGTGTCAATCCGCAAGCGTCAAGAGGCGCTGCTCGTTGAAGGGTTTGCCGATGTCATCTCTGCCGTGCAGGCCGGCGTTGACTATGTGGTGGCAACGATGGGAACGTCGCTGACCGAGGAGCAGGCACGCATTTTGCGCCGCCATGCTGAAACGGTCACGATTTGCTATGACGGCGACAGCGCCGGAACGGAAGCCGCCTGGCGCGCCGCCGAACAATTGAGCGCGTTCGGGTGCCGCGTGAAGGTAGCGTTGCTCCCGGACGGGCTGGATCCAGATGAATATATACGCACTTGCGGCGCCGACCGTTTTGCCGAAGAGATCGCCGCCGCCCGGCCGCTCATGGCGTTTAAAATGGATCGTTTGCGGCGGGGAAAAAATTTGCAGGAAGAAGGCGACCGGCTCCGTTATATCGAGGAAGCGCTCCGAGAAATCAGCAAGCTGTCGAGCCCGGTGGAAAAAGATTATTATATGCGCCAGCTTGCGGATGAGTTTTCGTTGTCGCTCTCCGCGCTTTACGAACAGTTGTCCCGCTCCAAGCCGGAACAGCCAAAGCCGCAGGTGAATGACGGCGGAAAACCGGTCCGGCCGGCATTGACGAAAAAATTGCTTCCGGCCTTTCAAAATGCCGAGCGGTTGCTGCTTGCCCATATGATGCGGAGCCGCGATGTGGCGTTCATCGTTCAGGAGAAGGTCGGCGGCCGATTTAATATCGAAGAGCATCGGGCGTTGGCTGCTTACATTTACGCCTTTTACGAAGAGGGGCATGAAGCCGACCCCAGCGCGCTCATGTCTCGGCTTCCCGGCGAGTTGCGGACGCTGGCGAGCGAGCTGTCGCTTTTGTTGGTCGCAGACGACGTTTCCGATCGGGAGCTTGCCGATTGCATCCGGCATGTGTTGAATCACCCGAAATGGTTAATGCTAAAGGAAAAAGAGCAAGAAAAGACGGAAGCGGAGCGAAGAAAAGACTTTTTGACGGCCGCCCGCATCGCGAAAGAGATGATTGAGATGAAAAAAATGTTATCTTCTTCATAACATGGTGGTATGAGTTTTTAAAGGAGGTAATGAAATGGCTGAAAAACCAGCCCAATCAAAGCAGGCTGAAGCTGCCGGCGAATCGCTTGAACAAGTGAAAGAGCAACTCGCTGAGCTCGGCAAAAAGCGGGGGATCCTCACCTATGAGGAAATCGCTGAGCGGTTGTCTGGCTTTGATTTGGACTCCGACCAGATGGATGAGTATTATGAATACCTCGCTGAGCAGGGCATTGAAGTGATCAGCGAATCTGACCTTGAGGCCGATCCGGACATCGACGACTTGGCCAAAGAGGAAGAATTCGACTTAAATGACTTGTCCGTTCCTCCCGGCGTCAAAATCAATGACCCGGTGCGCATGTACTTGAAGGAGATCGGCCGCGTGCCGCTGTTGTCGGCGGAAGAAGAAATCGAGCTGGCGAAACGGATCGAGCAAGGCGATGAAGAAGCGAAACGCCGGCTGACGGAAGCGAACCTCCGCCTCGTCGTCAGCATCGCCAAACGGTATGTCGGCCGCGGCATGCTCTTTCTTGATTTGATTCAAGAAGGGAACATGGGGCTGATCAAGGCGGTCGAAAAGTTTGACTATCGGAAAGGCTACAAGTTCAGCACGTACGCGACGTGGTGGATCCGCCAAGCCATCACAAGGGCGATCGCCGATCAGGCGCGGACGATCCGCATCCCGGTTCATATGGTCGAAACGATCAATAAACTGATCCGCGTCCAACGGCAATTGCTCCAAGACCTCGGGCGCGAACCAACGCCGGAAGAAATCGCCGAGGAAATGGATTTGACACCGGAAAAAGTGCGGGAAATTTTGAAAATCGCTCAAGAACCGGTGTCGCTCGAGACGCCGATCGGCGAGGAAGATGACTCGCATCTTGGCGATTTCATCGAAGACCAAGACGCGACATCGCCATCCGAGCACGCTGCTTACGAGCTGTTGAAAGAGCAGCTCGAAGATGTGCTTGATACGCTGACGGATCGCGAGGAAAATGTGCTGCGTCTCCGCTTCGGGCTTGACGACGGACGGACGCGGACGCTCGAAGAAGTCGGCAAAGTGTTCGGCGTGACGCGCGAACGCATCCGTCAAATTGAAGCCAAAGCGTTGCGCAAGCTGCGCCATCCAAGCCGCAGCAAACGGCTGAAAGACTTTTTAGAGTGACCGTTTTGTTCGATAGTTTACTTCTTCGGAAGTAAACTATTTTTTCTTTCTTTATGGGAAAGGTGGTCTATCTATGAATCGGCAACGACGGGAAACGATCATCCAAGAAATCGAATATTGGAAACGTTCGCGCCTTCTGCCGGAACATTATTGCGACTATTTGCTCGCGTTGTACACGGAAGGAGACGCCCGTTCGCACGGACGACGGTGGCGCAGCTCGCTCGCCGCTGGTCTCTGTTTATTGCTTCCAGCCGCTGCTCTTGTCATTTATTTTACTGAATTGTCATTCGTTTTGCAAACGCTCCTTTTCGCCCTATTTTTGGCTGCCTGCTTGTTCTTTTGTTGGCGGTGGCGGAACAAGCGAGAGCTCCTTCACTTTCCGCTCATCGGAAGCGCCTGGATTTTGCTTATGGCATCCATTCTTGAGGTTGATCGGTATTTTCCCAGGCAAACGGGTGCGCTAGCAGCTGTCGTGCTCGGAAACTGTGTTCTCTGGTTTGTTGTCGGCCGCCTGCTTCACCTTCGCTACTTTTCGCTCGCCGCTGTCAGCGGGGCGTTGCTTGTAACCGCCGCCATCTGGTGGCGCTGAGGCGTGTTGTTGCCTTTTCGGCAACTTAGGGCTTTTCCTTGTCCATTATTTACAGTAAAATAAAATTGTTTGCAGCGTTCTTCATTATACATAAGGGAGGTAAAAGAGATGAACCGCAATCCGCTCATCCCGTTTTTCATCATCATGGCATTCGGGATTGTGCTGACGTTCGTCTTGTCGTTTAAAGGGCTAGGCGATGCGAAGGAAATGGCCAAAGAGAAAAAAGGCGGCGAAAAAACGGAACAAACGGCCGAATTCAACCCAGAACAGTTTTACCAACAAACGTGTTCTAGCTGCCACGGCCAAAACTATGAAGGCGGCGTCGGTCCATCGTTGAAAGGGGTCGGGCAACGGCTGTCGATGGACCAAATTAAAGACGTCATCCAACACGGGCGCGGCAACATGCCGCCAGGGCTTGTGCCGGCGGATAAAGCCGATGCCATGGCGAAATGGCTCGCCGGTTTAAAATAATGGATGGTGAACATCCCTTTGCTTTTTGGCAAGGGGATGTTTTGTTTAGTACAATAGAGGCGCGCGGTGTTGGAGAGGAAAGGAGGGGAAGGCGAACCGCCTTCGCGCTGCAGGTGGCGGAAGGTTGGTTGCCATTGCGGTGCTATGAACGAATTTCGCCTGTCGAAACGGCTGGAAACGGTCGCCTCATTCATTCCAAAAGGGGCGGTGCTCGCTGACATTGGGTCGGATCATGCGTATTTGCCTTGCTATGCCTGCTTGCACGGCTGCGCATCAAAAGCCATTGCCGGCGAGGTGGCGGACGGACCGTTCCGCCTAGCGCAGCAGCAAGTCGAGAAGTCCGGGCTTTCTCATCTCATTTCCGTGCGCAAAGGGGATGGGCTTTCGGTCCTTGCCCCGGGGGAGGCGGACTGCATCACGATCGCCGGCATGGGTGGGGCGCTTATCGCCCGCATTTTGGGCGACGGAAAGGAAAAGCTTGCCGGTGTCAAACGGCTCATTTTGCAACCGAACATCGGTGCGGAACTTGTTCGCCGTTGGCTTCTTGATCATGGGTGGGAGCTCGTGGCTGAGCGCATTTTGAAAGAAGATGGGCAAATTTATGAAGTACTCGTCGCCGAGCCTGGCGCCCCCCGACGGCCTTACCGACATCTTGAGGCGGAGCTGCTCCTTGGACCGTTTTTGCGCCGGGAAAACAGCGAGGTGTTCCGCGAAAAGTGGAAGCGCGAGATTGAAAATTGGAAACGGATCATCGCTGATTTGACGGCCAAAGGGCAAAGTGAAGCGGCTGAGCGGAAAAAGCGTGAACTGGAGAGAAAAGTTCAATTGGTGGAGGAGGCGTTGTTATGAGCCGCGTTCCGTACGGCTATGAAATCATTCAGCTTCTTGAGCAGCTTGCTCCGAAACAGTTGGCGATGGAAGGGGATCGGATCGGTCTGCAAATCGGGACGCTAAACAAGCCGGTCAAAAAAGTGATGATCGCTCTTGATGTGCTCGAAGATGTCGTTGTCGAAGCGATCGATCAGCAAGTGGATTTAATCATCGCCCACCACCCGCCGCTGTACCGCCCGCTGAAGCAATTGCTGACTGATGATGGGCACGGGCGGATGATCGCCGCGTGCATCAAGCATGACATTGCGGTGTACGCCGCCCATACGAATTTGGATGTGGCCGATGGCGGTCTGAACGATTGGCTTGCCGAGGCGCTCGGCTTAAACGATACGGCTGTGCTTGTGCCGACGTATACCGAACCGTTGAAAAAGCTCGTTGTTTATGTGCCGGTGACGCATGCTGAGGTGGTGCGGAAGGCCTTAGGCGATGCCGGCGCCGGGCATATCGGCCGCTACAGCCATTGCACGTTCAACAGCCGCGGCGTCGGCACGTTTTTGCCGCACGAAGGGGCGCGGCCGTTCATCGGCGAGCAAGGGCGGCTCGAGGAAGTTGAGGAAGTGCGCATCGAAACGATCGTGCCGGCCTCTCTTGAACGGGAAGCGATTCAGGCGATGCTGGCTGTTCATCCGTATGAGGAAGTGGCCTATGATATCTATCCGCTTGACAATGAAGGCCGCCGCTTCGGGCTCGGGCGCATTGGCCGGCTGCCGCAGCCGGTGACGCTTGGCGCTTTTGCCGAGCAGGTGAAAACGGCGTTTTCCGTTCCGGCGGTGCGCGTCGTTGGCCGGCTGGATGATCTTGTGCAAACGGTCGCGGTGCTTGGCGGGGATGGGAATAAGTTTGTCGCTGCCGCCGCATCGGCCGGGGCGGACGTATACGTGACAGGGGATGTGTATTACCACACCGCCCATGACGCCCAAGCGCTCGGCCTTCACATCATTGATCCGGGACATAATGTAGAAAAAATCATGAAAGAAGGCGTAGCCCGATACTTAATCACTGAGCTCTCGAAACGTCAATGGGAGGCAGAAGTGGTTGCTTCCAGCGTCCATACTGATCCGTTTCAGTTCGTATGAACGGCCAACGAAAAAGGCTGTCCTGGATGAGCGGTTCAACCGTTTGTCCAAGACAGCCTCTCTTTATGGATGAAACAACCGTCACTCTTCTTTCTTTGTTTTCACTTTCGGCAAGATTTTTTGCAGCGGCACTTTCCGTTCCCTCTTCCATGTCGATGGGTCGTTCGGGTCAAACTGCTCCAAAAAGTCGATCACTTCTTTCGTAATCGGCGTCGGGGTGGAAGCGCCGGCGGTGACAGCGACTTTTTTCGCATCTTTAATCCAGTTGATGTCGATTTCCGTCACATCAGCGACGCGATACGCCTTCGTGCCGGCGATCTCTTCCGATACTTGGGCGAGGCGGTTCGAGTTGTTGCTGCGCGGGTCGCCGACGACGATCGTCACATCGGCTTCCTTCGCCTGCTCAGCGACCGCCTCTTGTCGAAGCTGGGTGGCCAGGCAAATTTCTTTATGCATTTCCACGTGCGGGTATTTTTCTTTCACTTTCGCCATGATGTCGGCGACGTCCCATTGGCTCATCGTCGTTTGGTTCGTCACCATGATGCGCTCATTGTGAATGGACAGCCGTTCGACATCATCAATGGTTTCCACAAGATGGATTCTTTCCGGATTGATGCCGACCGCTCCTTCCGGTTCCGGATGTCCTTTTTTGCCGATATAGATAATATCGTAGCCATCGGCGAGCTTTTGTTCGATGAGCCGATGCGTTTTTGTCACATCGGGGCATGTCGCATCAATCGTGACAAGTCCCTTTTCGAGCGCTCGTTTTTTTACTTCCGGTGAGACGCCGTGGGCGGTGAAAATGACGGTGCCCTGGTCGATTTTTTCCAAAATTTCCAAACGATTTTCTCCATCGAGCGTGATGATGCCTTCTTCGGCAAACGCGTCCGTGACGTGCTTATTATGGACGATCATGCCGAGAATGTAAATCGGACGCGGCAAAGATGGGTCCAACGCCGCGTTGCGGGCGATGACCATTGCATCGACCACCCCGTAGCAATACCCGCGCGGGGTAATTTTAATCACTTCCATCATATTCCCTCCCTGCCGCCGGTTGTGCGGCGGTTGTTCACCTTCCATTATATCGGAGCACCGGGGAGAAGACAAAGAATAACCGCCCTAAACAGCGGGTGCGCTAGGGCGGGGAAAGAAACTAGATATACAGTTTCGGCTTGGAAGGCTTCGGGGCGGCCGGTGCTTCTTTTTCTTGCGGCTCTTCGCGCTTTGCCTGCGGAACGGAGCGTTTTTTTGGCGCCTTGGCGGCCGGCTTTTGTTTCGTTTCGTTGGCCGGTGCGCTTTCCGACGTTGTTTCGCCTTCCCCTTCATCGGCCGGTTTCAACTCGCGGAAAATGCGGATCATCGCCGGAAGATTGCGGATGAGCGGTCCATACTGTTGCACCATCGGCATGACGTTTTGTGCGATGCCAAGCATTTTTTGCACGTTGTTTAACATGCCAACCAAGCCGCCGCCCGTGTTGGATGCGGCGGTGTTAGCGGCGTTGGACAGCAACGGCAGCCCCCACGGAGACGATGCAGCAGCCGGCGGCTGCCCGCGCGAAAACAAGCGGGCCAAGAAGCCGCCGGGGCCGCTGGGGCCAAAAGGCGGCGCCGGCATGCGGGCGAACGGGGATGGCGGCCTTCCGGCAAACGGAGAAGGCATCATCGGGGGCCGACTGTATCTCATAGCAGCTTCCTCCTTTCGGTCGTGCGGATGAACGAATGTCCTCCTTTCTACAATATGCGGGCAAGGCGGGAAAGGTTTGTTGCAGGATCGTCTTTAGTTGCGGCAGGGGGCAGCGATTCGCTATAATGATGAAGCGGACGAAGCGGTGCCCATATGCCATTTAAAATGTTCACGTTTACGCTTTTTTATGGAGCCAGCCAGTATTTGATCGACTGTCGGGTGATCGAACCATACCGCTTCCAGACCGATGCATGGATTTGTGAAACGGTTGGTTGTTCCGTCTTCCGTCGCGTCAAAGCTTGCCGCCGACAGTCGGAAAAATAGACGGCACGCTTTTGGGCCAACGAGATGGGAAACCTTCCAGTTGCATTTATTTCATAGAAGGGAGTGGTGCTTGATGACAGAAACGCAGTTCACTCGTTTTTCATTTCAGCCGTTTATCATCGAAGCGATCAAGACGCTTCGTTTTTATAAACCGACGGAAATTCAAGAGCGCATCATTCCGGGGGCGCTGCGCGGCGAAAGCATGGTCGGCCAATCGCAAACCGGAACGGGAAAAACACATGCGTACTTATTGCCGATCATTGAAAAAATCAAGCCGGAACGCGCCGAAGTGCAAGCCGTCATCACGGCGCCGACGCGCGAGTTAGCGACGCAAATTTATCACGAAACGCTGAAAATTACGAAGTTTTGCCCGAAAGATCGGATGATCGTCGCCCGTTGCTTGATCGGCGGGACGGATAAGCAAAAAGCGCTCGAAAAGCTCAACGTGCAGCCGCATATTGTCATCGGCACGCCGGGGCGCATCAACGATTTCATTCGCGAGCAGGCGCTTGATGTGCATACGGCCCACATCCTTGTCGTCGATGAAGCTGACTTGATGCTCGATATGGGCTTTATCACTGATGTCGACCAAATCGCCGCCCGGATGCCGAAAGACTTGCAAATGCTCGTCTTTTCAGCGACGATTCCGGAAAAGCTGAAGCCGTTTTTGAAAAAATATATGGAAAACCCGACCTTTGTCCACGTCGACCCGAAGCGGACGGCGAACGAAAACATCGAACATGTGCTCATCCCGCTGCGTGGACGCGAGAAAACAAAACTGCTCCGTGATGTGCTCCTCAGCTACAACCCGTATTTGGCCATCGTATTTGTCAACACAAGGAAAATGGCTGACGAGGTCGCCGACCGTCTCGCTGAGCAAGGGTTGAAAGTCGGCGTGCTGCACGGCGATTTGACGCCGCGCGAGCGGAGAAAGATGATGAATCTTATCCGCGATTTGGAGTTTCAATATGTCGTCGCGACCGATTTGGCGGCGCGCGGCATCGATATTGAAGGCGTCAGTCATGTCATCAACTACGAGTTGCCTGATGATCTGCAGTTTTATATTCACCGGGCCGGACGGACGGCGCGCGCTGGCTATAGCGGCATTGCGGCGACGATTTACGAGCCGTCTGACCAAGATGCGATTGCTCGGTTGGAAAAAATGGGAATTTCGTTTGTCCACCGTGATTTCGTGCGCGGCGAATGGAAGGAGCTGCCGCCGTGGAACCGGCGGAGCAAGCGGGCGGGCGAAAAGGATGACGAACTGGCGCTGCTTTTCGCCAAACTGAAAAAAACGAAGCAGGTGAAGCCGGGCTACAAAAAAAAGTTGCGCGCGGAGCTGGAGAAGAAGAAAAAGCGGCTTGGCCGCTTCAAAAAATCATAATAGCCGTCCGCCTTTAACGCAAAGAAAAGGGAGAGAAGAACATGTTAAAAATCGGTTCACATGTTTCCATGAGCGGAAAGAAAATGCTGCTGGCCGCCAGCGAGGAAGCGGCCTCCTACGGAGCGAACACGTTTATGATTTACACCGGGGCGCCGCAAAACACAAAGCGCAAGTCGATTGAAGAGCTCAACATCGAAGCCGGGCGCCAGCATATGCAAGCGCACGGCATCGAAGAGATTGTCGTCCACGCCCCGTATATCATCAATATCGGCAATACGACCAATCTCGATACGTTTTCGCTGGGCGTCGACTTTTTGCGCGCGGAAATCGAGCGGACGGAAGCCATTGGAGCCAAACAGCTTGTGCTCCATCCAGGCGCTCACGTCGGCGCAGGGGTGGAAGCCGGACTTCGCCAAATTATTCGTGGACTGAATGAAGTGTTGACGCGCGAACAGAACGTGCAAATCGCCCTAGAAACGATGGCCGGCAAAGGGTCGGAATGCGGGCGGACGTTTGAGGAGCTCGCGTACATTATCGACGGCGTCACCTATAATGATAAGCTGTCCGTTTGCTTTGATACATGCCATACGCATGACGCCGGCTATGACATCGTCAACGATTTTGACGGCGTCCTTGAGGAGTTTGACCGGATCATCGGTCTCGGGCGGCTGAAAGTACTGCACATCAACGACAGCAAAAACCCGCGCGGCAGCCGGAAAGACCGCCATGAAAACATCGGTTTCGGCCATATCGGGTTTGCTGCGCTCAACTATATCGTCCATCACCCGCAGCTTGAGGATATTCCGAAAATTTTAGAAACCCCATACGTGGGCGAGGACAAACACAACAAAAAACCACCGTACAAGCACGAAATCGCCATGCTGCGGGCGCAGTCGTTCGATGACCAGTTGCTTGAAAAAATCAACGCTGGGGCGGAATGAGAAAAGGGCTATGCGCCCTTTTATTTTTTTTGCACGAATTTCAAAAATAGCTCGTTCGCTTTTCGAGCGATGTCCGGCGAGGTGATTTTCGCTAACTCTCGCACCCATTTTTTCCGCTCCTCGGGGTCAAAGACGTTAATGTCGTTCGTCCGGGCGAGATGAAGAATTTGTTTCGCTTGGCTTGTCGTGATGGGCAAGCCGTACTCTCGGCTGTACGCAACGAGTTCTTCCGGGGTGATCGTTTTTAATTTTTGCTTGACAAGCTGTTGGTAAATGTTCATCGCAGCCGCCTCCTTGCTTCTGTTCCATCATATGACGTGAATGGAAAAGGCGTGTATGGTATAATAGAAAAAACAAAAAGGGAAAGGGTGGTAGTTTGGCGCCAAAACAGCATAAAAAAGAACCGCTAGGCCATGTGTTGTATCGGGTGTTGATGATCGCCATCGGCGCCTCTTTGGCGGCGTTTGCCATCGAGCGGCTGCTCGTTCCGAACAAAATGATCGACGGCGGCATCATTGGCATATCGCTGATTCTGGACTACTTGACTCCGGACGAATGGCGGCTGTTCAATTTCGCCACGCTCGTCATCCTCTTAAACGCCCCGTTCATGTATTTCGGCTACAAGCAAATCGGAAAAACGTTCATGCTGTCAACGATTTTAGGCGTCGTGATCCTCGGCGTCACCGAACGGCTGTTTCACCATCTTTCCCCGCTGACGACCGAGCCGATTTTAGCCACCGTTTTTGGCGGGTTGTCGCTCGGTCTTGGCGTCGGATTGGTCATCCGTCATGGCGGATCGCTCGATGGGACGGAAATTTTGGGGATTTTGATGACGAAAAGAATCCCGTTTTCGGTCGGCGAGTTTGTCATGTTTGTCAACGTTTTTATTTTTGGCTGGGCGGCGTTTGTGTTTGGCCTCGAGCCAGCCATGTATTCGGTGATGACGTACTACATCGCCTCAAAAACGATCGATGCGGTCATTGAAGGGCTTGACGAGACGCGGGCGGCCTTTATTGTGACCGATCATTATGAGGAAATTTCCGACGCCATTTTGCACCGGCTCGGCCGCGGGACGACGAAATTGCTCGGCAAAGGCGGATATACGGACGAGCAAAAGGAAATCATTTATGCAGTCGTCACGCGCTTGGAAGTGACAAAACTAAAATCGATCGTCAATGAAATCGACCCGGATGCGTTCATCACCATTATGCCGACGCATGAAGTGCGCGGCGCCCGCTTTAAATCAGCGATTCATTGAGGTTTACAAAACGCGGATGGTGGGGTATACTTGCATAGTGAAGCAAATCGGAATGATTCTGAATTAGCAAGGGAGAACCGCCATGGAAAATGGGCTTGTTGTGCAAATTGAGGATGTGTCGTTCCGCTATGAAAACGAGAACGTGCTTGAGCATGTTAGTTTAACGGTGCCGAAAGGGGCATTTTTAGGATTGGTCGGCCCGAACGGCTCGGGAAAATCGACGCTGCTCAAATGTGTGCTCGGCTTGTTAAAACCGAACAGCGGCCGCATTTTTTTGTTCGGCGAGCCGATTGAATCGTTTCGCGAATGGCATCGAATCGGTTTCGTGTCGCAAAAAGCGAACAGCTTCAACCGCAGCTTTCCGGCGACGGTTGAGGAAGTGGCGGCGAGTGGGTTGGCGGCCAAACGCGGCTTATTTCGGCCGCTGACACACGAAGACCGCCGTGCGGTCGAAGCGGCGCTCGCGGCCGTTGGGTTGAGCGGCCTGGCAAAGCGCAATATCGCGGAGCTGTCCGGCGGCCAGCAACAACGGGTATTTATCGCCCGCGCACTGGCGAGCAAGCCGGATTTGCTCATTTTAGACGAGCCGACGGTCGGCGTGGATGCGCGCCATGTGCATGAATTTTACGAACTGCTCGGCGACTTGAACCGCCGCGGCTTAACGCTTATCTTAGTGACGCATGACATCGGGACGATCACGGACCGGGTGACCGATATCGCCTGTTTGAACAAGCGCCTCTATTTCCATGGAAAGGCGGAAGAGTTCGAACATCTTGGCAACGAGGCGATTTCGCAGTTTTATGGCCATCCGCTCCACGTTCTCTCTCACGAGCATGAACGAGCGGAATGAAACGGTGACGGTGGAGGAATGACACGTGTGGGAAGCCATTTGGCAATACGAATTTTTGCGCAATGCGTTTGTTGCCGGCGTTTTGACCGGTTTTACGGCGCCATTGCTCGGCGTTTTTATTGTCGTTCGGCGGCTGTCGCTCATCGCTGATGCATTGAGTCATGTGACGCTTGCGGGCATTGCCGCCGGGCTCTTGCTCAGTTCATCGGCGCCGGCGGCCGCGAGCTGGAACCCGCTTTACATCGGAATGGGGTTTTCCGTCGTCGGGTCGCTGTTTATCGAAAAGCTGCGCGCTGTGTATCGGCATTATGAAGAGCTTGCGATTCCAATCGTGTTGTCGTCCGGTCTTGGCTTGAGCGTCATTTTCATTTCGATGGCCAACGGGTTTACGACCGATTTGTTTTCGTATTTATTCGGCAGCGTCAGCGCCGTCAGCCGTGCTGACGTTTGGACAGCGTTTGCTGTCGCCGCAGCTGCCGCGATAGTGATTTTGACGTTTTACAAAGAGCTGTTTCTTCTTTCCTTTGACGAGGAATACGCCCGTGTCTCCGGCGTTCGCACCACATTGATCCATTTTTTGTTTATTGTGCTTGTTGCGCTCGTCATTGCTGCATCGATGCGCATCGTCGGCGTGCTCCTCATCTCATCGCTCATGACGCTGCCGGTGGCGGCGAGCATCCGCATCGCCAAAAGTTTTAAACAGGTAATCGGGCTTTCGATTTTGTTCGGGGAGCTGGCCGTCATCGCCGGGCTTTGGGCGGCGTATGAGCTAGACTGGGCGCCGGGTGGAACGATCGTCATCGCAGCGGTTGTCATTTTGCTTTTCGCACTCGGATGGAAAAGGGGGCGGCAGCGATGAATATCGACGAAGCGTTGCAGTTGATGAAAGAGAAAGGATTTAAATATACGGAAAAACGGAGACAAATGCTTGAGTTGTTTGCCGAAAGCGACAAATACTTGACGGCCAAAGACGTGCTTGAAGCGCTCCGTCCCGTCTATCCGGGCTTGAGCGTTGATACCGTGTACCGCAATTTGTCGCTCTTTGCGCTGCTTGGCATTTTGGAAATGACCGAGCTTTCCGGGGAGAAACATTTCCGTTTTGCCTGCGGCGCCCGCCGCCACCACCATCATTTCATTTGCATCCAGTGCGGAAAAACGAAGAAGATTGACGCTTGTCCGATGGATGGGCTTGCGGCGCAGCTCGATGGGTATGAGATCACGGACCATAAGTTTGAAATTTACGGCACATGTCCGCAATGTCAACAGAGGGGCTGATCCCAAAACGCATTCGCGTTTTGGATCAGCCCCTTGTTTATGGCCGGAGGCGCTGTTCGATTTCTCGCTTTGCTTCAAGCCAGTTATTGACGCGGATGACGTTTTCGGGGAGCGGGCCTTGGTTGTACGGAGTGTCAAACAAAATGACGGGAATGCCGCATGTTTCGGCGATTTCGCAGGCATTATCGTACTTGTCTTCAAAGAAGGCCGACAGCTTATATTGGCGGACGGCGGCGATTTTGTCGTGCGACCCAATCAGATCAATATGGTGGTAATGGACGCCGTGCCGCCGGAACCAGCGCTCGGTGAGATCGTACAAATGGCGGCCACGGGCGCTGATGTAATACAGCTCGTATTTGTCTTTCCAGCTGTCAATCACCTCAAGCGCATAGCGGGCAAGCGGAGCCCTCTCATAAATATCCGCTTCGTTTTCCTCAAGCCAGCGGTCCATTTCTTCCTCCGCCACGCCGTATAACGGCGCCAAATTGTATTGCGTAATGTCGTTTAATGCGAGCTCTTTGCCGAATGCTTCGTTTAAATACGGAATGAACGTGCTCGGACATGTCACCGTGCCGTCAATGTCGATGCCAAGCCGTTTTTTCACCGCTTCATCCTCCTGTTAGAAAATATTCACACTGATAAAATAACGCCGGTTTCTCATACTAATAATGCTTCTTACTTTAGGAAAGCGAGGGAAGCATATGGCAGACGACCGCGAGCGCACGTATAACGGAAGTTACGTGCAATCGATCGGAAAAGAGGAACCAGAACGCAATTTTATGGAAGAAACAGCGGCGGAAGTCGCTGAACCGATTCGCCGCGGCGACGAACGGGACGAAGAACGCGCGGACGGCGCCGGGCTCGGCTGGCTCGCTTTGGCCCTATCCATCATCGCCTTGTTTATTTGGCCGATTTTGTTAGGGGCGGCCGGCATTATTGTCGGGTTTATCGCGCGCCGGCGCGGCGCAGAGACGCTCGGTGCGTGGGCCATCGGCATCGGCGTCATCGCTATTCTCGTCCGCCTGTTTATTATGCCGTTTTATACGTAAAAAGCGAGGGTGTCCCCAAGCGGGGACGCCCTTTCTCGTTGTGCAGGAACCTTCCGCTCATTGGGCGGCGCTGCCTTTCAGAGCGGCTTTGTTTTCCTTTTGCTTTGCAAAGTATTCTTCCGCCAGCTTGTCGATTTCTTTTTTCAGCTCTTCCACCATTTGCTCTTCGGGTACTTTTCGGACGATTTTGCCGTGGCGGAACAACAAGCCTTCGCCACGGGCGCCGGCAATGCCGATGTCGGCTTCCCGTGCTTCCCCTGGTCCATTGACGGCGCATCCGAGCACAGCGACTTTGATCGGCGCTTGAATTTTGGCGATATAGTCTTCGATTTCGTTGGCGATGCGAATCAAATCGATCTCAATCCGCCCGCACGTCGGGCAGGAAATGAGCGTCGCCGCATTGGAAGCGAGTCCGAACGTTTTTAAAATTTCGCGCGCCACTTTTACCTCTTCAACCGGGTCGGCGCTTAACGAAACGCGGATCGTATTGCCGATGCCTTTGCTTAAAATGGCGCCGAGTCCAACCGCGCTTTTGATCGTGCCGGAAAAAAGCGTTCCCGCTTCGGTGATGCCGACATGGAGCGGGTAGTCGAACGTGCGCGCCGCTTTTTCGTACGCTTCAATGGCGAGGCGCACATCGGACGCTTTCAACGAAACGATAATATCGTGAAAATCAAGTTCTTCTAAAATGCGGATATGATATAAGGCGCTCTCAACCATGCCGTCGGCTGTTGGATATCCATATTTTTCCAAAATGCGTTTTTCCAGCGATCCGGCGTTGACGCCGATGCGAATCGGTACGCCGCGCTCTTTCGCCGCTTTCACGACCGCTTCGACTTTTTCGCGGCGCCCGATGTTGCCTGGATTGATGCGGATTTTATCAACGCCGCCTTCGATCGCTTTCAGCGCCAGTTTGTAGTCAAAGTGGATGTCGGCGACAAGCGGGATGTTGATTCGCTTTTTAATTTCCGGTATCGCCGCGGCGGCCCGCTCGTCCGGGCAGGCGACGCGGACGATTTGGCACCCCGCTTCCTCGAGGCGGTGGATTTGCGCCACCGTCGCTTCGACATCGTGCGTTTTTGTCGTCGTCATGCTTTGAATGATGACTTCGTTGCTGCCGCCGATTGTCAGCGGACCGACGCGGACCGGCCGAGTCTTTGAACGATGGATGATTTCACCCACGGGAATTCGCTCCTTTAACATTCAAGTCGCTTTCTGCATTATTGTAACAGTGCCATCCGCCGTTTGACAAGCGATTCGCCGGTTAGCGATAGATCGGCACTTTATAAGTTTTCCCGATTTTTAATGTTTGCGCATGTTCGCCTGGATTTAACCGTTCAAAATCACGGATCAGTTGCTCAAGCGGAACGGGCAATGGACCGTTGAGTTCTTTCTCGATGATGGACAACAACGTATCGCCAGGGCGAATGGTCACCGTCCGGTACGGGATGGCCGCCTGTTTCGACTGGACAACGGCTGCCGCTGTTTCAGATGAAGGGTGAAGCGTTCCGATGACAAGGTCGCGGTAAACGATATAACTGGAAAGAAAGAGAAGCAGGAGAAAAATGAATTTTTTCATGACGCTTCCTCCGCATGCGTATATCTATTTCATATGTATGCTTGTCCAGCGAAAATATGTCTTCCTTAGCAAGGTCGTTGAGTTCATGAGGAAAACACTTCAACAAAAGAATGTCTCCAATTTGAAAAACGGCATCACCGTTCTTCTTTGCCTTCAAGGCTCGCTTGACGGCTTTTTGAAAATATTCCTGTTTTTTGTCTTTACAGAAACTTAACAACTGCTTTATAAGGGCCTAACAATGTCTCGCTACAATGGTCTTGTACGTTGAAAGTACGAAAACAAAACGGGGGGATTTCTGAATGTGGAGCAAACGAGTCAAATTGGGATTGGCCGCCTTGTTGATGACCGGCGTTTTGGCCGGCTGCGGGCAGACTGAAAAGAACAACGCGGGCGGCAATGAAGGAACGGCAAAGAAAGAAGAAACCTACTCCGGCACCATTGCACTAGCGGGATCTACAGCGCTTCAGCCGCTGGCAGAGGAAGCGGCAAACGCGTTTATGGAAAAGTATCCGGACGTATCGATCACCGTTCAAGGCGGCGGCAGCGGTACGGGCGTCAACCAAGTGGCAGCCGGCGCCGTGCAAATCGGCAACTCGGATGTGCCGGCGGCGGAGAAGCTGGACGACAAATCGAAAGCGTCAGAGCTTGTTGACCATAAAGTGGCCGGCATCGCCTTTGCGATTGTGGTCAACGACGATGTGAAGGTCGATAATTTAACGACGAAGCAAATTCAAGATATTTTCAGCGGAAAGATTAAAAACTGGAAAGAAGTCGGCGGACCAGATGAAGCCATTCACGTGATCAACCGTCCGGCGTCATCGGGTACGCGGGCGACATTTGAGAAAACGATCATGAAAGGCGTAAAAATCGATGATTCCATCGGTACGGTGCAAGATTCGAACGGAGCGGTCGAACAGGCGATCAGCTCGACGCCGGGCGCTGTCAGCTATGTAGCCATGTCGTATTTAATTGGGGAAAAGAAAAACTTGAAAACGGTCAAAATTGACGGCGCGGAACCGACGGTGGAAAACATCCGCACGGAAAAGTACCCGTTTTGGTCGTATGAATACATGATTACCAAAGGGGAAGCGAAGGAAGAAGTGCGAGCGTTTATCGACTTTGTCAAGAGCGAAGAATTTGCGCCGACCGTTAAAAAGATGGGGTATATCCCGATGACGGAATTGGAGTAGAGAAGGGCGGAAGGCCGGCTCGTTAGGCCGGCCTTTGACAATGGAGGGATGAAGCCATGCAACAAATGCATACGAAACGGCGGAATCGCTGGCTTGAAGAGTACATCGGCCGCACGTTTGCGGTCATCTGCGGCTGGCTGATCGTTCTGATTACGGTGACGATGATCATCTTTTTGGCGGTAAAGGGAATTCAGTCCTTTACGGACAGCGGTCTTTCGCTTTCCGACATGTTGCTTTCGATGCAAGGGATCCAAACGGCACGCCGCCGAAGTATGGGGCGCTCATTTTTATTGTTGGCTCGATGCTCGTCTCGCTTGGCGCTTTGTTGATCAGTGCGCCGATCGCGTTGGCGTTGGCGATTTTCATGAACTTTATCGCTCCCAAATGGTTCGTTTCGTTGCTCAAGCCGGTGCTGGAGCTGCTTGTCGGCATTCCGTCGGTGGTGTATGGCTGGCTTGGGGTGACGATTCTCGTTCCGCTCTTGCGCGAATGGTTCGGAGGCTCCGGCTTTAGTCTGTTGGCGGGGATCATCGTCCTTAGTATGATGATTTTGCCGACCATCACCAGCATTGCGGCCGACGCCTTGGCCAATGTCCCGATGACGTATATGGAAGCATCATACGGGCTTGGCTCTACGCGTTGGCAGGCGATTTCCCGCGTCATCGTTCCGGCGGCGAAAGCCGGGATTGCCACCGGCGTCGTTCTCGGCTTGGCGCGGGCGTTTGGCGAGGCGCTTGCTGTGCAGATGGTGATCGGCAATACGATTAAGCTGCCTTCAGGCCTTGACAGCCCGACGGCGACGTTAACAAGTGTATTGACGATGGATATGGCAAATACGATCAACGGAACACCATGGAACAACGCGTTATGGACATTGGCGCTCATTTTGCTCTTGATCTCGTTTTTCTTCATTGCCGTGATCCGTTTGGTCGGCCCGAGAAAGGAGCGATAAGATGACAGCGCGAATGATCGATAAAGTTTGGACAGGCATTTTCTATGCGGTGGCTGCTGCAGTCATCGGGTTGCTCATGTTCTTTTTTGCCGTTGTGTTGTCGAAAGGAGCGGGGTTTTGGCAACCTGAGTTTCTGTTCGGACGGCCGAGCAATACGCAAGCGGGCGGCGGCATTGGTCCGCAGCTCATCAATTCATTTTATATGTTGGTTGTGACATTGCTTTTGTCGGTTCCGCTTTCGTTGGGAGCTGGAATTTATTTGGCCGAATACGCCAAACAAGGGCGGATCGTCGGGTTCATTCGCCTTTGCTTGGAAACGATGGCATCATTGCCGTCGATTGTCGTCGGGTTGTTTGGATTGTTGGCGTTTGTCACCTTGACGGGTTGGGGCTATACGCTGCTCGGCGGAGCGTTAGCCGTCACGATCATCAATTTGCCTGGATTGACGCGCATTTGCGAAACGGCGATTTTGGATGTTCCAGCCAACATTAAAGAGGGGAGTCTTGCCCTTGGAGCGACGCGCTGGCAGACGTTGGTCAAAGCGGTGCTTCCGGCCGCCATCCCGCAAATTGTCACCGGCGTCATTTTATCGGCTGGGCGCATTTTCGGCGAAGCGGCTGTTTTCATTTATACCGCTGGGCTGACGACTCCGATGCTTCGTTGGGATGCGGATTGGGGCAGCCAGGCCAACCCGCTGAACGTGTTCCGGCCGGCCGAAACGCTGACGGTGCATATTTGGAAATTGAATTCGGAAGGCATTGTCCCAGACGCGAAGCTGATCGCGGCCAAATCGGCGGCTGTGTTGATGGTGGCCGTTCTTTTATTCAATTTGGCTGCACGGCTCGCTTCTTCCTTGCTTGCGCGGCATTTCTCCGGGGGGCGGCGCGCGCGTCGAGGACGAGGAGAAAGAAGCAAAGCAGCGTAAGCACAAAAAAAGCTGTCCTGCATCGACAGGCAGCTTTTTTATATTTCCCGTTTGGCTGATGGCACTTCCTTGACTGCCAAAAAGAGAACGACAAGCGAAACGAACCAATGGATCAACGCGCCGTAGGGCACGACCGCTTGCACCGTTTCCATCACGGTGAAAAAGACGGTCGACAGCGTAATGGCGTAAGCCGACATCACCCATGTATGGCGGTAGCGCAGCGTTTTGTCGAGCACGCCGGCAAGAATCAGGCCGAAAAAGGCAAAGATGCACACGCTGATGAATTTCCCGGCGCAGGCGAGCACGTATAAAACGAACCCAAAAAGCGGGATGAGGACAGGGAGAAGCGACTGAAGACCGGCGATGAACGCGCGAACGTCTTCGTCGGTAATGGTCACATCCGGAAACGTGGCATAGCTGTAATGCTGCGCCTGATGGCCGGCGACGAGCACGGCCTCATGCTTCAAGAGCGCGATGGCGTTCGGAAACTGCTCGACGTTCTCACTCGTCACTTTGCCGGTGCTGTCAAAAATGATCGTAAATCCGCCTTGATCAATATGAATCGGCGTGGCCGCCTCCGAGTGAAGTTCGCCGTTTTCAATCGAAAACGGCGGCAACTCGTTATTCAATAAGGCGCTCGTTGTGCGGATGCCTTCAGTGAGCGACGAGGAGACATAGTAAAACGTCGGAAGAATGGACAGCAAAGTCAGCAAAAACACATACCCGATCGTTTTCCCAATTCCTTGGAATCGAAAGCGGGCGATGTCTTTCGGAGAATATAAGCTTTTCCACAGCTGGACAAATACGTTCATCGCAGACACACCTTTCTTTGTCTCCTTTTCCATTGTAGCCGGGAAAGAGGAAGAATTCAACTTGGGACGAAGAAAAAAGCGGGCATCTTCCCGCTTTAGTCAGAAGGCAAATGAAAGGTGCCAAGCAAGGTGCGCCAATGCAACACGCGGTCATTCAGCGCATCGGCTTCGGAGCGAATGGCCGCCATGGCCTCGTGCTGACCGTCAGTAAAATTCGAAATTTGCTCCATCGAAGACGCAATCTGTTGGGCAACGGTGGCAATCTCTGTGATATGTTTTCGCATATCACTAATTTGCCGTTCGATGGCAACGAATTTTTCTGAAATTTGCAATGTATGTGCGGATGAATGAGACACCATTGTTGTGATTTCTTTAAAGGCTTGTTGGCTTTCCGTGAACGTTTTTTTCGTTTCATCGAGTTGTTTGGCGCTTTCCTTCATTGATTGAACGGCGGCCTCGATTTGGCTTTGCACATCTTGGACAATCGATTGAATTTGCGCCAACGCTTGTCCTGTTTGCGCCGACAGCACCCGGATTTCTTTCGCAACAACCGCGAATCCCCGTCCATGCTCTCCTGCTTTCGCTGCTTCAATGGCAGCGTTTAGAGCCAGTAAGTTCGTTTGTTCAGCGATGGTTCCGATTAGTGAAAGAATGCTGGTAATATGGCGTGAATGGTCTTTCAATGCATCGATTGTGTGCATCGTTTTTGCGATCGATTGTTGCAAGTAACCCATGTCGCTGTTTGCCCGTTGAACAAGCTGGTTGCCGCTTTCCGCTTTGGAATGGGCTTGTTCTGTGGAACGACGGGCTTCTTCCATTCGAAAGGACATTTGTTCCATTTCGTCTGCCAGTTGTTGAAAAAAAGAGGCGATGTCAGCCGATTTGCGTGCTTGTTGCTCTGCTCCGTACGCTGTGTCTGCCACCGCCGCGGCGATTTGTTCGGAAGCCGCTGTAGTCTCCGAGGATGTTTGGTTTAAAAGGTTCGTAGCCGCTGCGATTTGCTCAGAGCTGAAACGCATATGTTCGATCAGAACAGCCAAATTGCTGGACATCTGATGGAACCCGTCGGCAAGGGCAAGAATATCTTTTGTCGCTGCATGCAATTCAATGCGCGACCGCCAGTCGCCGGATCCAAGCCGTTCCATGGCTTGTTGGAGCCAAGCAATGGGACGAGTGGCGCGATGGATGATTCTCCATCCGGCCAGGCATACGGTCAAGACAGCGGCAACAGACCATGCCAGGTTTGTTGCTTGCTGTTTCAAAAGCGGCCACAGATAATCCTTTTCCGGAATGGCGATGATGTAGACCGCTCCCTGCAAATCGCTGGAACTGGAAAATGCAGCCAGCCATTGGTCTGTATGCAAAACACCTTGCTTCTTTTTCAATATATCGCGCACGACCTGTTCGGGCAGCGTTTGATTGGGCGAGGATGGCCGTTTTGCCACCGCCTTTCCCGTTTTCGTTACAATCAATTGCACCGGATGAAGGTGTAAGGCGTGGAATTTCCGTTCATTTAGCGTCAATGAATAATTCAGTTTTTGAGAAAATGCTTCATTGGTCGTTGTCGCTTTTAAAATAGAAATTTTTTCAACCATCGTTTCGCTTGATAGCTGCAACTGTTGTTGGATCGACTGAATCGCTGAATGGCGCCCTTGAATATAGCCGATTGAGGTGATGACAAGGGCCGACAACGTCGTTGTGAGCACCATGGCCATCATGACAATTGTCTCAAGTCGAAAGGCGTTCCATAAAGAACGTGATCGCTTTGTTTCCATTTTCGCTGAGTTCCCCCTTAACTGGAAGCTACCTTATACTATAGCTTGTCATTATGAAGAAACGGTCAACGGTGTGTTGAAAATATGTAAACAAAAAGCGAGGACAAGCAAATCGATTGAAACATTGTGCCAACTTTGGTAAGCTAATCTCAAGCGAACGCTTTGGCGTTCGTGTACATAAATCAAAAAGGAGGAGATCGGTATGCCATTTGAATTGCCAGCATTGCCGTATCCGTATGATGCGCTTGAGCCGCACATCGACAAAGAAACGATGAACATTCACCACACGAAGCACCATAACACATACGTTACAAATTTGAATGCGGCGCTTGAAGGGCATCCGGATTTGCAAAACAAATCGCTCGAAGAATTGCTCAGCAATTTGGAAGCCCTTCCGGAAAGCATTCGCACGGCGGTGCGCAACAACGGCGGCGGTCATGCAAACCACTCGCTTTTCTGGACGATTTTGTCGCCAAATGGCGGCGGTGAGCCGACGGGTGAGCTGGCTGAGGCGATCAACAAAAAATTCGGCAGCTTCACCGCGTTTAAAGACGAGTTTTCGAAAGCAGCGGCCGGCCGTTTCGGTTCTGGCTGGGCATGGCTTGTCGTGAACAACGGCGAGCTGGAAATTACGAGCACGCCGAACCAAGACTCGCCGATCATGGAAGGCAAAACGCCGATTCTCGGCTTGGACGTTTGGGAGCATGCGTACTACTTGAAATACCAAAACCGCCGTCCGGAATACATTGCCGCATTCTGGAACATTGTCAACTGGGACGAAGTGGCGAAACGGTACAGCGAAGCGAAAGCGAAGTAATCAACAAAGCGGGGCGAAACAAAACGCCCCGCTTTTTTTAGCGACGGAGGGTGCAGGCAAAGGAAGCGGTTTTCTTCGCGCCGGGTGCATAGAGGCTGCGGAAATGGCCACACTACCGGATAGATGAAAAGGGGAGTTTGCAATGGCATTTTTCCAAAAACTAACCGGCCAAGAACAAGTGAACCGCGACCTGTTGCTTTTGCTTTGCATCGGCGGGTTTTACACGCTCGGTGTTTCCCTCTCAAACACGTTTGTCAACATTTATTTATGGAAACAGACCGGCGATTTCCGCGACTTGGCGCTATACAATTTGGCGGTCGTCACGATGCAGCCGCTGACGTTTATTTTCGCCGGACGGCTGGCGAAACAAATTGACCGCATCCTCGTTTTGCGGCTTGGCGTGTCGTGTTTAGCCGTTTTTTTTGTCACCGTTTTATTGGTCGGCTCTCGCGCTCATCAATATTTGCTTTTTCTCGGCGCGCTGCTCGGCGTCGGCTATGGTTTTTATTGGCTGGCATTTAACGTGTTGACATTTGAAATTACCGAACCGGAGACGCGCGACTTTTTTAACGGTTTTTTCGGGGTGTTGACCTCATCAGCCGGCATGATCGGGCCGATTGCCGCCGGTTATATCATCTCATCGCTTCATGGAGCGAAAGGGTATACGTTCGTTTTCTCGCTGTCGCTCGGCTTGTTTCTTGTCGCTGTGCTGCTCAGCTTTTTCTTGAAGCGCCGCGCGGCCGCGGGGAAATATTTGTTCGTCCGCATTTTAAAGGAGCGGAATGAAAACCGGAACTGGCGGCTCATTACGAATGCCCACTTTTTTCAAGGATTGCGCGAAGGCACGTTTGTGTTTATCATTTCCGTGCTTGTGTATGTCACTTCTGGAAGTGAATGGGCGCTCGGCAAATTCGGGCTTGTCAACTCGTTTACATCGTTTGTCGCCTATTATGCTGTCTCCCGGCTGATCAAGCGTGAATATCGGATGAAAGCGATTTTGCTGGGAGGAGCGTTGCTATACGGAGCGATTTTTTTGATCGTCTTCCATCCAACCTATCCGCGCCTCATTCTTTATGCCATCACGATCGCCATTGCGTATCCATTGCTGCTTGTTCCGTATTCCTCCTTGACGTTTGACGTCATCGGAAAGAGCTGGAAATCGGCCGAGGCGCGCGTCGAATACATTGTTGTCCGGGAATTGTTTTTAAACGCCGGACGGGTGGCATCGATTTTAGCCTTTTTGACGGCTATGGCGCTCTTTGGTGAAGAGGCTGGCATTCGGGTGCTTATGTTTGTGTGCGGGGCCGGGCATTTGGTGATTTATTGGTTTGTCCGCCGCATTCGCTTCACCGATGGCCGTCCGGAGCGCGGCCGGCGCGAGAGGCTTTTGCTTCGGCCGAAGCTGGCCGGCGAACGAGGCCGTTCGCCGGTGTGAGGGGCCAAGTTTTTCCCTAGCCATGACCGACTTTTTCTTTTACAATAGGGGGAGGAGAAGGAGGACCGGGGGATGAAACGGAAAAAGCGAGCACAAGTGCCGATTCGGTTAAACATTTTGTTTTTCTTTGTTTTTTTGTTGTTTTCAGCACTGATTTTACGCCTTGGCGTCGTACAAATCGTCTACGGTGAAGATTATCGGCGCGAAGTGGAGCGAACGCAGGATGAAATCGTCAGCACGCCGGTGCCGCGCGGCAAAATTTACGATCGATTCGGCCGCGTGATCGTCGACAACACACCGCAAAAGGCGATTACGTACACGCGCTCCAAAACGACACAGCCGGAAGAAATATTGGACATAGCAAGGAAACTTGCCCAATACATCGACATTCCCGATGCTGAGAAAAAAGTAACTGAGCGCGATATGAAAGATTATTGGATTTTAACGCATCCGAAAGAAGCGAAACGGAAGGTGAGCGAACAAGAACGGAAAAAGCTCGCTGATCAAGGATTGACGCAAAAAGAGATCGACAAAAAAGTGTACGAGTGGACGCTCGATCGCATCACCAAGCAAGATTTGGCGCAAATTTCGAAAGCAGAGCTTGAAGTGATCGCCATTAAACATGAGATGGAGAGCGGCTACGCCTTGACGCCACAGACGGTCAAAAGCAAAGGAGTGACCGACCGCGAATATGCGGTCGTCAGCGAGCATTTGAGCGAGCTGCCCGGCGTCAATACGACGGTGGATTGGGACCGGAAATACGTCTATGACAACACATTCCGCTCTGTGCTCGGCAGTGTGACTGAAGAAGACGAAGGCGTCCCGCGCGAACGGCTCGATTACTTTTTAGCCCGCGACTACAGCCGCAATGACCGCGTCGGCAAAAGCTATTTGGAGATGCAGTATGAAGAAGTGCTGCACGGCAAAAAGGCAAAAGTGAAAAACGTTGTCGACAAATCGGGCAATGTCATCTCGGTTGAGCAAGTGTATCCAGGCGAGCGCGGCAAAGATCTCGTGTTGACCATCGATGCTGAATTGCAGCAAAAAGTCGAAGAGATCATTCAGCAGGAGATTTTGGCGACGAAGCGCAAAGGCCGGTCGCCGCTCTTGGACCGGGCGTTTGTCGTCATGATGAACCCGAAGACGGGCGAAGTGTTGGCGATGGCCGGCAAGCTTCTTCAAGATGGCAAATTTGTCGACTTTGCCATCGGCAACATCACGTCCGC
>NZ_LDPD01000023.1:337295-338295 GCF_001026865.1 Geobacillus sp. ZGt-1 | reverse complement strand
CGGCTTTCAAACCGGGGTGCTTCATCCGAATACGTATATCAAGGATGAGCCGCTGTATATTAAAAAAACCCCGGTAAAAAAATCATGGAAGACGATGGGGACGATCAACGAGCTGACGGCGCTCAAGCAGTCATCGAACGTCTATATGTTCAAAACAGCGATCGCCATCGGGGGCGGTGTGTATCGTCCGCACGCGCCGCTTCGCATCAATCCAGAGGCATTTACGACGATTCGCCACTATTTCAGCCAATTCGGCCTTGGCGTGAAAACCGGGATCGATTTGCCGAACGAACTCGGCGGTTTCCAAGGACAGAGCACGCAAGCGGGGCTTTTGCTTGACTTGGCGATCGGCCAGTATGATATGTATACGCCGATGCAGCTGGCGCAATACGTCTCGACGATCGCCAACGGCGGCTATCGAATGAAGCCGCAGCTTGTCAAAGAAATTCGTGAGCCGTCGGCTGACGGAAAAAAACTTGGCCGAATCATGAAACGGTTTGAACCGGTTGTGCTAAACCGGATTGATATGAAGACGGAATACATCAAGCGAGTGCAAGAAGGATTCCGCCGTGTGATGCAAGAGCCGGGCGGAACGGCGTATTCGTACTTTGCGAGTGCTTCGTACAAGCCGGCCGGCAAAACGGGGACGGCAGAGGCGTTTTACGATGGACCGATCCAAAGCCGACGGAATGATCCAACGTACAACTTGACGCTCGTTGGCTATGCGCCGTACAACGATCCAGAAGTGTCGTTCGCTGTTGTCGTTCCGTGGGCGACGCAAGGGGAGAGCGACGGGATTAATGACCGGATCGGCCGCCGCATTTTGGACGCCTATTTTGAATTGAAAGCGAAGCGAGCCGCTGAAGGCGGGAGCAGCTTCGATGCGCAAGGCGGCGCGGAGGCCGCCGATGCGCGCTGACAGGAAAGGCGCCTAGCCAGGCGCCTCTTTTTTTGCGCTTGCAAAAAAATGGCTCTTCACTAAAAGTTGTACTTGATTTTT
>NZ_LDPD01000023.1:335439-337209 GCF_001026865.1 Geobacillus sp. ZGt-1 | reverse complement strand
CATGTTGTGGTGAAGAGCCAAAAAATGATGTTCGTTTACAAAAACTTTACATACCGTCCACACAGCGTTAACGATCGTTTTGTATGCTTATGATAGGAAAAACTCGATCTTCCGCTGCCAGTGAGGGCGGAAGGAAATGAAAGGAGTCACGCCGATGAGTACGATGGCGGTGGTGGAGCGCCGAAAAGAGGACATTCCTTCGGCCCAGTTGGTGAAAAAAGAGGTTGTTTACGAAACGAATGGACTGAACGTATGGTATGGCGAGCATCATGCGTTAAAACATATTCACCTGTCTTTTTATGAACGCGAGATTACAGCGATTATCGGCCCGTCAGGATGCGGCAAGTCAACCTATATCAAAACGCTCAATCGAATGATCGAGCTCATTCCAAACGTCCGGCTCGAAGGGGAGATTTTGTATCGCGGCCGCCGCATTTTTGACACGTCATACCCTGTTGAACAGCTGCGGACGCAAGTGGGCATGGTGTTTCAAAAGCCCAACCCGTTTCCAAAGTCGATTTATGACAACGTCGCCTATGGGCCGCGCATTCATGGGATCCGCGACCGGCGGCGGCTCGATGAGATCGTCGAAAAAAGCTTGCGCCAAGCGGCGCTCTGGGAGGAAGTCAAAGATCGGCTTCATGAAAATGCCCTCGGTTTATCGGGCGGCCAACAGCAGCGGCTGTGCATCGCCCGCTGTTTGGCCGTCGAGCCGGATGTCATTTTAATGGATGAACCGACATCAGCGCTCGATCCCATTTCGACAGCGAAGGTCGAGGAGTTGATGGGCGAGCTGAAAACAAAATACAGCATCATCATTGTCACGCATAATATGCAGCAGGCGGCTCGCATTTCCGATCGGACAGCGTTTTTCTTAAACGGAGAAGTGATTGAGTACGGAGAGACAAAAACGTTGTTTTCTCGTCCAGCTGATCAGCGGACGGCGGATTATATCGCCGGGCGGTTCGGATGATAAAAGCGGCCGGAGGGCGTCAGGCATGACGGACAAAAAGTTCGTTTCAAAAAAGATGTGTTTCTTTCAAAAAAACGCTGTTTGATGCGCAGACACAGCCTTAAGAAAAGGTGTCCCGGTCCTTTGGGAGGGACACCTTCTTTCGTTATGGTTCGGCAATCAAACGGCCGATCGCTGCGTAGTCCATATCGCTCCGCACGTTGTAGACGCCGGGGCGGATGGAGCGCGTCAGCCCATGTTGTTCCAAGTAGTCGTTGAAGGCGCGGGCGCTTTGAATGATGCCAGCCTCTTCAAGTTCGCGGGCAAAGGTCTCTGGCGTATCTCCTTTTTGAATAACGAGTCGATAGACGTAAACGGTTTGCCCTGATGGTTCGGACATCTGCTTGGACGCCGCTTTCGGAGCGGCGTTCGGCTGAGCGCTGCGGAGCCTGTCGTATTCCTCTTTCGCCACGGCGACAAGCCCATGCTGTTTGAGGAACGTCTTGATTTCCGCTTCCGTCGGTGCAGCCGGGGGTGAAGCGTAATACGAGGCGCCGATCAGTGCTGTCGATACAAGCAACCCGAGGGAAAACGAACGCATGGATCGCTTGTTCATCGGCGCAACCTCCTTACCGCCCGCTCGACTTCCGCAACGGTCAGCCCCGTCTCACGGGCGATGTCTTCGAGCGGGAATCCTTGTTTATGCAAAAACAAGATGCGCCGATCGGCCGGCGACAATGATCCGCCAAGCCGCGGCGAAGCGGACCGTTGCCGCTCCGGAATGAGGAGCTCCTCCTCGATGACTTGCAGCCGCTTTT
>NZ_LDPD01000023.1:323906-333729 GCF_001026865.1 Geobacillus sp. ZGt-1 | reverse complement strand
TTTTGATCTGGTACGTTTCTTGCGCCAGGGAAACGGTCAAATGATCGATTTGTTCTTCGAGCGGTTTCAGTTCATCTTTCGCAAAAAAGGAAAGAACAAGGAGAATAATGGCTAGAGCTGCCAAAGCGATGATTGCGTATTCCACCACATGCATCCCTCCCCTTTTCACTATACCATACCATTCTCTGCTTGTGGCGCTCTTATTGAACAAAGATGAAATTTAGAGGTGGAAATCGCCGAAGAAAAATGGTATCATAGAAAGGTCTGATTATATATAAAGTATAAAGCTCGTTTGGAGGGAAAAAAGATGCGCGTGAACATTACATTGGCATGCACAGAATGCGGCGAACGCAACTATATTACATCGAAAAATAAACGCAACAACCCAGAGCGTTTGGAATTGAAAAAATATTGCCCGCGCGATCGCAAAGTCACGTTGCACCGCGAAACGAAGTAAGCAGTGGGAAGATGATTCCTGCTGCTTTTTATCTTTATGGGAGGAAGGGGAAGATGATGGACGGCAAACAGGAATGGCGCCAGCGCATGTTGAATCAGCTTCGGCAGCTTAAAGCGGCAGAAAAAGAGATGTACGATCGGCAAATCGCCGCTCATTTATATCGGTGGCCATTATGGCAAACGGCGCGGACGATCGCCATGACGGTGTCGAGAGAGACGGAAGTCAACACCTTGCCGATCATTGAACAGGCGTGGCGGGAAGGAAAAACGATCGGCGTCCCGAAATGCGATCCAAGGGCGAAAACGATGTCCTTTCGGCGGCTTGAGTCGTTTGCCCAGCTCGAAAAAGCGTACGCCGGATTGTTTGAGCCGATTGAAAAACAAACAACGCCGATCGACCGCGATGAGTTTGATCTCATCATTGTCCCGGGGGTCTGTTTTGCCAAAACCGGCTACCGGATCGGCTATGGCGGCGGGTATTACGACCGATATTTGCCGGGAGCTTCGGCGGTGACGGCAGCGCTGGCTTACTCCTTTCAAGTGATGGACGACATTCCGGCCGAGGAGCATGATGTGCCGGTGAAATTCATTATTACTGATCAAGGAGTTCTTCACTGTGAGCGATGAATGGTGGTATATCGCGGTCTCTGCCCTCGCCGCCGGCGGAGGATGGCTGTTGCGCTCGTTGTCCATATCAGGAGCGGCGGCAGCCGTTGTCATCGGCGCAGCGGTTGGATGCGGCTTTTCATGGGGCGGAATATGGGTGTTAGGCTGCTTTTTTGTCAGCTCCAGCTTCTTTAGCCACATCGGAAAGCAACGCAAGGCAAAACTGTCTGAAAAATTGGCGAAAGGCGGGCGGCGCGATGCCATCCAAGTGCTGGCCAATGGCGGGGTGCCGGCCGTGTTGGCGCTATTGGCCGCTGTCCGTCCCGACCCGATTTGGGATGATCTGTTTGTTGTCGCCGTCGCTGCAGCGAACGCTGATACGTGGGCATCTGAAATCGGTTCTTTAAGCCCGTGGCCGCCTCGGGTTTGGCCGAGCTTTCGGCCGGTGGAAGCCGGCACCTCAGG
The DNA here is from genome assembly GCF_001026865.1 of Geobacillus sp. ZGt-1. Classification (NCBI taxonomy): domain Bacteria; kingdom Bacillati; phylum Bacillota; class Bacilli; order Caryophanales; family Anoxybacillaceae; genus Geobacillus; species Geobacillus sp. ZGt-1. The sequence goes on along the minus strand of NZ_LDPD01000023.1, from coordinate 332,202 downwards.
GGCTGTGACGCTCCTTGGCACGGCTGCTTCGTTTGCCGGCGCACTGTTTATTGCGGCTGTTGGCGTGTTTTTTCTCGACGTCCGACCCGTTTTTACTCTTGCCTTTTTCGGTTGGCTCGGCAGCTGGTTCGATACGTGGCTTGGCGCGGCTTGGCAAGCGGCTTACCGCTGTCCGGCATGCGGGGCGACGACTGAGCGGAAATGGCATTGCGGGCAGGCGACCATTCATATGAAAGGCTGGCGGTGGCTTGACAATGATGCGGTGAACGTTCTTTCGGTCATCTTTGCGGTGCTGGCCGCCTTCGTGCTGGCGCGTTAGACGCGCCCCGCTTCATATTTGGAGAGAAAAAGGGAAAAAGAATAACGAGCATGTCATATGATGAAGGAGGAACAACGATGAATAAATGGTCGTACCCGCTGCTTGTCGTTGCCGCTGGATGTCTTGCTTACCGCTATCGCTACCGAATGGCCGCCTTCGCATTGCGCGTTCCGTCGTTGCGAAAGCAACTTGTCCGATTTGCGCTCCACATTCCTCCTGTGCGCAACGCTCTTGTTTCGCAAATGTTGCGTCCATGATGCAATAGCGGTGAATCATTTTTGAAGAAGTCGGTTATGAAAAAACCGGCCGCCGCGGCCGGCGCCCGCCGGCCCATTCGCTCCGGTTTGCCGGACAGTCGATGAGTTGGCTTTGTTGCTGTTTGTCGGACTTGGCCTCGCCAGGGAAAGGGAGAGGAGAACGTGATGGGAACGATGGATGTACTGTTTTGGCAGCTTGTTCAGCGTTTGTCTCGCGGCGGCTACCGCATCGTACGGATGTCTGAGCAGGCCGATGAAGTATGGCTGGAATCAAACCATTGGCGTCGCCCAACACTCATCCGCCTCGTGCGCGCTGATTTTGATTGGAGCCGATCGTTGCGCCTTGATATGGAATATACATGGCAATTCGTTCAGCAAATGAGGGGATGGAATTTCAGCAAAGCGGGCCGGGTCATCAATGTTTATGTGATGGTGTATCCGCCGGTTGACNATTGGGAATTTCTTGTCGCCGAGCCGTTGCCGCTCTCTGGAGTGTCCGATGGCGTGCTTCATACGCTCCTCCTTCACAGCGGCAATATGGGGGACGTGCTGCCGCGGCTTGCGGAGATGACGGGTGTTGCGCTCCGTTTTGAGCCGCCTGTGGAAACGTCCGATCCGTTTGCTGCCGCCGAGCGCTTAAAGCGCGAGGTGGTCCGCGAATGGCGGCGCCGCCGTGAGGAGGAACGGCGCATTTTTGAGTATGGCAAGCCGATGTTCACCCGGCTGTTCATCGTCGTGCAGGTTGCGATGTTTTTGGTTCTCGAATGGAGCGGCGGGAGCACGAATCCGGATGTGTTGATCCACTACGGCGCCAAATTCAATCCGCTCATTGAGGCGGGAGAATGGTGGCGGCTGTTGACGCCAATGTTTTTGCATATTGGTTTTTTGCATCTGCTGACCAACACGCTCGCCTTGTATTATTTAGGGATCACGGTTGAGCGGCTGTACGGCTCGCTTCGCTTTTTGTTCATTTACGTAACGGCTGGATTTTTCGGAGCGCTGGCGAGTTTTTTGTTTACACCGTCATTATCGGCCGGGGCGTCGGGAGCCATTTTCGGGCTGTTCGGGGCTCTTCTTTACTTCGGCACTGTCTACCGGCATTTATTTTTTCGAACGATGGGGATGAACGTCATCAGTTTAATCATCGTCAACCTGTTGTTTGGCCTGCTTGTTCCCGGCATCGACAACGCCGGCCATATCGGCGGACTGGTTGGCGGTTTTTTGGCGGCTGGCGTCGTTCATTTGCCAAAACACACCGCTTTAGGGCGGCAGGCGGGAGCGTTGGCGGTGGCGGCGTTGCTTGTCGCCGCTGGCTTATGGATCGGATTTCGGTAAACGCCCCCACTTCGCTTTGTTTGAAGTGGGAGGCCTCTTTTCGAAATGTGTTAAAGAAGTTGCACGAGCATCACTTTTTCCCCGGTTTTCGCTTCAATGAGAACGAAGAGCCTACTGTAATCTTTGCGAATGAGAATGAGCGGCATCGTGCTGCCGATTGGCGAGAGGATGGATCCATCCTCTTTTTTTATGCCAAGGATGTACGACTTGTACAATCCTTCCCAAAGACGGCCGATGACGGTTTGCGTTTTTGCCGTTGACAACCCCGGCAACGGTTGTTCCGTGTAGGCGACGAGCTCCGGCAAATAAAGGGCGTAATAATCTTTCTTTGACAAAGAAAAGTGGGTGAGCAGCTCGTCCGCTTTATGACGAAGAAATTCATTCGTGGCTTTGTTCAAGACGCGCTGCCATTCGCGCTCGTCATCTGTTCTTGGCCGCCGGAACGATGCGCGCGGATGGTACGGTGAGTCAATGACGTACAAATAGCTGCTTGACATCGTTTGGCTGCTTGTGATGTTCTCTCCTGTATGCAGCTCGCCGTGATGGAACGAGACGGCTTGAAAAAAGCGGCTGTCCCGCATCCGGACCTTCTTTTCCATGTCGATGGCATCCGTGTTCGTTTTCCATTTCGACAGCACATCGGCCAAGCGGCCATCGGCAAACAACAACGAGACGTCCTGACGCAAATAGGCGCGGCGGTTTAAAATGGAGGCGGCTGACCAGCGGAGCGCGTAGCGTCCGGGTTCATTGCCGCCCTCAAGCGCAAGCGATGTTTTCGCTTCGATGAACGCCGCTTCGCGATCAAGCGGGAAAAACTTGATCGTTTCAGCGGTCTGATCGTGCTCCCACAGCGAGGCGAGCGCGGCGGCAAGGAAAAAAGCAAGCGCCATGAAGGGGATCATCCATCGTTTCATGACATCCTCCCGGATTGGACAAGGTTTTCACCAATATATGCATTGCAAGGAACATTTATGTATGAATTTCCTCATGCTTGTCTATGATGGGGAGTATACAGTGCAAACGATGCAGGGGGATGACGATGGAGAAACAGATGCCCAAACGCCTGGCGTCCCGTCGCCTTCATGACAATGCATCCTATTTAGCCGAACGGCTTGGAGTCGGGAAGAGCTTCGATGTCATTCGCCTTGACGTCGAATATGGCGGCCGGGCGATGGCGTTGTTTATGATTGACGGATTTGTCAAAGACGATATTTTGCATTATTTGATGAGATATTTGTCCCGGCTTGAGGAACACGAACTGGACGTTCACCCGCTTGAGAAGCTCCTGAAAAAATATCTTCCGTACGTCGAGATCGGACAGACAGACGACTTGGAAGAAGCGGTCGCGATGGTGCTTGCTGGGCCGACGGCATTAGTCGTTGACGGCGTTGAGCGGATCATTTTGATTGACGCCCGCACGTATCCGGTGCGCGGGCCGCAAGAGCCGGATACGGAACGGGTCGTACGCGGGGCGCGCGACGGTTTTGTCGAGACGATCGTCTTTAACACCGCGCTCATCCGCCGCCGCGTCCGCGACCCTTCCTTGCGCATGGAGTACGTGCAGGTGGCGCGGCGCTCGAAGACCGATATTTGCATTTGCTATATCGAGGAAATAGCCGACCCAGAACTCGTTCGCCGCGTTCGGGAATCGATTACCGCCATTGACACAGACGGGCTGGTTATGGCTGAGAAAACGGTGGAAGAGTTTATTTCCGGACGGCATTGGAATCCGTACCCGGTTGTCCGCTATACGGAACGCCCTGATACGGCAGCGGCCCATTTGTATGAAGGCCATGTGCTTGTGATCGTCGATGGATCGCCAAGTGTCATTATTACCCCGGCAACGTTTTGGCATCATTTGCAGCACGCTGAAGAGTACCGGAATAAGCCGATCGTCGGGGCGTATTTGCGGCTCGTCCGCTTTCTGGCCGTTTGGGCGTCGGTGTTTTTGCTGCCGCTTTGGTATTTGCTCATGATCGAGCCGGAACTGCTGCCGGATCCACTCCAGTTTTTGGGAAAGGCCAAATTGGGAGACATTCCGCTGTTTGCACAAATTTTGATGATTGAAATCGGGATGGATATGCTGCGAATGGCCGCCATTCATACACCGTCTTCGCTGGCGACCGCGCTCGGCCTCGTCGCCGCGCTTATGATCGGCGGCATCGCGGTGGAAGTTGGACTCTTTTCCAATGAAGTGATTTTGTATTTTTCCGTTACGGCCATCGGTACGTTTGCGACGCCCAGCTATGAAATGAGTTTGGCGAACCGGCTCGTCCGCATTGCCTTGCTCATTTTGTCGGGCCTGTTCGGCCTGTACGGTTATGTCATCGGCATCACCGTTTGGATTCTTGCCTTGGCGCGGATGACGTCATTTGGCGTTCCGTACTTATGGCCGTTCATCCCGTTCTCCTACCGAGCGATGCGCGACGTGCTCATCCGGTCGCCGATGCCGCTCAAAAACCGGCGACCGGCGATTCTTCACCCGCGCGACCCTGACCGCTGACGCAGGTGCTGATTTTTAGCGCCTGCGTTTTTTGTCTTGACGGCCGCGGCCGTTTGCCGCTACATTAAAAGAGGAAAAAAGGAGCATGAATGATGATGAAGACGGTATACGATGTTCAGCAGCTGTTGAAACGGTTTGGCACGATCATTTACGTGGGCGACCGGCTCGCTGATCTGGAGCTGATGGAAGAGGAAGTGAAAGAGCTGTACCAGTCCCAGCTGATCGATGCGAAACAGCTGCAAGCCGCTTTGTTTATTTTGCGGCAGGAAGCGCAAATGGAGCGGGAAAAACGGATGAAAAAAGGATGAGGATGCAATGGAACCATGGTTGGTAGGCATTGACCTCGGGGGCACGACAATCAAAATGGCGTTTGTCACCACCGAGGGTGACATCGTGCACAAATGGGAAATTCCGACGAACACCGCCAATCGCGGTGAGCATATCGTCGCTGACATTGCCCGATCGCTTGAAAAGACGCTCGCCCAGCTCGGCGGAGCGAAAGAGAGGCTGCTTGCCGCCGGCATCGGCGCCCCCGGACCGGTCGAAGAGGAAACCGGCATGTTGTATGAGACGGTCAATATAGGGTGGACGAATTATCCATTGAAGCAACGGCTGGAAGAGGCGACGGGGCTGCCCGTTTCGGTCGATAATGACGCCAATCTCGCCGCGCTTGNCGAAATGTGGAAAGGAGCAGGGGGAGGAGCGCGCCATTTGTTGTTTGTGACGCTTGGCACCGGCGTTGGCGGCGGTGTGATTGCCAACGGAGCCATTGTGCGCGGCATAAACGGCGCCGGCGGAGAGATCGGACATATGACGATGATCCCTGATGGCGGCGCCCGTTGCAACTGCGGCAAAACCGGATGTTTGGAAACGATTGCGTCCGCCACCGGCATCGTGCGGATCGCCAAGGAGAAATTGACCGCAGATGAGCGTCCGAGTGAGCTTCGCAACGGGGATGTGACGGCCAAAGCGGTGTTTGACGCCGCCAAAGCGGGCGATGCGCTGGCATTGGAAGTGGTCGATGAAGCAACGTACTATCTTGGTTGGGCGTTGGCGAATGCCGCCAATGTGACGAACCCGGAGAAAATCGTGATCGGCGGCGGCGTGTCCAAGGCGGGTGACATGCTTGTCGAGCGCGTGGCCGCCCATTTCCGCCGCTTCGCGTTCCCGCGCGTCGCCGCTGGGGCGAAGCTTGTTTTAGCGACGCTTGGCAACGATGCCGGCGTCATCGGCGCCGCCTGGCTGGCGAAAGAGCTTGTCGGCGCGTAAACAACGAAAGGTGTCCCAAAAAGGTTGGGGCGCCTTTTCTTATTGTTGGATGATATGAGATTGGAACGAACTTTAAAGAAGGAGATGTTTGCGAACATTCGTGCACTGCCGCCTGCCAGGCGCTCATTTTTTGCCGTCTGCCGACATATGTTAAGGTAAAGAAATGGGAAGGGGAGACGGCGCATGCACCTTCAAGCATGGCCCGGCGATACGTTTGAAACATATGGACGATGGTTTTCGGTGCCGACTGAACTGATCATCGATTCGAATCCGCATGTGGAAGAGGGATTGCGCCCTGGGCAGACCGTTGCCATCCCGGGATACGCGCCGATCGATACGTGGGAAGCGCTCGCTGACCGCCTATCGCTGCCGACGGAGGTGCTGCGGCGGCTGCCGGGGGCGATGGCGGTCATCAACGGAACAGCGCCGCTGCCGAAGCGGATTTCGTCCCCGGTCGTCCGCAGCGTCCGTCCGTACGATTTTGCCGCTTTGATGGAGGATATCACCGCCCTCGTCTGTCGCTATCCGTTTGTGCGCCAGCGGACGATCGGCCATAGCGTTCTCGGCTTGCCGCTCGTTGAACTGCAAATCGGCCGCGGGCCGGTGCGCGTGCATATGAACGGATCATTCCACGCGAATGAGTGNATCACGACGGCCGTAATCATGGCGCTCATCGACGAGTACGCGAGGGCGTTGGTTAACGATGACGAGCTTGCTGGCCATCGGGTGCTTGATTATTACCGTAAAGTGACTCTTTCCGTTGTGCCGATGGTCAATCCCGACGGCGTCAACCTTGTGCTGAACGGCCCGCCGGAAGAAGAGCCGCATCGGAGCGAAGTCGTCTGCATCAACGGTGGATCGCTCGACTTTTCGCAATGGAAAGCGAACATCCGCGGCGTTGATTTAAACAATCAATTCCCAGCTAACTGGGAAATAGAACAGACCCGCAAACCGCCGAAAGCGCCGGCACCGCGTGATTTTCCAGGATTCGCCCCGCTTACGGAGCCGGAGGCGAAAGCGATGGCGGCGCTCGCCGAGTCGGGCGATTTTGCGATGGTCGTCGCGTTTCATACACAAGGCAAGGAAATTTATTGGGGATATGAAGGGTTCGAGCCGCCGGAGGCGAAGGCAACGGTTCAGGCGATGGCTGAAGCAAGCGGCTACCAGGCTGTTCGCTACATTGACAGCCATGCCGGCTACCGCGATTGGTTCATTCAAACGTGGAAGCGGCGCGGTTACACGGTGGAGCTCGGCGAGGGTGTCAATCCATTGCCGCTCTCGCAGTTTGCGCGAATATACCGCGACAGCCTCGGCCTGTTTTTAGCAGCGCTCAAAATGGCATAAAAAAACGCAAGAGGCATGATTCGCCTCTTGCGTTTTCAGTGCGTGCCGGTTGGAATGCCATGATGTAAAATGGTCATGATGGTAAACCAGCCGAATACGGCGGTAGTGGCAAGTCCAAACAAAAATCCGAGCACGTTTTTCTCGCGCAATGTACGGAGCATTCCATAAAGGGCAAGCAACGTCACAAGTGCAAAAATAATGACCGTACCCATCGTTTTACCCCCTCATGAAACAGTATGTACAAACGTGTCCATTCTTTTTCATTGTAATCTTTTTTCCTCCATTTGTCGAGGTCCCTTTCTCTTTTCTCTTCCATCGCTTGAAAAAAAGCAGTAAAATAAAGTTAAATATTGGACATGTCAAGGAAAGGAGGAGATGGCCATGGAATGGACGCGCATCCCTGTCGGCCCGATTCAGGCCAACGCTTACTTGTTGTCGTCTGCAGATCGACAATGCCTGATCGTTGACCCCGGCGCGGAAGGCGCGGCGCTCGTCCGCCGGATCGAGGAAAAAGGGCTGACCCCGTTGGCGATTTTGCTGACGCATGCGCATTTTGACCATATTGGCGGCATCCCGGACGTGCTTGCCCGCTGGGACATTCCAGTGTATGTGCACGAAAAGGAAAAACAATGGCTGCAAGATCCGGCATTGAATGGCTCGCTTTATTTCGGCGGTCCGGTCGCTGTCCGCTGCGAACCGACATGCCTGAAAGGACCGACGGTGCTGAACATTGGTCCGTTTGCGTTGGATGTCCGCGAAACGCCGGGTCATTCCCCGGGCAGCGTCTCGTATTATTGCAAACAAGCCAATATTGTGTTTTCCGGCGATGCGCTGTTTGCCGGCAGCATCGGACGCACGGATTTGCCAGGCGGCAACCATCAGCAGCTGTTGAAAAGCATTCATGACGAACTGCTTACGCTGCCGGAGGAAACGATCGTTCTTTCAGGCCATGGGCCAGAGACGACGATCGCCGCGGAGATGGATGCAAATCCGTTTTTGCATGGGTTTTCGTAAGAAAAAAAGCCGTCTACGTCGGCTTCACACAAGCAATTCCCTCGGGCAAACGCAGGCGGCTCCTTTGGGCAAGGAAAAGCGNAACGGAAGGCCTCCTGGCGCCGGAACACACAAAAAAACCCTTCTTAGCCGCGCCAAGAAGGGTTTTTGGGGGATGTTCTATCCACAATAATGGGAGGGGATATAGTTAAGCTGCTACTATAACAATATATGATTATTTTCACTATGTCAACAGTAAAAAAGTGAACGACTCCC
>NZ_LDPD01000023.1:306779-323852 GCF_001026865.1 Geobacillus sp. ZGt-1 | reverse complement strand
AGAGAAATGGTGATGGGTCGATTGTATGAACAGATTGCCGCAGCGCCGGGTGGGCGGGTGTCGTACGCCGATTACATGCAGATGGTTCTTTACGACGAACGATTCGGCTACTATATGCGAGAGCGGGCGAAAATCGGCAAGGAAGGCGATTTTTTTACGAACAGCTCATTCGCGCCGGTGTTTGGCAAAGCGCTTGCTTCGCTTTGGGTTCGGATGGTGGAACAGAGCGGCCTGCCGCCCGCTGTTTGCGAGTGGGGGGGCGGAGACGGAAGATTGGCGCTTTCGGTATTGGAAGAATGGAAGAAAAAAAGTCCACATACATACGACCGCTTGTCGTATACGATCATCGACCAAAGCCCGTTCCACCGCCGGCGCCAGCGCGAAACGCTTCAACCCGCAGCCGAGAAGGTGGAGCAATATGACGATGTCTCTCGCTGGCTGGCCGAGCGTGGGCCGTTTTCCGGCATTGTGTTTAGCAACGAATTTTTTGATGCGTTTCCCGTTCACGTCATTGTAAAGGAAGGCGGCGTTTTGCACGAATGTTTTGTCGCCGCCCGCGATGGCCGGCTCGTTGAAGAAAAGGCGCCGCTTTGCCGTCCCGCTATTGTCCGCTATTTACATGAGCGCGGATTGGATCTTGCTGAAGGGCAAAGGCTTGAGGTGCCTCTCGCGATGAAGGCGTTTTGGCTCGAGGTTGGGCCGCTGTTTCATCAGGCGGTGATGGTGACGGTCGACTATGGCTATATGGACGAACAGTTGCGCGCCCCGGCACGGCGGCATGGAAGCTTGCGCGGATATTTCCGCCATCAGCTTGTTGCCGACCCGCTTCGCCATCCGGGGGAGATGGACTTGACGAGCCATGTACAATGGGATGCGCTTCGCTTGTACGCCCGTCAGGCTGGGTGGGAGGAAGTGGCGTTCGTTCGCCAAGATCGGTTTTTGCTCGCGGCCGGCCTTTTGCATGAATGGAACGTTTCAGAAGGCGGCGATTTCTTTTCGCCGGCAAGCCGCCAAAATCGAATGATCCGCGCGCTGATCGCCGACGATGGCGTCAGCCGCTTTTTTGACGTGCTTATTTTGCAGAAAGGAATGAGTCTCCCCGCGCGAGACTTTTGGCCAGCGCCCGAGTTTTTGCCGGCCGATTAACGGCTTCCTTCGCCTATCTGCAATGGAGAAAAGGGGTTCCGGTCAAAGCGGCAAAAAAACAGGCAGGAGGTTCTGCCTGTTTTTTATTCACCCATGCCGGGCACCATCATAAAAGTCGTCCAATACGTAAATGCCGCGAAGAAAATCGTCAAATATGCCCCGAAAATGTAAATGTACATTCTCTCGGTCAGCTTTAAAAAGCCGAGGAACAGGAAAAATACGGTTTGGCCAAAGAAGATGAGCGACGTCGTATGCATATGGCCAAGGTAAAACATGACAGCAAAAATGCCGGTCCAAAAGGCGAGCACGCGGAACATGCGGTCCATTATGTATCCCTCCTTTGTTTGTGCAAACCATTGGTCCTTACTTATTATAATGTACAATGATTGGGAATGTAAATAACGCTTTCGGACAAGTGGTAAGAAATGATGCCAATGCCGGCCGTTGCTTGCTTCAGACAAAAAAGAAGGAAGGAGGGACGCTGTCACGGACGGATGATGGTGCGGTAGGCGCAGCGGTGGCTGCCTTCCATCATATTTTCCGTTTCCGTTACTTCAGCACCGGCAAACAGCGTCTCGACCATTCCCTCCAAAAAAGCGTGGTGCATGCCGCAGACGGTATCAGGTGCTTGCGCGGCGATTTCTTTGAACGGGCAGTTGAAAATATCGAGGTATAGCACTCCTTTTTCTTCATCATAGTGCAATTGCGGCAAAAATCCAGCCGCTTCGGCCGCCTCTTCCATTATGGCGATTTTGTCCGCCATGGTGAGCGCGCTCGCTGTGCCGTTATGCGGCAAACGGCTGGCGATGAGCTCACGGCCGAACCGCTTTCCTGTTTCACGCAACGCCTCGCTTCCAATGGGACCGAGTTTGGCCATCGTTTGAATGGCGATGCGGGCGAGGAGTTGATAATCGCGGAACGGAAAATACAGCCCGATCACTTCGTCGGACAGGCGGTACAGCCGGCTCGGCCGCCCGCCTTTTCCCGTTTTTTGCGTATCCGATACGACCATGCGAACGTCTTCAAGCTTCGTTAAATGCAAGCGGGCAACGTTTGGATGGATATGAAATTTTTCTGCGATTTCTTGAACAGAAACTTCGCGATGCACTTTTGCCATATATTCATAAATATGAAATCTTGTCGGGTCAGACAATACGCTTGTGATTTTCAGCGTTTGTTCCATTGGTTTCCCTCCTAAATGAATCATTGATATGGTTATTATAATGAAATCGTCCAAAGCGAGGAATGATTTTTGTCACTATTGGCAGTGAGTGGACTGACATTCAAAAAAATTTCACAAAAAAGCTGCGCCAAAAGCAGGATAACGACTCATGCTCGTCGAAATACAAAGCAGTCTGTCGAAAGGAGGGAATATGTGCTGAACGAGATCGAACAAACGGCAAACCGCCTTCTCGCCGAAGCGGTGCAGCGCCGCGCCTCGGATCTTCACCTCGTTCCGCGCCGCCGCGATGCCGCTGTTCGTCTTCGGCTTGATGGCATGCTTGTCGACGTTGGCGTGCTTTCGAAGGAAACGGCGGAACGTCTCATCGCCCACTTTAAATTTTTAGCCGGCATGGACATCGGGGAACGACGCCGTCCGCAAAGCGGCGCCATGGAAGTGGCTGAGTTTGGGGAAACGGTGTATTTGCGTTTATCGACATTGCCGACGCTCTACGATGAAAGCCTCGTCATTCGGCTTCTGCCGCAGCGCCTCTCGCTGCCGCTTCGCGAACTATCTTTATTCTTCCGCTCCACCGCACGATTATTTTCCTTCATGCAGCATCCGCAAGGGCTTGTGCTGTTGACCGGCCCGACGGGGTCGGGAAAAACGACGACCCTCTACACCCTTCTTGATCTTTGCCAAGCTGAAAGGCAACGCAACATCATCACGCTTGAAGATCCGATCGAAAAACAGAACGAACGATTGTTGCAAGTGCAAATCAATGAAAAAGCAGGCATCACATACGCCGCCGGGTTAAAAGCGGCGCTGCGCCATGACCCGGATGTGTTGATGGTCGGCGAGATCCGCGATCATGATACGGCGGCCATTGCCATCCGTTCAGCGTTGAGCGGCCATTTGGTCGTCTCGACGATGCACGCCGCCGATGCAGTCGGCGCCGTCTACCGGCTGCATGAATTCGGCATTCCGCTCGGCGATTTGGCCGAGACGCTGCTTGCCGTCTCTGCCCAGCGGCTTGTCGAGCTTTGCTGCCCGCTGTGCGGCGACGATTGCCATCCATCGTGCGGCCGTCTTGGACGACGCCGGCGCACGGCTGTTTATGAGTTGCTTTGCGGTTCAGCGCTGGAGGACGTGATTCGTTCCCNCTCCAATGGGAGAGGGAAGCCAAAGCGCTCTAATATGACGCTGGCGCGCTTGATCCGCAAGGGGATTGCGCTCGGCTACCTGCCCGTTCGCATGCTTGAGCTCGTCGGAGGGGGAGAAAGATGAAACGCAAAATGTGGCCGCTCGCTGAACAGGCGTTGTTTTTCACTCGGCTCGGCCGGTTGCTCGAGCGCGGTTACCCCCTTGGGCAAGCGCTTGAGTTTTTGGCCATTCAGGCTCCCACACACCGCCGGATGGAAGTGGAACGCTGTCTGCAGCAGCTGCGCGCCGGGTTGCCGCTGTTTGCGGCTGTCGAAGCGCTGTCGGTCGACCGCATGGCGGTTAACCTTCTCTTTTTTGCCGAACGGCATGGCGATTTACCGCGCGGCATGGCAGAGACAGGGGAAGCGCTGGCGCAAAAAGCGCGCTTCTACGAGCAGCTTCACCGCTTCAGCCGCTATCCGCTGTTCCTTCTTTCTTTGCTCATCATCATGCTCGTCTTGATGGAATGGTGGCTGCTGCCGCAGTTTGAACGGGCGGCGGCGGCGTTTTCTCCACAACGCGGGCACACCGCTTGGCTGCTTGCGGTGGTCGCCCATGCCCCTATGGCGATGGCGGCCATCGCCGTCTTGGCGGTGTTCTCCGGGCTGTTTTACACCGCTTATTTCCGCCGCTGGCCGGTCTCCCGAAAACTTCAATTCGCCTTGCGAATTCCAGGGCTTGCTTCGTTTCTGAGACTGTTCCTCACCTGCCTGACTGCCCGACAGCTCGGGCGCTTGCTGCAGGCCGGGTTGTCGGTTTATGATGCGCTCGGCGTGTTCAGCGAGCCGTCGTCCTGGCCATTTTTGCAAATGGAAGGCCGGCGCCTTCGCCACGGGTTGATGAAAGGGATGGCGCTTGACAGATTAATCGGCGCCGCCCGCTATTACGAACAAGAGCTGGCGCTTGTCATCCGCCACGGCCAGTCGAACGGCGAGCTTGGCAAAGAGCTTGAACATTACAGCGAGTTTTTGCTGCAGGTGATGGAACAACGAATCGAGTCGGTCTTAAAATGCATGCAGCCNCTTTTGTTGGCGGTGGTTGGCTCGTTTGTCGTCGGCATGTATTTGGCGATTTTGTTGCCGATGTTTTCTATGTTGAATGAACTGTAAATAACTTCCGTTTAACAAGGATGGGACGGCTCTGTAGGAACAAGATGCTCAATCTTGATATGTTGGCTCCTTGAGAGAGGGACGCGCCCCTCCTCCCAAGGCCCAATCAATGAACAGACTCGATGGTCAAGGAACGGATCGAACTGAACCGGCCATTCGCTAAGCGCTCTTTCTGAAATTTCGTATGCGAGGAGGAGTGACAATGAATCAAAAGGGATTCACATTGATCGAAATGTTGATCGTTATGATGGTGATTTCTGTCCTGCTGCTGATTGCCATTCCGAATATGACAAAGCACAACAGCATGATCAATTCGAAAGGATGCGAGGCGTTTTTGAACACCGTGCAAGCGCAGGTGAAAGCGTATGAGATGGAGCATAACAAAATTCCGACGGTGCAGGAATTGCTCGCTGGCCGCTATATCAAGTCGGACAAATGTCCGAACGGTCATGCGATCCAAATCAGCGCGAACGGCGATGTGAGTGAAAGTGGCTCGTAACGGCGGGTTTACGCTGCTTGAGATGCTGATCGTTTTCTCGGTGGTGCTGGTGCTTGCCGCGCTGGCTGTTCCGACGCTTGGCGGCGCTGTGCGCCATCAAGAGGAGATGTATATGCTGGCTGTGCTGCGCGCGGATTTGTATGGCGCGCAGCAGCATGCCATCGCCCGGCGGGTGAATGTAGCGGTTTTTTTTACAGACGGCGGCGCTGGGTACAAGGCGATTGATGCAACGAGCGGCCGGCAGATTGTCGCTCGTTCGCTCCCTTCTCCGTGGCGGTTTCGGCTCGGCACGCTGCGCAATCCGCTCATCTTTACTGACAACGGCAACATTGAACGGGCTGGAACTATTTGGATAGGGGGTGGCCAAATAACTTATAAAGTCACCTTTTTGCTGGGGAAAGGGCGATTTTATGTGCAAAAAATGTAGCGGCGGATTTTTGCTTGTTGAAGCATTGTTCGCTTTGGCGCTGCTATGGACGACAGCGGCCGTTCTTCTTCCACTGTTGATGCAAATGGCGCATGAGCGCAACAGCCTCATTCTCGAGGAGAAAGCGCGCCGGCTGTTGGCCATCGCGTTGTATGAGGAGCCGCTTGCCGGAGAAACCATGATCGCCGACGGGCGTACAGTATTTCGGCTGCAAGCGAGCGATGAAGGGGGACGAATGTGGAAAGTATGCGTGCGTTGGAACGATTACGTCGGCCGCGAGATGGAGCGGTGCGGGTATGGCAAGCGATAGCGGCAAAAGAAAACGGGTTTACGATGATCGAAGCGCTGTTGGCGCTGGCGGCTGCGATGGCGGTGGCGGCGGTCGTTCCGGCGTTGTTGTCCGTCCGCTTGCTGGCTCCGGAGCCGACGGACGCGTTTTCCCGATTGGAATGGCGGCTGTTTTTGCAACAGCTGCAAATCGAGCTGAATGAAACGAGGCAGTGGTCGACTGGGGGCCATGTCCTCTATTTGCAAAAATGGAGCGGTGAGACGGTCAGTTTTTCTGTTGTTGCGTCAAGAGCCCAACTGATCCGCCAGGTGGACGGCGCTGGCAATGAAACGGCGCTCCGTCATGTGCGCGCTGTTTCGTACCGCGCCGGCACCCGCGGGATATTTTTGCAAGTGACGGCTGATGACGGCACCGTTTACGAGGCGTTTGTGGCGCGGGCGTTTTAGCGGGCGGCTTGTACGGTGAGACCCCCTTGACCGCCGCTTCCCCCTTTTAGACTGGAAAAACGAGGGAAGGGGAAATGGGTCGACAAGATGGTGTCATTTTTCCGATTGTGGCTGTCGTTTCTTTGTTGCTTGTCTTTTCTGTCACGCATGTCTTGCTCCTCTATGAAGCGGAACGACAGGCGGCTTATGCGGCCCGGCAGGCAGCCGAGGCGGACGAGCTTGTGCAGATGGCCGTGTTTGACGTAAAAGAACGCATCGCATCAGCCGATCCGTCGACCGCGGAAGAGGCTGGGGAATGGACCTATCCGCGCGGAAGGGCCGTCTACCGGTGGGTGCGGGAAGATGCAGCGCACGTTCGGGTTTCTTTGTCCATCCGTTCAGCCTCTGGACTGAGGCGCGCTGTCATGTTTACTGTCACGCTTCCGGCGCTTCATATTGTCGAATGGAGAGAGCAAAACGGTTAAAAGAGGAAAGAAGCGGAAAAACTAAAAGAAAAAAGGGGGGGATTTGATGGCGGTCAACGATTATGTCAAGTTTGTCACCCAACAATTTGTCGCCTACATGGACTTGCCGAAAGAGGAGCGGAGGCAGCGGCGTCAGGTGCGGAAACAAGAGCAGCTTCCGCTTTCATACCGCTTGTTTGGCATGGTGCCGCTTTCGCTTCGCTTGCTGTTTCGGCGCCGCCCGTAGCAGCCGCCCGCTGGCCTAGGCCGGCGGGCGGTTTTCGTGCCGACGGAAGGGAGTTCGTCGGTTTGAGCGCTGTGAGCCGGATGGACCCATCCCGGGGTTGATTCACGATGAGCGGGGCAGCAAATAAAACAGTCCGCCGTTGATGACGGAAACGGTGATGCGCGGCTTGTACTGCTTTTCCAACGCTTCCTTCTCAATATAATAGCACTCCGGCTTTTCTTCGCAGTCTTTGTAAAATTCATCAAGCAACGCCAAATCGTCGGCCCAGCGTCGGCGCGCCTCATCCGCCCACGCATGGTTGTCGGCGGCGATGCGGCTGCGTATGTATTGCTCGAGACGGCCGATGCCGCTTCTCGGTTTAATGAGCGGGGAGATGGTGAAACAGTAATCAGGGATTTTCGGCGTCAGCCGTCGCTCGCGCATCCGCTCATGAAACGACTCGACGATCGTTCCGCTAATGAGATGAAGGCCAAGGGAGACGATTTCATCTTTTTTTCGGTCGCATTCGTACGAAATCGTGACGTTCATGCCGAGCCATGGATGGAGGGCGGCGTTGCCGTCCAAAGGCGCGCTTGGCTCCTCATACAGGCGGATGAAGCTGCCGCGTTTTTGCGCTGAGCGGAACAGCTGGTGCAGCCGGGGAGCGCCGAAATGGAGGCGCTCGCCTTTGAGTTTGTCCGTCCGCTCGCTCGCGCGGGTGATGAGCGTCAGTCGCATCGGCTGCGGCACGCCGCCTGTCCGTTCAATATAATGCCAGTAAAACGGCCGATTCATCAGTTCTTTGTCCATTTCTGCCGTCAGCTGCACGGTGAGGTAGTCGTCGCTTGCTTCCACAAACGTGCAGCCGTTGGCCGCAAAATAGCGTTCGACAAAGCGGCGGATTTCATGTTGCTGCATGCCGCTCTCCTCCTTCCTTTCCAAGCTGCTCCGCCAGCTCGATCATCGCGACGATGTTTTCCATTTTGATTTTCATCTCCCCTTCGCTTCGTGAATGAACGAAGGCGTCTTCGAAGTAGCGCTCCAGGTTGGCGAGGTTCATTTTCGCCAAAATGTCGTCCAGCTCGCCGACGACTCGTTCGAACAGGCGGATTTTTTCGTACAGAAGCGTTAAAATATGTTCTTCGACCGTCTGTTTGACAGCGAAGTTATAAATGTAGACGTCATCCGTCTGCCCGAGCCGGTGGACGCGGCCGATTCGCTGCTCAAGGCGCATCGGGTTCCACGGCAAGTCGTAGTTGATGACATAGCGGCAAAACTGCAAGTTGATGCCCTCGCCGCCCGCCTCGGTGGCGATGAACACTTGGGCGTGGTGTTTAAACAGTTCCTGCATCCAGTCTTTTTTGCCGCGCCGGAAGCCGCCGCGAAACGGAACGGACGAGATGCCGTGCTGCTTTAAAAACCATTGCAAGTAAAGCTGCGTCGCCCGGTATTCCGTGAAAATAATGACTTTGTCATGAATGGAACGGATAAGCTCGAGCGCTTTTTCCGCCTTTGAGTTCGTCGTGACGGCGTTGATTTTTTCCAATACGCGTTCAAGCGGCTCCGGAACCGCTCCGCTGCATTTATCGATCATGTTTTTGATCGTGAGAAACAGCGCCTCGCGGCTGCTGCACGCCTCACGAAGAAGCGTGATGAGCGAAAACGAGCCGGCGAACGATTCGCGGCGGAGCGCCTTGACCGCTTCATACAGTTCCCGCTCCTCATTCGTAAACTCGATCAGCACCGGTTCAACGTGGCGCTTCGCCCATTCGATCGGCGTATCGGCGCGGCGGTTGCGGATCATCACTTTGTTGACGAGCGCTTTTAAATGGTCGTTCGTCTGTACGGCCCGCGTTTTTCCGTACGTTTTGGCAAACTGTTCCGAGCTGCCTAAATGGCCGGGTTTCAACAGCGAGACGAGGTTGAAAATTTCTTCGATCCGGTTTTGGATCGGCGTCGCTGTCAGGAGCAAACAAAACTTCTTTTTTAAATTTTGCACAAACTCGTAGTTTTTCGTTTTGTTATTTTTCAGTTTGTGCGCCTCGTCGATGATGATCATGTCGTACGACTGCCCGTAGATGATGTCACGGTGCGGCGGTTTTTTCGCCGTGTCGATCGAGGAAACGACGATATCGCACTGCTCCCAGACGTAGCTCTTTTTCTGCTGGACGGCCGGGATGAAAAATTTTTCGTTCAACTCTCTCACCCATTGCGAAACAAGGGAGGCGGGAACGAGAATCAGCGCTTTTTTCACAAGGCCGCGAATCATATATTCTTTTAAGACGAGCCCGGCCTCGATCGTTTTTCCAAGCCCGACTTCATCCGCCAAAATGGCTTTGCCGTTCATCTCCTCGACGACGCGGCGCGCCACTTCAAGCTGGTGCGGAAGGATCGTCAAGTGGGGCAGGTGTTTGGGCGCCTGCAAGCCATTAAATTCTGGGACGCTTAAATGATGGGCGGCCTCAAGAGCCAGTTCGTACATTTCCCAGCTCGCCCACGGACCGTCTTTTTCGACGCGTGCCAAAAATTCCTCCTTCCATGTTTCATCCATTTCAAGGTCAATGTTCATGGCGATCCCCTTCCCTTGTTGCGAATGTTTATATAGATTGCATGTGGTATGTTGATGAAAACAAGAACATTATTATGACTAATTGCCATGAAAGTTCGATTATTTCCTATTGCCCTTTGACTGTGATTGATGGTAGTATAAATTTAGAACATTCTCATGACTCGTTGATCAGGGTGTTTGTTAGTATGCCCGATATGGAAACAATTTATTGATGGGCGGATGACGGCAAGGGGAGAGACTACGGAATGTAGCGCCGAAGGAGCAAGCGGAAACGCGAATCTCTCAGGCAAAAAGACTCTTGCTTGACGCAGCTCTGGAGAGCGCCTGCGTTCACGCAGGCCACCCAAGAGGAAACCGATCGGCCCCATGGACCGCGAACGGACGCGCCAAACGGGCCGGCGGGAAACTTTCAGGTGCCAGGACAGAGCCCCCTTACTTGTTGATAGGGGAAGTCTGTCCTTTTTTGTGTGACGTGGATCAAAGGAGGGAATCAGATGCTAAAGCGCACGCCCCTATTCTCGGTGTACGCCCGTTGCGGCGCCAAAACGATTGAATTTGGCGGCTGGGAAATGCCGGTGCAGTTTTCCAGCATCAAGGAAGAACATGAGGCTGTAAGAACGCGCGCCGGGCTGTTTGACGTCTCCCATATGGGGGAAATTGTCGTCCGCGGCCGTGGGAGCCTCGCGTTTTTGCAAAAGCTCATGACCAATGACGTCGCCAAACTGCGGCCCGGCCGGGCGCAATATACGCTCATGTGCTATGAGGACGGCGGCACAGTCGATGATTTGCTCATCTATCAAAAAGGAGAGAATGACTACTTGCTGGTCGTCAACGCAGCGAATACGGAAAAAGACTTCGCTTGGCTAAGCGGGCATGTTGAGGGCGACGTCGAGCTTCAAGATGTATCGTCCGAAACGGCTCAGCTTGCCTTGCAAGGGCCGGCAGCGGAGCGCGTCTTGCAGCGATTGACGGATTTTGATTTGGCGGCGCTGCGCCCGTTTTCATTCGCCGACGGCGTCGAAGTCTCGGGCGTGAAGGCGCTCGTTTCGCGCACCGGCTATACGGGGGAAGACGGGTTTGAGCTATATTGTAAAGCGGAAGACGCCGCCGCGCTATGGGAGGCGATCCTAGCGGCCGGAGCTCGTGACAGCGTTCTCCCATGCGGACTGGGGGCGCGCGATACGCTCCGCTTTGAAGCATGCCTGCCGCTTTACGGTCAAGAGCTGTCCGACTCGATTTCACCAGTTGAAGCCGGGCTTGGTTTTGCCGTCAAAACGGAAAAAGAGACGCCGTTTATCGGCCAAGCTGTATTGAAACGGCAAAAAGAGGAAGGGCCGCCGCGCCGGCTCGTCGGCATTGAAATGATCGACAGAGGCATTCCGCGCCACGGATACCTTGTATTTGCCGACGGCGAAGAGGTCGGGTTCGTCACGACCGGCACGCAGTCGCCGACGCTGAAGAAAAACATCGGCTTGGCCTTGGTGAAAGCGGATGTGGCTGCCATCGGCCGGGAGGTGGAGGTGGACATCCGCGGCAAGCGGCTGAAAGCGAACATCGTGCCGATTCCGTTTTACAGGCGGGCCAAGTGACGATTCCAAAGCGACAAGGAAAGGGGAAAAACGCAGTGCTCCATCGTTATTTGCCGATGACGGAAGAAGACAAACAGGAGATGCTGAAGACGATCGGCGTCGCCTCGATTGACGACTTGTTTGCCGATATTCCAGAACAAGTCCGCTTCCGCGGCGAGCTGAAGGTGAAACCGGCCAAATCCGAGCCAGAGCTGTGGAAAGAGCTTGCGGCCTTAGCGGAAAAAAACGCCAGCGTAAAACAATACGTTTCCTTTTTAGGAGCCGGGGTGTACGACCATTATATTCCGGCTGTCGTCGACCATGTCCTGTCGCGCTCTGAATTTTATACGGCCTATACGCCGTATCAACCGGAAATTTCCCAAGGCGAGCTGCAGGCGATTTTTGAGTTTCAAACAATGGTGTGCGAGTTGACCGGCATGGATGTCGCCAACTCGTCGATGTACGACGGCGGCACGGCGCTTGCCGAAGCGGTGCTTCTTAGCGCCGCGCATACGAAGCGGAAGAAAGTGCTCATCTCGACCGCCGTTCATCCGCAATATCGGGAAGTCGTGCGCACGTACGCCAAAGGACAGAAGCTCGAAGTGAAAGAAATTCCGTATGACGGCGGCATCACCGATCTTAAGGCGCTTGAAGCGGAAATGGGGGATGATGTGGCGTGCGTTGTCGTCCAATACCCGAACTTTTTTGGTCAAATCGAGCCGCTGAAAGCGATCGCGCCGCTTGCGCATGAAAAGAAAAGTTTGTTTGTCGTCGCCAGCAACCCATTGGCGCTTGGTGTGTTGACTCCACCCGGAGCGTTTGGCGCCGACATTGTGGTCGGCGACATGCAGCCATTTGGCATCCCGACGCAATTTGGCGGCCCGCATTGCGGCTATTTCGCTGTCAAAGCGCCGCTCATGCGCAAAATTCCAGGCCGTCTTGTCGGGCAGACAACCGATGAGGACGGGCGCCGCGGGTTTGTCTTGACGCTTCAAGCGCGCGAACAGCACATCCGCCGCGATAAGGCGACATCCAACATTTGCTCCAATCAAGCGTTAAACGCCTTGGCCGCTTCCGTTGCGCTGTCGGCGCTTGGCAAGCGGGGCGTGAAAGAAATGGCGGCGATGAATATTCAAAAAGCGCATTATGCGAAGGTGGAACTTGAAAAGCGCGGACTGTCGTCGCCGTTTGCCGGCCCGTTTTTCAACGAGTTCGTCATCCGGCTTGGACGGCCGGTTTCTGATGTGAACGATCGCCTGCTCGAAAAAGGAATCATCGGCGGCTATGACCTTGGGGCTGACTATCCGGAGCTTGCCGGTCATATGCTTGTTGCTGTCACCGAACTGCGGACAAAAGAAGAAATCGATCGGTTTGTCAATGAATTGGGGGATGGCCATGCATAACGATCAACCGCTTATTTTCGAACGAAGCAAGCCGGGGCGCATCGCCTACAGCCTGCCAGCGCTTGACGTGCCGGCTGTCGATGTCAGCGAGCTCGTGCCGGCCGATTATCTTCGCACTGAAGAGCCGGAGCTCCCGGAAGTGTCGGAGCTTGACTTAATGCGCCATTATACGGCGCTCTCGAAACGAAACCACGGCGTCGATTCCGGTTTTTACCCGCTCGGGTCGTGCACGATGAAATACAATCCGAAAATCAATGAAAACGTCGCCCGCCTCGCCGGGTTTGCCCACATTCATCCGCTTCAGCCAGAGAAAACGGTGCAAGGGGCTCTTGAGTTGATGTACGACTTGCAAGAGCATTTAAAAGAAATCACGGGCATGGATGCGGTCACCTTGCAGCCGGCGGCCGGCGCCCACGGCGAGTGGACCGGGCTGATGATGATCCGCGCTTACCATGAAGCAAACGGCGACTTCAACCGGACGAAAGTGATCGTCCCGGATTCAGCGCACGGGACGAACCCGGCGTCGGCAACGGTCGCCGGTTTTGAGACGGTGACGGTCAAATCGACCGCCGATGGACTTGTTGATTTAGAGGACTTAAAGCGCGTCGTCGGTCCGGATACAGCGGCGCTTATGCTCACGAATCCGAATACGCTCGGGCTGTTTGAAGAGCAGATCGTCGAAGTGGCTGAAATCGTCCACGCAGCCGGCGGCAAGCTGTATTATGACGGGGCGAATTTAAACGCCATTCTTGGCAAGGCGCGCCCGGGGGACATGGGCTTTGACGTCGTTCATTTGAACTTGCATAAAACGTTCACCGGCCCGCACGGCGGCGGAGGCCCAGGCTCAGGCCCGGTCGGGGTGAAAGCCGACCTCGTTCCGTTTTTGCCGAAGCCGGTCATCGAAAAAGGAGAAAACGGCTATTATCTCGATGACGACCGCCCGCAGTCGATCGGCCGCGTCAAGCCGTTTTACGGCAATTTCGGCATCAACGTCCGGGCGTACACGTACATCCGCTCGATGGGGCCGGACGGCTTAAAAGCGGTGAGCGAGTACGCCGTGTTAAACGCCAACTATATGATGCGGAGGCTTGCCGACTATTACGATTTGCCGTACGACCGCCATTGCAAGCACGAGTTCGTCCTGTCGGGACGCCGGCAAAAGAAACTCGGCGTCAGAACGCTCGATATTGCCAAGCGGCTGCTTGATTTCGGCTTCCATCCGCCGACGATTTACTTCCCGCTCATCGTCGAAGAGTGCATGATGATTGAGCCGACGGAGACGGAGTCGAAAGAGACGCTTGACGCGTTTATTGACGCCATGATCCAAATTGCCAAAGAGGCGGAGGAAAATCCGGAAATCGTTCAAGAAGCGCCGCATACGACCGTTGTGAAGCGACTTGATGAAACGACCGCAGCGCGCAAGCCGATTTTGCGCTACCAAAAACCGAAACATAGCAATAACTGACGTTTGAGCATTGATGAGCGCTCGCTCCCTAACGGAGCGGGCCGTTTCTTTGTACGCCGGATGAGCCATTGACAAAAACGTCGAATTAGTTTATTATATAAACTAAGATCAAGAAAGAAAAAGCATGTGTCCATATGGAGAAGTTAGCCTTAACAGTCGGTGCACGGGCGCCCGACGGCTTGAGTGAAAAAGCGGATGGCCAAGAAGCCTGCACGGCAGGAATCGACGGATGCAGCAACCGCCATAATAGCGAGGCGCCCCTGCCCTTTCGCAAGACACATTCGATCAATCAAATGAAAAGGATGACAGAGACGTGCGGACAGGAAACATTTCTCTTGTAAAAAAAATGAATAAACAGCTCGTCTTAAAATTGATTCGCGACCAGCATCCGATTTCGCGCGCCGATATCGCCAAGACAACCGGATTGAACAAGGCCACTGTCTCCGCGCTTGTTGACGAACTGATCGCCGAGCATTTCGTCCATGAAAGCGGAATCGGCGAGTCAACCGGCGGGCGCCGGCCGCTCATGCTTCGCTTCAACGCCGACGCCGGCTCGCTTATCGGCGTTGAGCTGGGGGTGAACTATTTGTATGCCGTGTTGACCAATTTAAACGCGGACATTCTTTGGGAGCAACGGCGTTCGTTCCGCCCGTCTGAAGGGCAGGAGGCGATCATCGGCGAAATGATGGAGCTCATCGAGGCGGCCATCCGCCGGGCGCCGGCGACACCGTACGGTGTGATGGGAATCGGCATCGGCGTGCCGGGCGTCGTCCATACCGAAAGCGGGACCGTTGTGTTTGCTCCGAACTTGCGCTGGGACGATGTCGCCTTGGCGGCTGTTTTGCGGCAACGGTGGCCTGAGCGTCCTGTCATTGTCGAGAATGAGGCGAAACTGGCGGCGCTTGGAGAAAAGTGGTTCGGCGCCGGCAACGAGTTCGCCCACTTTGTTTACATCAGCGCCGGAATCGGCATTGGCGCCGGCGTCGTTCTTCACCATCAGCTCTATCGGGGTGTCAGCGGCCTAGCTGGTGAAATCGGCCATCATACGATCGATGTCAACGGCATTCGCTGCAGCTGCGGCAACATCGGCTGCTGGGAAATGTATGCGTCGGAAAAATACATTGAGCGCCGTTTGGCTGAAGAAGGGCGTTCCGAATGGCTCGATGAACGCTTTTCCATCGCTGCGATGGCGTTGGCAGCAGAAAGCGATGAACAGCTGGCGCGCATTTTGGAGGAAACGGGGCGCTATCTCGGCGTTGGATTGTTGCAGGTGATTTATGCGTACAATCCAGAAGCAGTCATCATCGGCGGTCCGATTGCCCAAGCGGGCGAGTATGTGATCGGTCCGGCGCGCCAAGAAGTGAGAAAGCGAATTCTCGTCAAAAAAGAAAGCGAGCCGTCCATCATCTCCTCCAAGCTGAAAGAGAAAAGCTGCGCCATCGGCGCGGCTGCTTCGGTGCTTGAGGCGGTCGTCCTGCCGCCGGAATTTGCGGCGGTCTAGCGCATGCGAAAAGAGGCGCCTGCCTGTTTGGGCAGAGCGCCTTTTTGGTTAACGGGCTACGCTTTTTTCTTCACTTTCCCGGTCCATGTTTTAAATCCGCCTTTTAAATGGTACAAGTCGCGGTATCCTTTTCGGTAGAGCATTTGCGCGGCTCGCCCGCTGCGCAGTCCATTTTGGCAGTACAAATAGATCGGCTGGTCTTTGCGCAATTCTTTCATGCGCATGCGAAGCTGCGTGAGCGGGATGTTGCGAGCCCCTAAAATATGTCCAGCCGCAAACTCATCCGGTTCGCGGACGTCGACGAGTTGCGCTTTTCGATAACCGGCGCGGAACTCTTCCTCTGTCAATGCTTTGACAATTCTCTTCTGCCAGAAGTACGTAATGACGGAATACACGATGATTGCGCCGAGAATAATGAGCAATGCTTCCACCCGTCATGCCTCCTTTCGCTTCGTCTGCTATTTCCTATTATATAAAGTCGCCGCCGGGAAGCAAAGAGGTTTTCGCGATGCCATTTTTCTTTCCTTCACCGGCGTTGTTTGCTAAACTAATAAAGGCGGCCAAAAGCGTCCCGCCCCTTGGCGGTGGTCGACAAGCCGCCGCAGCGTTTAGAGTATGGAACAATAGAGAAGGTGGAACGATGGCAAAAGAAGTATGGCGCTTTATCGATTCCGGCTATTGCCCGCCGGCGTTCAATATGGCGCTCGATGAGGCGCTTCTCGATTGGCACAGCGAAGGCAAAATTCCGCCGACGATCCGCTTTTATGGCTGGAATCCGCCGACGTTGTCGATTGGTTATTTTCAAAAAGTGGAGAAAGAAATTGATTTAGAGGCGGTCAAACGGCACGGCCTCGGCTTTGTCCGTCGGCCGACCGGCGGGCGCGGCGTCCTGCACGATAAAGAATTGACATACAGCGTGATCGTCTCCGAGTCGCACCCGGCGATGCCGAAGACGGTGACGGAAGCATACCGCGTCATTTCGCAAGGAATTTTAGAGGGATTTCGCTATCTTGGGTTGGATGCGTATTTTGCCGTGCCGAAAACGGAAGAAGAGAAGGCAGATTTGCGCAGCCCGCGCTCGGCCGTTTGTTTTGACGCGCCGTCATGGTACGAGCTTGTCGTTGAGGGGCGGAAAATCGCCGGCAGCGCGCAAACGCGGCAAAAAGGCGTCATTTTGCAGCACGGATCGATTTTGCTTGATCTGGACGAAGAGCTGCTGTTCAGCTTGTTTAAATATCCAAACNAGCGGGTGAAAGAGCGTCTGCAGCGCGATTTTAAAAAGAAGGCAGTCGCGATCAATGAGTTGACGAGCCGCACGGTGACGATCGAGGAAGCGAAAGAGGCGTTTTACAAAGGATTTGAAAAGGGATTGAACATCGTATTGGAACCGTACACGCTCACCGCCGAAGAGCGGGCGTACGTTGAAGAGCTGGCGCGGACGAAATACGAAAGCGACGAATGGAACTTCAAGCGCTGAGCAGCGACGCGGTAAATCGTTCGTTTTCCGGCAAAAACAGCGGCACTCCCCCGTTTTTCTCCGCTTTTCGCCGTGTTTTGTTTTTTTTTGCTTGACAAAATGAAATCATTTGTTCTCTTTAACAATATATAGTATGATTT
>NZ_LDPD01000023.1:302249-306772 GCF_001026865.1 Geobacillus sp. ZGt-1 | reverse complement strand
AAATCATACTATATATTGTTTTTTTCTGTTTGATATGGTAAGGTAGAGAAGACAGGACAACTTTGCCAAAAACATGAGAGATTATATAAAAGAGGAGAGATAGGAGAATGACGGTGGCGTCATCCGAAAAAATGAAGATCAATATTGACAAGCTGAACGAGGATATCCGCCTATTTCCGCAAGTGCATCCGATTACGCCGGATATGCACATCACCCATAAAGGCGTATCCCGTTTGGTCATGCTTGACCGGTATTCATTCAAAGATACGGAGAAGCTGACGCTCACACCGGGCGATTTCGTCGTGTTGACGATCAAGGAGGATCCGAAATTCCCGGCACGAGGGCTCGGGTTTATCGTCGACATCGATTGGGAGGCGAAAAAGGCGCGCGTGTTGATTGAAGACGAATACCGGCACGTGCTCGAAGGGGAAGAGGCGGAGACCGGCATTGTGGTTCGGTCGCTCGACATTATTGATAAGCCGCTCGAAATTTTCTATGAGCAAATCGCCAAGCGCAATGCGACTGGGCTGGCGGCGGTGGAAAAGACAGAAGAAAAGCGGAAAGAGTGGTTCGAAAAGTTTTATCAAGAGCTCGCAAGCTTGAATTTTGTTCCGGCCGGCCGCGTGTTGTACGGGGCGGGTTCGGGCAAGGAAGTGACGTATTTCAACTGCTATGTGATGCCGTTTGTGAAAGACTCGCGCGAAGGAATTTCCGAACATCGGAAGCAGGTGATGGAAATCATGAGCCGCGGCGGCGGCGTTGGGACGAACGGCTCGACATTGCGGCCGCGCCATACGCTTGCGCGCGGGGTGAACGGCAAATCGTCCGGGTCGGTCTCGTGGCTTGACGATATTGCGAAGCTGACCCACCTTGTCGAGCAAGGTGGCTCCCGCCGCGGCGCCCAAATGATTATGCTTGCTGACTGGCACCCGGACATTATCGAATTCATCGTCTCGAAAATGCAAAACCCGCGCATTTTGCGCTACCTGCTCGAAAATATGGAAGACGAAGGCATCAAAAAAGCAGCGCGCGACAAACTGAAATTTACGCCGCTCACCGAGCGGGAGCGGGCGATGTATGAAGCGATCGTCCGATACAAGAACGCGCCTGACTACGGCGGTTTCACTGAAGAAATCATCAAAGACGCCGAAGAAAAACTGCGCACCGGCGGTACATATACGGTGCACAACCCAGACTTTTTGACCGGTGCGAACATTTCCGTCTGCCTGACGAAAGAGTTCATGGAAGCGGTCGAAAAGGACGAAGAATACGCGCTCCGCTTCCCGGACGTGGAAACCTATTCCGAAGAGGAAATGCGCATTTACAACGAAAAATGGCATGAAGTCGGCGATGTACGCGAATGGGAGAAAATGGGCTATCGCGTCCGCGTCTACCGGAAAATCCGCGCCCGCGAACTGTGGAAGCTGATCAACATTTGCGCGACGTATTCAGCCGAGCCGGGCATTTTCTTCATCGACAACGCCAACGAAATGACGAACGCCCGCGCGTACGGGCAAAAAGTCGTTGCGACCAACCCGTGCGGGGAACAACCGTTGGCACCGTATTCGGTGTGCAATCTGGCCGCCATTAACTTGGCGAACATGGTGGACAAAGAACGGAAGGTCATTGACTACGAAAAACTGAAACGCACGGTCGAAATCGGGGTGCGGATGCAAGACAACGTCATTGACGCCACGCCGTACTTCCTTGAGGAAAACAAAAAACAAGCGCTCGGCGAGCGCCGCATCGGCCTTGGCGTCATGGGGCTTGCAGACTTGCTCATTTACTGCGAAAAAGCGTACGGCTCTGAGGAAGGAAACCAGCTTGTCGATGAGCTGTTCCGCACGATCGCCACGACCGCATACCGGGCATCGATCGAGCTGGCGAAAGAAAAAGGCAGCTTCCCGTTTCTTGTCGGCGAAACGGAGGAAGAGACGCGCAAGCTGCGTGAAGCGTTCATCAACACCGGCTACATGAAACGGATGCCGGAAGATATTCGTCAAGATATTTTGAAATACGGCATCCGCAACTCGCACTTGCTGACGGTGGCGCCGACAGGATCGACGGGAACGATGGTCGGCGTCTCAACCGGGCTTGAGCCGTACTTCTCGTTCTCGTACTACCGGAGCGGGCGCTTGGGCAAATTTATCGAAGTGAAAGCGGACATCGTCCAAGAATATTTGGACAAACACCCGGAAGCCGACCCGAACCACTTGCCGCCTTGGTTTGTGACGGCGATGGACTTGCCGCCGGAAGCGCACGCCGATGTGCAGTGCATCATTCAACGCTGGGTCGACTCGAGCTTGTCGAAAACGGTCAACGCGCCGAAGGGCTACACCGTCGAGCAAGTGCAAAAAGTGTACGAGCGTTTATGGCGTTGCGGTGCGAAAGGCGGAACCGTCTATGTCGACGGCAGCCGCGATGCACAAGTGTTGACGTTAAAGGCTGAGGAGAATCAGATTGAAGAGCAACTTGAACTGCTTCCAGAGGAGCTCGAGGAAAAAGAGACGAAACGCCCCGTCGTGCTCGTTGATACGATTCAAGATGTGCGCGCCACCGATGTGACAATCGGTTCCGAAATCGGCAATATTTGCCCGATTTGCCGCGAAGGGACGATCGAAGAGATCGGCGGCTGCAACACGTGCACAAGCTGCGGCGCGCAGCTGAAGTGCGGCCTGTAATGGCGATACGGATGGGTTTGAATGGATGAAACGCTGGTTTCCGTAGAGGAACCGGCGTTTTTTTTACATAAAAGGCAAAAGCCAAAATATAGTGGTAAAAGGAGGGAACGAAAGGGGGAGCGTCATGATTGTTCATGTCGTAAAGCGCGGGGAGACGCTTTGGCAGTTGGCTCAGCGTTACGGCGTTCCACTCGAGCGGATTGTCGCCGCCAATGAACTGAGCGACCCGAACCGGCTAGCCGTTGGCCAAGCGCTCGTCATCCCGGTTCCATATCGTTACCATACGGTCCGCACAGGGGAAACGTTATGGCAAATTGCGCGCCAGTATGGAGTGGCGGTCGAAGCGATTATACAGGCGAACCGGATCACGAATCCGTCGCTCCTTTATCCAGGGACAACGTTGTTCATCCCAGCGCGCATCCATACGGTGCGAAGCGGGGAGACGCTGGCGCAAATCGCTTCGTTCTACGGAGTGACGGTTCAGCAGCTGATCGAAGTAAACGATATTACCGATCCGAACCGGATCGTCCCCGGACAGCGGCTCATCATCCCGCCGGCGAAGCCGCTCATCGAGGTGAACGCATTTACGGTGGACCAAGGGGAGAAAGGAGCGGAGCAAGTGCGCGAAGTCGGCCGCCATTTGACCTATGCCGCGTCATTCGCCTACACGATCCGCGCCGATGGCGGGCTCAATCCGATCAATGATACAGCATTCATTCAGGCGGCTTATGCCGCCCGTGTCGTGCCGATGATGACGATCACGAACTTTACGTACCAAGACCCGGGCTCGAGGCTGGCGCAGATGATTCTGGCCGACGTTGCGCTGCAAACGCGATTGCTTGACAACGTCATTCAAGTGATGCGAGCAAAAGGGTACCGCGCGTTGAATGTCGATTTTGAAAATGTCTATCCGTCCGACCGCAAGCGGTATAACGAGTTTTTGCAGCGGGCGGCCAACCGGCTTCACGCCGAAGGGTATGTTTTATCGACGTCGCTGGCGCCCAAAATAAGCGCTGAACAAAAAGGGCTGCTGTACGAAGCGCACGACTACCCAGCCCACGGACGCATCGCTGATTTTGTTGTCCTTATGACCTATGAGTGGGGCTACCGATTTGGGCCGCCGCAAGCCATTTCGCCGGTGAATCAAATTCGGCGCGTGCTCGATTATGCGGTGACCGCCATTCCGCGTAGCAAAATCATGATGGGGTTTCAAATTTATGCCCGCGACTGGGTGCTGCCGCACGTGCAAGGGCAAGAGGCGGAAACGTTCAGTCCGAAAGAGGCGCTAGAGCGCGCCATTCGCTACGGGGCGTCCATCCAATACGATGCGGCGGCGGCTTCGCCGTTTTACCGCTATACAGATGAACAAGGGCGACAACATGAAGTGTGGTTTGAGGACGCCCGCAGCGCGTTGGCGAAATTTGACTTGGTGAAAGAATACGGATTGCGCGGAATCAGCTACTGGGTGCTCGGGTATCCGTATCCGGAAAACTGGGTGCTGTTAGAAGACAATTTCCGCATTCGCAAGCGTGGGTAAGCTAAGCAGTTAGAGCGTATGCGCCGGTCATCGGGCATGCGCTTTTATTTTGTTTCTTGGAGTTCGAGCCGCTTTTTGAGTTGATACATTTCCAGATCGTGCTGGCCGATCTTATGATTTAAATATTCAATCGCAATGTTCGCGTTACGCCAATCATGTGACAGTATCTCGAACATACGCCGATGCTCAGCCAGCTCGTCCTCGATTTTTTTGAAATGGCTGCGCGTTTCGATGATGAAATGGTCCAACTTTTCCTCGAGGCGCTGTTGTCGTTCTTCGAGGCGTTGTTGCCGTTCTTCGAGGCG
>NZ_LDPD01000023.1:277346-302221 GCF_001026865.1 Geobacillus sp. ZGt-1 | reverse complement strand
CGTTCTTCGAGGCGCTGTTGTCCGGCTTCTAGTCGGTCGAGGCGTTCATGAATCGGCTGCAACTCCTCTTTCAGCACTGAGCGAAGCAATTCGACAAGCTCGTGAGACATTCTGCATCCCTCCTTTCAGTTTAGTTTTATTGTATCATTGCGTTCATGAGCTGTCATGGCAAATCTTGAGCAGCTTCGCGAAATCGGCCGCCAACGGGATTTGTTCCATGTGTATAACAATATGTGGGATCGGAAATTGCATCTGGATGGCATGATTGACGGCCGAGAATATCGGCAAATCGTGGCTGAAACCGATGGGCATGGTCGTTGGTTTCGCTGGGAGATGAACATATCAAATTGGGGGTAATGAGCCTTCCATGAAAAATGATGCCAAGCAAAAGAAGCACGCGATTTCCCTCCATCCTTGAATCATACTAACATCAAATACGGAGAACATGGAGGGAAATGAATGAAACCGTTTATGCCCAAACTTGTGTATTTCGAACCGGAGGCGTTGCCGCATCCGCTCGGAAAGGTATTGCTCGCTTTTTTCCATCGGCCCAAGTGCAGTATTTTACGTAATGTCCCCTTCATGGTATAATGGGATTGATTGCTATTTTTTGTTTGCCTGGGCGGCCGACTGGCCCGGCAGCGTCTAGCCGAAGCGGGCAAAGCGGCAATGTTCATGAGAGATGCTGACGGCCGCTGCACTTGTCTGCGGCAGACAAATGTAATGGGAGGGGACAAACGTTGCCGACACCAAGCATGGAAGATTATATTGAGCAAATTTACATTTTGATTGAAGAAAAGGGCTATGCCCGCGTCTCTGACATCGCTGAAGCGTTGTCCGTCCATCCCTCCTCGGTGACGAAAATGGTGCAAAAGCTCGATAAAGATGAGTATTTAGTGTATGAGAAATNCCGCGGACTCGTCTTGACGCCAAAAGGAAGAAAAATCGGCCAGCGGCTCGTCTACCGCCATGAGCTGCTTGAGCAGTTTCTCCGTTTGATCGGTGTCAGCGAAGAAAACATTTACCGCGACGTGGAAGGGATTGAACACCATTTGAGTTGGAACGCCATCGACCGGATTGGCGATTTGGTGCAATATTTTCAAGAGGACGAACGCCGTCTTGAGGCGCTGCGCGACGTGCAAAAGCGCAATGAGCAAGGGGAGTAAGCGACTGCTTGCTCTTTTTTGTTTTTCGTACTAAACGCCTTTTCTTTCTCTTACATATATATAAACAGCGAGAAAGGGGAGGCGGCGATGAACATTGATCTCGTCTTTTCCGGCGGCGGAGTGAAAGGGTTTGCGTTGCTGGGGGCGTATGAGGCCATTGAAGAAAAAGGGCTGCGCTGGAAGCGGCTTGCCGGGACGAGCGCCGGGGCGCTGCTTGCTGCGCTACTGGCGGCTGGATACACCGCCCGTGAGATGACGCAGTTGCTCGAGGAGCTTAGGCTGGAGCAGTTTTTGGATGAACGGGCGTCGTGGGTTCCGTTTTCTGTTTGGAAGTGGGTGCGCCTATATTGGCATTTAGGAGTTTATAAGGGAAACGTGTTTGAACAGTGGATCGAATCGGCGCTCGCTGCCCGCGGAGTGCGTACGTTTCGGGATGTACCAGCCGACAGTTTGTATATCGTTGCCTCCGATGTGACGAACGGGCGCATCGTCGTGCTGCCGGATGATTTGGCGATATACGGCATTGACCCCGGCTCGTTTTCGATCGCCAAGGCGGTGCGGATGAGCACGAGCATTCCGTACTTTTTCGAGCCGGTCCGCCTTCACGGACGGGACGGCACCTCCCTCATCGTTGACGGCGGGGTGCTCAGCAACTTTCCGCTGTTTCTCTTTGATGAAGAAAAAGAAACGAAAAAACGGCCGGTGCTCGGCGTTCAATTGAGCGCCAAGCCCGGCCAGCGGCCGAAACGGCGCATTGCCAACGCGCTTGATTTGTACGAAGCGTTGTTTGCGGCGATGAAAGAGGCGCATGACGCCCGCTATATTTCGCGCCGCCATGAAAAAAACATCATCTTTTTGCCGGTGGAAAACGTTCTTGCGACCGAGTTTTCCATCGACCTGGAAGCGCGCCGGCGTCTCATTGACTATGGGCGCGAGCGGGCGCGGCAGTTTTTGCGCCAATGGGCGTACTAGACGGGAAAGCGACAATAGGTCACACCTCTGCCGCCGATTTTTTAGCTGAACGGCAGAGGCAAACAAAAAAGAATCAAGCTAAAACGAAGCTCGATTCTTTTTTTTGCCTTTTTTGCCCTCGATCACGGTCAAGTGCGGAATGGCCGTCCGTTTTTTCAGCGGCCGCTTCAGTTTCGCCGGCTTTGCTTGTTTGCGCCCGGAGCGGGGATGGAGCTTTTTCGACTGCCGCACCGCCTTTAAATACGATAACCGATCTTGATCGGTGCGGCGTTGGTATACGAACCGGTAGAAGAGATAAATGGCGGCCAAAAACAGCGCAACAAACAACAGCTGGCGGAACAGCACCGTCGGATGGGCAAAAAGGGTATAGACAATGCCAAGCGTTCCAAGCAAAATCATAAGCCCGACAAGCGGATGAATGGCCCGGCGCCGCAATGAGTCCACCCCCTTTGATCGATTACTGCACCGCTTGTTTCCTTTCGGCTTCCGCTTCCAAATCAAGAAGCCGCTGAAACGAGGCGATGGCCACTTCCACTTGGTCATCGTCCGGTTCTTTTGTCGTCAACCGCTGCAGCCATAGCCCGGGATAGCCAAGCCAGCTTAGCAGCGGAATATCCCTCAATTTATTTGTAAACTGCAAGACCTCAAACGAAACGCCAAGCACGACAGGAATTAAAGCGAGCCTGTTTGCGATTCGCAGCCAAAGCGGATCCGTCGGCACGAACAAATAAAGGAACAAGCTGATCATGACAGTAAATAAAATGAAGCTGCTGCCGCATCGGTAGTGAAGGCGCGAGGCGCGCTGGACGTGCTCAACAGTGAGCGGCCACCCTGATTCAAAGGCGTTGATGACTTTATGTTCCGCCCCGTGGTATTGGAACACGCGCCTAACAAGCGGCGTCAACGAAATAAAGTAAATGTAGCCGAGCAAAAGAGCAAGCTTAAAGGCTCCTTCAAGCAAAATTTGCCCCATTTTCCCCGGTACGAGCGGTTTAAAGGCGTCGGCGGCGAGCGCCGGAACGAGCGTAAAAATGGTTTTGGCGAATAAAAACGATAGCACGCCGATGACGGCGGCGCCGAGAATCAGCCCGAATTTGGAGCGTCTTTCTTCGGCGGCCTGTTTTTCGTCCGAGGACGCCTCATATTGTTCGCTGGCAAATTGCAAATGCTTGGCCCCGTTTGCGCTCGCCTCAATAATGGCGACAATGCCGCGGACAAACGGGATTTTTTTCAGGGCAGCCAGCGTCGGATGGCTGCGGCGAGGCAGCGTAAAATAGTCAATCGTCCCGTCATGGCGGCGAATAGCGGTGACGGAGTGCGTCTTGCCGGCAAACATCACCCCTTCAACGACCGCTTGGCCGCCGTATAACGGTTTCTCCATTGATGATTTCATCAGGCCAACACCAACCTATTTTTTATGTTTATTATTTTATTCTACAAGAAACATCCGGAAACCTCTAGGTTGATGCTACTATTATGATTTCCAAAAAATCCATGATTTACACAAGGGCGGTCATTTTTTCGTTTGATTCATGGGATGGTCGGCCGTCGGTCATACTAACAGACAAGGAGGTGTACGATGATGGCGGAACAAAAAAGGAAGCTTGAGCAGGAGGAGACGGAGCGGCCGATGACGCTCATACAAAAAACGATCATCATCGGGTTTGTCGGCGGGGTGTTTTGGAGTTTGATCGGCTATTTGGCTTATTTTTTCCATTTCAGTGAAATCAGTCCGAATATGATTCTCATCCCGTGGGTTGCCGGGGACTGGAAATATGGGAAAGCCGGCAATTATGCGGCCATCGTGCTGATCGGCATCATTTCCATTGCGGCGGCGCTTTTGTACTACGCGTTCCTGCGCAAGATCGCCGGTATGTGGGCGGGAATGGTATATGGCGTGGTGCTTTGGATGATTGTCTTTTATTTGTTTAATCCACTGTTTCCAAACGTCCAACCAGTTGCAGATTTAGAAACGAATACGATTATTACGACGCTTTGCTTATACATTTTATATGGCGTATTTGTCGGGTATTCGATTTCTTTTGAAACGCAAGAAATGAATCGAACGGCGTTAAATGTCGGAAAAGAGGCGGCAAATGAAGGAAACTGACGAAGCTTCTTTTCGCTCTCATCCGCTGAAGTAAGTGCTGCATCAAGCGCCGCGCGGACGTCTAGCGGAAACGACCATCTTTATGGTAAAATAAAGAAGGTTTTGCATGTTTCAGCATCAGTCCATGGCTGCTGCGGGCGCTCGTGAAACTGGCGCGCCTACGAGGTTTTTCGCGTCATCCTGACCGCGAAGATTTTCTCCGCTCTCGACGCAGGCAGCGGAGGAGACGAGCACACTCTAAGGGAAGAGGAGACGGAAACATGGAAAAGCTGGAAAAGCTTCGGGAGCTCCTTGACGAGCAGCATATCGACGGGCTGTTAGTAACAAACGGCTACAACCGCCGCTATTTGACCGGGTTTACTGGCACGGCCGGCGCTGTACTTGTCAGCCGTCAAGGGGCGGTGTTGGTTACGGACTTCCGCTACGTCGAACAAGCATCGAGGCAAGCCCAAGGGTTTGAAGTCGTCCAGCACAGCGGGCCGATCATCGAAGAAATTGCCAATCAGGTGAAGCGGCTTGGCATCAAGAGGCTTGGCTTTGAGCAAGAACATGTCACCTATGCCGCATACAAGTCGTATGAAGAAGCCATCCGCGCTGAACTCGTGCCAACGTCTTGGCTCGTAGAAAAATTGCGCTTGATTAAGTCAGAGGCAGAGATTAAGATATTAAAGGAAGCAGCAGAAATCGCTGATGCGGCGTTTTCGCACATTTTGTCGTTCATCCGTCCAGGCGTTAAAGAAATCGAAGTGGCGAATGAGCTGGAATTTTTTATGCGCAAACAAGGGGCGTCTTCGTCCTCCTTTGATACGATCGTTGCCTCCGGCTACCGTTCGGCGCTGCCGCACGGGGTGGCGTCAGAGAAAACGATCGAGCGCGGCGAGCTCGTCACGCTTGATTTCGGGGCTTACTATAAAGGGTATTGTTCCGACATTACGAGAACGGTCGCCGTCGGCGACATTAGCGTGGAGCTGCGGACGATCTATGACATCGTTCTTGAAGCGCAGCAACGCGGCATGAACGGGCTCAAGGCAGGCATGACCGGCAAAGAGGCTGATGCGCTCACGCGCGATTACATCCGCGAAAAAGGGTATGGCGACTATTTCGGCCATTCGACCGGCCATGGGATTGGATTGGAAATTCACGAAGGGCCGACGCTTTCGTTCCGTTCGGATGTCGTGCTTGAGCCAGGCATGGTTGTCACCGTCGAGCCGGGCATTTACATCCCGGGGCTTGGCGGGGTGCGCATCGAGGACGATACGGTCATTACTGCTGACGGGAACGAAGCTCTCACCCATTCGCCAAAAGAACTGATCATTTTATAATGGATTGCGTGAGGAGGATTTCGGCTAATGATTTCAGTCAACGATTTTCGCACAGGACTTACGATTGAGGTGGACGGCGAGATTTGGCGCGTCCTTGAATTCCAGCACGTCAAGCCGGGCAAGGGGGCGGCGTTCGTCCGTTCGAAGCTGCGCAATTTGCGCACCGGCGCCATTCAGGAGCGGACGTTCCGCGCCGGCGAAAAAGTGAACCGGGCGCAAATCGACACACGCAAAATGCAATATTTGTACGCCAACGGCGACCAACACGTTTTTATGGATATGGAAACGTACGAACAAATCGAGCTGCCGGCGAAACAAATCGAGCATGAATTGAAGTTCTTGAAAGAGAATATGGAAGTATTTATTATGATGTACCAAGGCGAAACGATCGGCGTCGAGCTGCCGAACACCGTCGAGCTGAAAGTCGTCGAAACAGAGCCGGGCATTAAAGGTGACACCGCTTCTGGCGGTTCGAAGCCGGCGAAGCTCGAAACCGGCCTTGTCGTTCAAGTGCCGTTTTTCGTCAACGAAGGCGACACGCTCATCATTAATACGGCCGACGGCACGTACGTTTCGCGGGCGTAAGCGCAAGCCCGACAGGCACCGTCTCGGACACCTTCCGGGGCGGTGTTTTTTATGCGCAAAATGGGCGCCGTTTTGCTCTCCCCCATCGTTTTCCTCAGTAAAAACTTCTTCTGAAACGGCTTGTTTTCGCATACGTTTGTACTAATCGATCCCATTTGGCAAAACAGGAGGGGAACATGAAACATTGGCTGCGATCGATCGACCCGTCCGTTATGGCCATGGCTGGCATGCGGATGGTGTCCGCGTTCATTGAACTGAGCGCGGCGCTGTTGATGCTTGTGTTCAATGACGTGAAAAAAGCGCTTGCCGTTAATGCCGCGCTTGCTGTCGTCGGTCCAACCGTCATGATGGTGACCATGGCGATTGGACTGCTTTCGCTTGCGGACGAGCTCTCGTTTTCACGGCTTGGGCTTGTGGCGCTCGGGATCGCGCTCATTTTGTTCGCAATTTACAAGTAAGGCATAAACGGCGCATTCCGCCCATACATATGAACTAGTCCACAAGAAAAGGGGGAGGGCCATGGAAGCGGTGTGGGGAATTTTGCCGAAAACGGTCGCCGCCGCGTTGCAGCACCATCTTCCTTCATGCCGCCGCGGAATTGAAGAAATCCGCATCCGCGTCTCCCGGCCGCTTGAGGTGATCGTCGACGGAACGGCCCGATTGCTGCCGTATGAAGTGACGAAAGAAGACGGCGTGCATTTGCTCAACAAATTGAGTCATTATTCGATCTATGCCGTCGAAGAAGAGCTGAAGCGCGGATTTATGACGATTGAGGGGGGGCATCGCGTTGGGCTGGCCGGCAAAGTCATTACTGAAGGGGGCAAGGTGAAAGCGATCCGCGATGTTTCCTCGTTTAACATTCGCATCGCCAAGGAACAGATCGGCATCGCCGAGCCGCTGATTCCGTATGTGTACGACGGCCGCTGGCGTCATACGATGATCATCGGCTCGCCGCAGACGGGAAAAACGACGCTCCTGCGC
Organism: Geobacillus sp. ZGt-1; assembly: GCF_001026865.1. Classification (NCBI taxonomy): domain Bacteria; kingdom Bacillati; phylum Bacillota; class Bacilli; order Caryophanales; family Anoxybacillaceae; genus Geobacillus; species Geobacillus sp. ZGt-1. The sequence goes on along the minus strand of NZ_LDPD01000023.1, from coordinate 295,085 downwards.
GATGCGGCGCGCTTGATTAGCAGCGGGACGAGGCGCATTCCGGCGCAAAAGGTGGCGATCGTTGACGAACGATCGGAAATCGCTGGCTGTGTGAAAGGGATTCCTCAGTTTTCGTTCGGCCCGCGCCTTGACGTGTTGGACGCCTGCCCGAAAGCGGAAGGGATGATGATGATGATCCGCTCGATGAGCCCTGATGTCATGATTGTCGACGAAATCGGGCGCGAGGAGGACAGCGAGGCAGTGCTTGAAGCGGCCAATGCTGGCGTCTCTGTATGGACGACTGTGCACGGCCGCAACATCCAAGACGTCTGGCAGCGTCCGACGCTCGGACCGGTGATGGAACAAAAGGTGTTTGAACGGTTTATTGAGCTGACGAACATTCCCCATCCCGGCTCAATCCGACGCATTCTCGACGCTGGCGGAACGGTGCTGTATGAAAGGGCGGTGGTCCATCGATGAAATGGTTTGGCGCTCTGTTGATTCTCGCCGCCTCAACATGGCTTGGGTTTGCCGCCGCCCGCGTGTTGCACGAGCGGCCGCTCCAGCTCCGCCAGCTGAAAGCGGCGCTGAGGGCGCTTGAGGCGGAAGTGATGTATGGCCATACGCCGCTTGCCGACGCCGCTATGCATCTCGCCCGGCAAACGGCCGCCCCGTTGTCCGAATTGTTCGAGCGGTTTGCCGCCGCGTTATGCACAGAAGAAACGAGCGCCGCCGAGGCATGGGAAAAAAGCTTGCGAGCCGTATGGGGAAAAACCGCTCTAAAGCAAGGAGAATTTGAAGTGATGAAACAATTTGGCGCCACGCTTGGCCAATACGACCGGCTCACCCAGCAAAGGCAAATCGCGCTGGCGCTCGCCCATCTTGAGCGGGAGGAAGCGGAAGCGCTAGACAACCAGGCGCGCTACGCCAAGATGGCGAAAAGTTTAGGCGTGTTGGCCGGCCTGCTGCTCGTCATTTTACTCATGTAGACAGGAGGCAGAATCATGGGCATCGATGTCGATCTCATTTTGAAAATCGCCGGCGTCGGCATCGTCATCGCGTTTTTGCATACGGTGCTCGATCAGATGGGGAGGAAAGAATACGCCCAATGGGTGACGCTGCTCGGCTTTATTTATATTTTGTTTATGGTCGCTTCCATCGTCAGCGATTTGTTCCAAAAAATCAAGGATGTCTTTTTGTTCCGCGGGTAGGAGGGATCGGCCATTGACATTTTGCAAATCGTCGGCCTCGGGTTGATCGCGACGTTTTTGGTCGTGTTGCTGCAAGAGCAAAAGTCGAATCTCGCCTTTTTGTTGACCGTGTTTGTCGGCTGCACCATTTTTCTGTTGTTGGTCGATCAAATCAGCAGCATTTTGGCGATGTTGCGAAAAATGGCCGAAGGCGCCCATATTCAGATGGTGTATTTAGAGACGATGCTGAAAATCATCGGCATTGCCTACATTGCCGAGTTCGCTGCCCAAATTTCCAAAGACGCCGGCCAAGGGGCGATCGCCGCCAAAATTGAGCTCGGCGGAAAAATCATCATTTTGGCGCTGGCGGTCCCGATTTTGACGGCGATCATTGAAGCGGTCATCGGCCTCATCCCGTCGGCGCGCTAAAGGGGGGAACGGATTGAAGCGAACAGCGTTCCTTATTGTCGGGCTGCTTTCTCTCTTTTTTTGTCCGTTGGTCGTACAAGCCGCAAGCGATGGACCGTCGGTCAGCGAGCAGCTCGCTCAGCTCGATGTGAGCGATATCCGCCGCTATTGGGAAACGATCGTCAGCGAGTATGGAGGGTTTTTGCCGGAAAGCGAGAAAGGGCCGCTCACCGATTTTTTAAGCGGCGACAAGCAATGGTCGCCGGCCGAATGGCTGAAGGCGCTCGCCCGCTATTTGTTTTATGAACTGCAGGTGAACGGCAAACTGCTCGGCACGCTCATTTTGCTTGCTGTCTTCAGCACGGTGCTGCAATCGCTGCAAAATGCATTCGCCCAGCAGGAAGTAAGCAAAATCGCCCAGGCGGTCGTCTATATGGTGCTCTTGTTGATCGCCTTAAACAGCTTTCGCCTCGCGGCGGATTATGCGCTTGAGGCGGTGCGGACGATGAGCCATTTCATCATCGCCCTCGTTCCGCTGCTGCTCGCCCTGCTCGCCACTTCCGGCGGGGTCGCGTCGGCGGCGTTTTTCCACCCGATCATTTTGTTTGTGATGAACACCACCGGCACGGTCGTTGAATACGTCACCTTGCCGCTTTTGCTTCTGGCTGCGCTGCTTTCTGTCGTCAGCACGCTCAGCGACCGTTACAAGGCGACTCAGCTCGCCGATTTGCTCAACAAAGCCTCCCTCGGTTTGCTCGGCCTCATTTTGACCGTGTTCCTTGGCGTCATGTCCGTGCGAGGAGCGACAGCGGCCGTGGCTGACGGCGTGGCGCTCCGGGCGGCGAAATTTGTCACCGGCAATTTCATCCCGGTCGTCGGCAAGCTGTTCACTGATGCCGCCGATACGGTCGTCGCCGCTTCCATGCTGTTGAAAAATACGGTCGGGTTGGTCGGGGCGGCGATTTTGCTCATGATCGCCATCTTTCCAGCGGTGAAAATTTTCGCCATCGTCATCGTCTACAAACTATCGGCTGCTCTTCTGCAGCCGCTTGGCGGCGGACCGGTATTGTCCTGCCTCAACATCATCGGCAAAAGCATCGCTTACGTGCTGGCGGCGCTGCTCATTGTGTCGCTCATGTTTTTCTTAAGCCTCACCGTCATGGTGATGGCCGGGAACATTACGATGATGGTCCGCTAGGGGGAGCGCTATGCAGCTAGTCATTGAGTGGGTGACAAACATCATTTTGTTTTTGTTGTTTGCTGTCATCATCGATTTTTTGCTGCCGTCGGGGACGATGCAAAAATACGTGAAAATGGCTGTCGGGCTTATGCTCGTTCTCGTGATGCTCGCTCCGGTGCTCAGGCTCGCTTCCGTTGATCCCGAGCAGCTCATCGCGTCGGCGCTCGTCCATTTTTCCAACGGCCGTGCGGGGGAGGAGGCAATAAAAAATCAAATCGAACAGCAGAAAAAAGAAATACAAGCCTCGCAACGCGCATATATTTTAAAACAAATGGCTGTCCAGCTCGAAAACGATGTCAATGAGGAGTTGATGGAAAAGTATGGGCTGAAAGCGGATGTCAACGTTTACGCCAAGCCAGGCGACGACTGGCGCATGCCGGATGACATCAAGACGATTGAGGTCGTCCTTTCGAAACAGAAGTCAGCCGGTTCGGTGGAACCGGTTGTCATCGATACGACGAAGCCGCCGGCTTTGCCGGAGGGCGATGCTTCGCTGGCAGAGGAGGTGCGCGCTTTTCTCGCCGGCCGATGGGAAATCGATGAAGATAAAATTGACGTGCAATTTAGGGGGAGGGAATAGAGGGGGGATGTTGCCGCTCATCAAACGGCTCTTTTCTTCAGCGCCGAAAGACGGGGAAGGAGCACAGAAAAAATGGCCGTTTTCGTACGTCGTCGTCCTGCTGTTGGCTGGTGTCGCCTTGATGGCGGCAAGCCATTGGGCAAACAGTGGAGAGGAAGCCGAAGCGAAGCCTTCCGCCGGGCAGCCGTCCGCTCCAGCCGAGCCGGCATTCCTGGCAAGCAAGGAGACGAAAGNGAAAGTGATCGCCGCCTATGAGGAGCGGTACGAAAAAGAACTGAAAGCCGCTCTTGAGGCGATCGAAGGGGTGGATGATGTCACGGTCGTCGTCAATCTCGATTCCACGGAGTTGAAACTGTATGAGAAAAAGCGTTCGACTCAGCAGCAGACAACGGAAGAGAGCGACAAGGAAGGCGGGAAGCGGACGATCGAAAACGAGTCGACCAATGAAGAAGTCATCATTATTCATAACGGCGAAGAAGAAACGCCGCTTGTCGTCGCCACGAAAAAGCCGGACATCCGCGGCGTTCTCGTTGTCGCCAAAGGGGCGGATAATTTGCAAATCAAAAAATGGATCGTCGAGGCGGTGACGCGCGTGTTAAACGTTCCGAGCTACCGCGTCGCTGTCTTGCCGAAAAAATGACCGGGTAAGGGGAGGAGATCGGCATGTTGAAAAAACAAACCGTATGGCTGTTGACGATGTTGAGCTTGGTCGTTGTGCTGTCGGTCTATTACGTGACAGCTCCAAAAAATATGAACGACAGTCCGGCATTTACCGCCAATAAGAAAACGGAAAAAACAACCGATCAGCCGAGCGTCGCTGTCGAAGAGGCGAAAAAGCCGTCCGCGTCTGGCGAAACGGGCGACGACTTGTTTACAGCGCTGCGCATGAAAATTGAGGATGAACGGAGCCGGCTGCGCGATGAGCTGAACGCCATTGTCGCTTCAGCGAACGCGACGGCGGAAGAAAAAAGTGAAGCGCTCGACAAAATTGAAAAATTGCAAGCATTGTCCGAAAAAGAAGCAACGTTGGAGACGCTCATCAAATCGAAAGGCGGTTATGAAGACGTGCTCGTGCGCGCCGATGACAACCAAGTGCGCGTGACGATCAAAGCGAAACAAAGCTCAGCTAAATCGGCGAATGAAGTCATTCATATGGTGAAAAAAGAAATACCCGATGCTGAATACGTGACGGTTGAGTTTCAGCCGGCTGGATGAACGCGCTGCTCTTTAGGGCAGCTTCTTTTTTTGCGGAAAAGTCTTTTGTTTGTCCTACTGTTGTGTGTATAATCGTTATGGACACGTTTAGGCACCGCCAGAAAGGAACGGGCTGCACGATACTTGGAGAAAGGTGTGAGATCGATGAAAATTCAAGAAATCCGTGAATTGATCCGCTTGGTCGACCAGTCCTCAATTGACGAATTCGTATACGAACAAGGCGAAACAAAAGTACATATGAAAAAAGGAACGGCTGCTGTCGCCGTTGCGTCGGCTGCGGCCGCACAGACGGCGGTCGCGCCGCCGGCGCCTGCCGCTCCGGCAGCGGTCGAACCGGCTTCGGCAGCTGCTCCCGTTCAAGCAGCGGCCTCAGAAGCGCCGGCACCGAAAGCGGAAACGCCGGTGGTCAAAGAAGAAAAGCCGGCTGTGGAAGGCAACTTGCATCAAATTACTTCGCCGATGGTCGGCACGTTCTACGCAGCGCCGGCGCCGGACAAGCCGCCGTATGTGAAGCCGGGCGACAAGGTGAAAAAAGACACGGTTGTCTGCATCATCGAGGCGATGAAGCTGTTTAATGAAATTGAAGCGGAAGTCGATGGCGAAATTGTCGAGGTGTTGGTGCAAAACGGCCAGCTCGTCGAATATGGCCAGCCGTTGTTTTTAGTCAAGCCTGAATAAGGGAGAGAACGGACGATGATCAAAAAAGTGTTGGTGGCGAACCGCGGGGAAATCGCCGTCCGCATCATCCGCGCCTGCCGCGAGCTTGGGATTGAGACGGTCGCTGTCTTTTCGCAAGCCGACCGCGACGCCTTGCACGTGCAGCTGGCTGATGAGGCGTACTGCATCGGGCCGACCGCTTCGAAAGACAGCTATTTAAATTTCACAAACATTATGAGCGTCGCCACGCTGACTGGCTGTGACGCCATCCACCCCGGTTACGGGTTTTTGGCGGAAAATGAAGCGTTCGCCGAGCTGTGCCGTGAATGCAACGTGACATTTATCGGCCCAAGTCCGGAAGCGATTGCAAAAATGGGCATTAAAGACATCGCTCGCGAGACGATGCGCGAGGCGGGGGTGCCGATCGTGCCTGGGTCGCGCGGGGTTATCGAAAGCCTTGATGAGGCGCGGGCGATTGCCGAAGAGATCGGCTATCCGGTCATCATTAAAGCGACGGCCGGCGGCGGCGGGAAAGGAATCCGCGTCGCCCGCGACGAAGGCGAGCTCGTCAAAGGCATCAACATCACCCAGCAGGAAGCGGCGACGGCGTTTGGCAACCCAGGCGTCTATATTGAAAAATATATCGAAGATTTCCGCCATGTCGAAATTCAAGTGCTCGCTGATTCGTACGGCAATACGATTCATCTCGGTGAGCGCGACTGCTCGATCCAGCGCCGGCTGCAAAAACTGGTCGAGGAAGCGCCGTCGCCGGCGCTTGACGACGAGATGCGCCGGAAGATGGGCGAGGCGGCGGTCAAGGCGGCGAAAGCGGTCAACTACACCGGCGCCGGTACGGTTGAATTTATTTATGACCACCGGAACAAACAATTTTACTTCATGGAGATGAATACGCGCATTCAAGTCGAGCATCCGGTCACTGAACTGATCACCGGTGTCGATTTGGTCAAGGAGCAAATCCGCATCGCCGCCGGTGAAAAGCTGTCGATCACCCAAGAGGACGTCACGTTTAACGGCTGGGCGATCGAGTGCCGGATCAACGCCGAAAATCCAGCGAAAAACTTTATGCCGTCGCCGGGGAAAATCGCCATGTACCTGCCGCCGGGCGGCCCGGGCGTGCGCGTCGATTCCGCCGTCTATCCAGGCTATACGATCCCGCCGTATTATGATTCGATGATCGCCAAATTGATCGTTCATGCGCCGACGCGTGCGGAAGCGATCGCCCGCATGAGACGGGCGCTTTCGGAGTTTATCATCGAAGGCATTCATACAACGATTCCGTTCCACATAAAATTAATGGAGCATGAGAATTTTCAAAGCGGTGAGTTTAATACGAAGTTTTTGGAGTTATATGATATTATGAAGGCGGAATAGGAGGTGCCTTATGTCTGAGCATGTCTTTGAAACAGAGCAAGTGTACCCGGCGCTCGGCAAGGTGGAAATTGCACCGGAAGTGATTGAGGTGATCGCTGGCATCGCGGCGTCAGAAGTCGACGGCATCGCGCAAATGCGCGGCAATTTTGCCGCCGGCGTCGCCGAGCGGTTTGGAAAGAAACACCATGGCAAAGGCGTCAAGGTTGATTTGCGCGACGACGGCGTCGTCATCGATCTTTATTGCCTCGTCCAGTTTGGCGCATCGATTCCGAACGTGGCGAAAAAGGTGCAGGAAAATGTGCGCCAGGCGCTTTGGAACATGACCGGCCTCGAGGCGAGCGAAGTGAACGTTCATATCGTCGGCATCCAGTTTGAGGGCGGCAAGCAGGAACAAGGCGTGGTCGAACAGTGATCTCGCAAGGCAGTTGCTTTTTCGGCGGCTGCCTTTTTGTTTTTTTGGCCAAAGTTTGTTATTGTAATGAACGAGGCCGTTATGGCGCAACCAACGGCAGCGCGAATGATTTGTGGGAAAAGGCTGGCTTTTTCCGAAAAATATGATATGATTTCATTGTGAATGTTCGTTTTTTTGGAAAGGGGGACCGCCATGAAGCGGCATGAAGCACGGGAAAAGGCGTTGCAGGCGCTGTTTCAAATCGATGTCGGACGCATTCCACCAGACGAGGCGCTCCACAATGTCACGGGCGGCGGCGACATCGACCCGTTTTTGCGCCAGCTCGTCTTTGGCGTCGTCGAGCACCAGGAGGAGATTGACGAGCTGTTGCGCGCCAATTTGGAAAAATGGACGCTTGAACGCGTCGCCAACGTTGACCGCGCCATTTTGCGCATGGCGACGTACGAGATGAAATACGCCGATGATGTGCCGGTAAGCGTCAGCCTCGATGAGGCGGTCGAGCTGGCGAAAAAATTCGGCGATTGGAAATCCGGAAGTTTTGTCAACGGCGTGCTTTCGAAAGTGAAGGCGGCGCTGCAAAAATAAAACCGGCTGCATCGCGGGCAGATATCGAACGATGAACGAGGAGAGGGGAACGAAACACGATGACAGCACAAATCATTAGCGGAACGGAGATGGCGAGGACGATTCGCACCGCATTGGCGGATGAAGCCGCACAGTTGAAAGCGGACGGCGTTGAGCCGGGGCTGGCCGTCATTCTAGTCGGCGACGATCCGGCATCGCATTCGTATGTAAAAGGAAAACAAAAAGCGTGCGCCGAGGTCGGCATTCGCTCGTTCCTTTACACGTTTCCGGCGGCGATCGACGAAGAGACGCTGCTTGCGAAAATCCGCGAGTTAAACGTCGATCCGGCGGTGCACGGCATTTTAGTGCAGCTGCCGCTGCCGGATCACATTTGCGAATGGTCGGTCATTGAAACGATCGCACCGGAAAAAGATGTCGATGGGTTTCACCCGATCAATGTCGGAAAAATGATGATCGGCCAACGGGCGTTTCTCCCTTGCACTCCGCATGGCATTTTAGTGATGGTGCAATCGGCCGGCATTGACATCGCCGGCAAGCACGTCGTCGTCGTCGGCCGAAGCAACATCGTCGGCAAACCGGTTGGCCAGCTGTTTTTGCGCGAACATGCCACCGTCACCTACACTCACTCGAAAACGCCGGATTTGGCCGCCATCACTCGGCAGGCGGACATTTTGATCGTCGCTGTCGGCAAGGCGCGCCTCATCGGCCCGGAACACATCAAGCCCGGGGCGGTCGTCATCGACGTCGGCGTCAACCGGCTTGAGAACGGCAAATTGTGCGGCGATGTCGATTTTGACGCTGTGAAAGAAGTGGCTGGCTATATTACGCCGGTGCCGGGTGGAGTCGGGCCGATGACGATTACAATGCTCTTGCACAACACGATTGAAGCGGCACGGCAGCTGGCCGCAAAGTGAGGGCAGGATCAGTGGAAGTGAAATATGTGACGGTCGGGGCGTTGACGAAGTACATCAAACGCAAGTTCGATGTCGACCCGCATTTGCGCGATCTATGGGTGAAGGGCGAGATTTCGAATTTTAAGCAGCATTCGCGCGGCCATATGTATTTTACGTTGAAAGACAGCCAAGGACGCATTGCCGCCGTCATGTTCGCCGGCTACAACCAGCATTTGCCGTTCCGCCCTGAAGATGGGATGAACGTGCTCGCGCGCGGGGAAATTTCCGTCTATGAACCGAACGGCAACTATCAGCTTTATGTCAAAGAAATGCAGCCGGAAGGTGTCGGAAGCCTCTATTTAGCCTACGAACAGCTGAAGCAGCGGCTCGAGGCGGAAGGGTTGTTTTCGCCGGTCCATAAAAAGCCGCTTCCAGCTTTCCCTCGCTGCATCGGCGTCGTTACATCGCCGACTGGAGCGGCGGTGCGCGATATTATGACGACGATTCGCCGCCGCTATCCCCTCGCTAAAGTCATTTTGTTTCCAGCGCTCGTTCAAGGGGACGGGGCGGCGCCCTCCATCGTGCGCGCCATCGAGCGGGCGAATGCGTTCGGCGAGGTTGATGTGCTGATTGTCGGCCGCGGCGGCGGCTCGATCGAAGAATTGTGGGCGTTCAATGAAGAAATCGTCGCCCGCGCCATCTTCGCCTCAAAAATACCGATTATTTCCGCTGTCGGCCATGAAACAGATTTTACGATCGCCGACTTTGTCGCCGATTTGCGGGCGCCGACGCCGACGGCAGCAGCTGAGATGGCGGCGCCGCATGTTGGGGAGCTCGCTGAGCGGCTCGCCGAGCGGAAATGGCGGCTCATCCGCGCCATGAAAGAGCGGCTTGCCGCTGATAAAGAGCAGCTTCGCCGGCTGCAAGGATCCTACGCATTCCGCTATCCCAAGCGGCTCTATGAACAAAAAGAACAGCAGCTTGATGCGTTGCTTGAGAGGCTTAGCCGCCAACGCGAACGGCTCGTCGACAAACATCGTCAGCGGCTGCATGAGCTTGACATGAGACTATGGCGGCACCATCCAGCTGCAGAGCTTGAGCGGATGAAAGAACGGCAAAAGGCGGCCGCCAATGCGCTGGAAAAAGCGATGCGCACCGCGGTGGAGCGCCATCGGTTCCGCTTTCGCTCCAACCTCGCCCGGCTTGAGGCGCTCAGTCCGCTTCGCATCATGGAGCGCGGCTACAGCTTGGTGTACAATGAGCAGGGCGAGCTCGTGAAACGAACGAACCAGCTTCGAATCGGCGAGCATCTTTCCATTCAAGTTCAAGACGGACGAGTCGATTGTCAAGTGACGGGAGTGGAGGAAAAACACGTATGAGCGAAGAAAAAGAGATGACGTTTGAAGAAGCGATGAAAAAACTGGAGGAAATCGTCGAAAAGCTCGAGGAAGGGAACGTGCCGCTTGAGGAGGCGATCGCCTTTTTTCAAGAAGGCATGAAACTGTCCAAGCTTTGCCATGATAAATTGCAGCATGTGGAGAAACAGTTGGAGTACATGCTGCGCGAAGACGGCGAGCTTGTCCCTTTTTCGCCGGAGGAGGAGTGACGGGTGGCGCAGCTTTCGGTTGAACAGTTTCTCAACGAACAAAAACGGGCCGTCGAGGCGGCGCTTTCCTCCTATATGGCGCGGCTTCGTGGGCCGGAGACGCTGAAAAAGGCGATGGCCTACTCGCTTGAGGCCGGCGGCAAACGAATCCGCCCGCTTTTGTTGCTGGCGACCATCCAAGCGCTTGGCAAAGACCCGGCGATCGGTCTGCCAGTCGCTTGCGCCATTGAAATGATCCATACGTACTCGCTCATTCATGATGATTTGCCAAGCATGGACAACGATGATTTGCGGCGCGGCAAACCGACGAACCATAAAGTGTTCGGCGAGGCGATGGCCATTTTGGCCGGGGACGCCTTGCTTACGTATGCGTTTCAATTGATCGCCGAGGTTGATGACGACCGCGTTCCGCCTTCCGTCCGGCTGCAGCTCATCGAGCAGCTCGCGAAGGCGGCCGGCCCGGAAGGCATGGTCGCTGGACAGGCGGCTGATATGGAGGCGGAAGGAAAAACGCTGGCGCTTGCGGAACTGGAATACATCCACCGCCATAAGACGGGGAAAATGCTGCAATACAGCGTGCACGCCGGCGCCCTGCTTGGCGGCGCCGATGGTCGGCAGACGCGCGAACTCAACGAGTTCGCCGCACATTTAGGCCTCGCCTTTCAAATTCGCGACGATATTTTGGACATTGAAGGAATGGAAGAAAAAATCGGCAAGCGAGTCGGCAGCGACCGCGACAACAAGAAGGCGACATATCCGGTGCTTCTTTCGCTAGGCGGTGCTAAAGAGAAACTGGCGTTTCACATTGACGCCGCGAAGCGCCATTTGCAGCAAGCCAAAATCGATGACGCGGTGCTGGCCTACATTTGCGAGCTTGTCGCGGTCCGCGACCACTGATGCGGGGCGGCCGCCTCTTGTTCCCGTTGTTCGCTTTCCTGCGGGGCGGAGGCGGCCTTGTTTTTTTGGTTGTTTTCCGCCGGGCGGCCGCCGCAAGTTCTATAGATACACCACAAAACGCGTCCTAGTGGTGACGGGCTGCGTTGGCGGGAAAAGTCGATTTTTCGCGCCGGATCATGTATAATAATACTACCTGTACGAGGAGAAACGGCTCGGAGAACGACAGAATGAAAGCGAGTGATCTTTGTTGGACTTGACAAAAATTGACCATCCGCGCGTTGTCAAAAACATGTCCATTCCTGAGCTGAAACGGTTAAGCGCCGAGATTCGGCGGTTTTTAATTGAGAAGTTGTCGAAAACAGGCGGACATATCGGCCCGAACTTAGGGGTCGTCGAGCTGACGATCGCCCTCCACCGCGAATTCGACAGCCCAAAAGACAAGCTCATTTGGGATGTCGGACACCAGTCATACGTGCATAAAATTTTGACCGGACGCGCCGCCGCGTTTGACACGCTCCGCCAATACAAGGGGCTGTCCGGGTTCCCGAAACGGAGCGAAAGCGAGCATGACGTGTGGGAAACGGGCCATAGCTCGACGTCGCTGTCGGCGGCGATGGGAATGGCGATCGCCCGTGATTTGAAAGGGACGGATGAATACATCGTGCCGATCATCGGCGACGGGGCGCTCACCGGCGGCATGGCGCTTGAGGCGCTCAACCATATCGGGCATGAGAAAACGGATATGATTGTCATCTTAAATGACAATGAAATGTCGATCGCTCCGAACGTCGGCGCGTTGCACAACATCCTCGGTCGGTTGCGCACCGCCGGCAAATACCAGTGGGTGAAAGATGAACTGGAGCTGCTGCTCAAGCGCATCCCAGCGGTCGGCGGCAAGCTGGCGGCGACCGCCGAGCGGCTGAAAGACAGCTTGAAATATTTGCTTGTCTCCGGCGTGTTTTTCGAAGAGCTCGGGTTTACGTATTTAGGCCCGGTCGACGGCCACGATTTTGAGGATTTGCTTGAGAACTTGCGCTATGCGAAGAAGATGAAAGGCCCCGTGCTTGTGCATGTCATCACGAAGAAAGGGAAAGGATACAGTCCGGCGGAAAACGACAAAGTCGGCACATGGCACGGCACAGGGCCGTACAAAATCGAAACCGGCGCTTTTGTCAAAACGAAAGAGGCCGGTCCGTCATGGAGCGCGCTTGTCAGCGAAACCGTGCGCCGGCTCGCTCGCACCGACCCGCGCATCGTCGCGATTACGCCGGCGATGCCGGTCGGCTCGAAGCTGGAAGGGTTCGCAAGCGAGTTTCCCGATCGGATGTTTGATGTTGGCATCGCCGAGCAGCACGCGACAACGCTCGCGGCTGGATTGGCGACGCAAGGGATGAAACCGTTTTTGGCCATTTATTCGACATTTTTGCAGCGCGCCTATGACCAAGTCGTCCATGATGTATGCCGGCAAAACTTAAATGTCTTTTTCGCCATTGACCGTGCTGGGTTGGTCGGGGCGGACGGCGAAACGCACCAAGGGGTGTTTGACATCGCCTTTTTGCGCCATGTGCCGAATTTGGTGTTGATGATGCCAAAAGACGAAAACGAAGGACAGCACATGGTGTACACCGCCATCCGCTACGACGACGGGCCAATCGCCATGCGTTTCCCGCGCGGCAACGGGCTTGGCGTACCGCTTGATGAGGAGCTGAAAGAAATCCCAATCGGCACGTGGGAAGTGTTGCGCGACGGCTGCGATGCGGCGATTTTGACGTTTGGCACGACGATTTCGATGGCGCTTAAGGCGGCCGACGAGCTGGCGAAAGACGGCATATCGGTGAAAGTCGTCAACGCTCGCTTTTTGAAGCCGATGGACGTGGCGATGCTTCACGAACTGCTTGAGAGCCGCCTGCCGATCTTAACGGTCGAAGAGGCGGTGCTGCAAGGCGGCTTTGGCAGTGCTGTGTTGGAGTTTGCTCATGATCATGGTTATCACGGAGCGGTCATCGAACGGATGGGCATCCCGGACCGCTTTATCGAACATGGAAGCGTCAGCGAGCTGCTCAATGAAATCGGGCTGACGTCGACCCATATCATCGACCGCATCAAAACGATGGTGCCAAGAAAACAGAAAAGGGCTTGAGACATGAAAGGAAAAAAAGAACGGCTCGATGTGCTGCTTGTCGAACGAGGGCTGGCGGAAACGCGGGAAAAGGCGAAGCGAGCGATCATGGCCGGGCTTGTCTATTCAAACGACGTTCGACTCGATAAGCCCGGGGAAAAAGTGCCGGTTGACATTCCGCTTGAGGTGAAAGGCAACCCGCTTCCGTACGTCAGCCGCGGTGGGTTGAAACTGGAAAAAGCGTTGCGCGAGTTTCATATTCGCGTGGAAAATAAAATTGTTCTTGACATCGGCGCGTCGACCGGCGGTTTCACCGACTGCGCCTTGCAGCATGGGGCGAAGCTGACGTATGCCGTCGATGTCGGCTACAACCAGCTTGCTTGGAAGCTGCGTCAAGACGAGCGCGTCGTTGTGATGGAGCGGACGAACTTCCGCTACGTGACGCCGGATCAGTTTACGAAAGGGCTGCCGGAAGTAGCTGTCATCGATGTCTCGTTTATTTCGCTGCGGCTCATTTTGCCGGTCGTCAAGACGGTCATGGTGCCGGGCGGCGATGTGATTGCGCTCGTCAAGCCGCAGTTTGAAGCCGGCAGGGAAAAGGTCGGCAAAAAGGGGATTGTTCGCGACCCGAACATTCACGAGGAAGTGCTCGAATCGATCATTCAATTCGCCTGCGCGGAAGGGTTCGATGTTCTTCATTTAACGTATTCACCGATTACCGGCGGCGACGGCAATATTGAATTTTTGCTTCATGCTGCCTATCCTGGAGGAAACCGGGAGGGAGAAAACCGACTGCCAGCATCCGTCGCCGACGTGGTGAGCGAGGCGCATGCCCGATTGCGGGCGGGGAGCGTGGAGCCAAGCGGCAAATAGCGTCGGCGGGACGGACAATCTGCTCTGCACTTTGAAAAGCGGGGAGGTGGCGCAATGTGAACAAAGGGCAAAGGCATATTAAAATTCGCGAAATCATTATGAACCATGACATTGAAACGCAAGACGAGCTTGTCGACCGGCTGAGAGAAGCTGGCTTTAACGTCACCCAGGCGACCGTCTCGCGCGACATTAAAGAAATGCAGCTCGTCAAAGTGCCGATGGCCAACGGCCGCTACAAGTACAGCCTTCCGTCCGACCAGCGCTTCAATCCGTTGCAAAAGCTGAAGCGGGCGCTTGTTGATGTGTTTGTGAAGCTTGACGGAACGGGCAACTTGCTTGTGTTGCGGACGCTGCCGGGCAACGCCCATGCCGTCGGCGTCTTGCTCGACAATTTGGATTGGAACGAAATCGTCGGTACGATTTGCGGCGACGATACGTGCCTGATCATCTGCCGTACTCCGAAAGATGCGGAAAAAGTGTCCGACCAGCTGTTGTCCATGCTCTAGGCGAGGACCGGCCCAGCTCCCGTTCCACGTTCAAGGACGGAACGACAGGGCGGTCCTCGTTTGCAAATCCGAACATACGTGCTATAATCAAAAGTGGAATCAATCGGACAGGCAAGGAGTGGTGAAATGCTCGCCGAGCTGTCGATTAAAAATTTCGCCATTATCGAGTCGCTCTCGTTGTCGTTCGACAAAGGGCTGACGGTGTTAACCGGCGAAACGGGAGCCGGCAAATCGATCATCATCGACGCGATTCATTTGTTGATCGGCGGACGCGGCTCCGCTGAATTTGTCCGCTTTGGGGCGGAAAAGGCGGAAATCGAAGGGCTGTTTTTGCTTGATGATGACCGCCATCCATGCTGGCAAAAATGCGCAGACGTTGGCATCGACGCCAGCGACGGCATGATCGTGTTGCGCCGCGATATTTTCGCCAACGGCAAAAGCGTCTGCCGCATTAACGGCAAGCTCGTCACGACGGCGGTGCTGCGCGACATCGGGGCGACGCTTGTTGATATTCACGGCCAGCATGAACATCAAGAACTGATGGATCCGTCCCGCCATCTGCCGCTTTTAGACGAGTTCGGCGGCCTAGAGGCGGCAGAGGCGCTTGCTCGCTACCGCGCCGTCTACGAGCGGTATGAGGAGCTCGGAAACAAATTGAAAAAGCTGAGCGAAAATGAACAGCAAATGGCGCACCGGCTTGATTTGCTGACGTTTCAGCTGCGTGAAATCGAGCAGGCGGCGCTCGAGCCGGGCGAGGACGAGCGGCTGATGGAGGAAAAAGTTCGCATCGTCAATTTTCAAAAAATTTATACCGCGCTGCAGAAAAGCTATGAGGCCCTCTCCGGAGAGGGACGCGGGCTTGATTCCATCGGGGAGGCGATGCGCCATCTCGATGACGTCGCAGGCATGGATGCAGCGCTCAAAGATGCGCATGAAACGACGGCGAACTGCTACTATTTGCTCGAGGAAGTCATGTACAAGCTGCGCGATCAAATTGAGGAGATGGAATACGACCCAGAGCGGCTCGATGCCATTGAAAGCCGTCTCGCGGAAATCGGGCAGCTCAAACGAAAATACGGGGCGACGATCGCCGATATTTTGCACTATGCCGAGACGATCGCCGAGGAAATCGAGACAATCGAAAATCGCGAAACGCATGTGCATGAGCTTAAGCAGCAGCTCGCTCTGGTGACGGACGAGTTGCTCACGGAGGCGAAAAACGTCACCGCTGTTCGGCAAACATATGCCCGGCGCCTGATTGAGCGCATTCATCAAGAACTGAAAGACTTGTACATGGACAAAACGAAATTTGACATCGTATTTGCCAAGCGCGAAGGATCGCTTGACGCCCCCTTGGTCGACGGCGTGCCGGTTAGGTTCCAAGAAGATGGCATCGATGTCGTCGAGTTTTACATTTCGACGAACGTCGGCGAGCCGTTAAAACCGCTCGTCAAAGTCGCTTCCGGCGGCGAGCTGTCGCGCATTATGCTGGCGTTGAAAACGATTTTTTCCAAACATCAAGGAGTGACGTCGATTGTTTTTGATGAGGTCGACACCGGTGTCAGCGGACGCGTCGCCCAGGCAATGGCGGAAAAAATTTACCGCATCGCCAGCCAGTCGCAAGTGCTTTGCATTTCCCATCTGCCGCAAGTCGCTGCGATGGCGGACACGCACTTGTTGATCGCCAAAGAGACGGATGGGGAACGGACGAAAACAGTCGTGAGGAAGCTCAATGAGGAGGAGAAAGTGAAAGAAATCGGGCGGATGATTTCCGGCGTCGAGATGACGGAATTGACGAAACGGCATGCCAAAGAGCTGTTGGAACTGGCGGCGAAAATGAAACATTGATTCCTGTTTCCCCTGTTCGTCGAGGGGAGGCGCATCCCTCTCAAAGCGGGCCGATTCCGCCTGCCTGTTCTGCCTTGGCGCCCGCTTTCCTTAAGAGAACTACGGTGTTTCATAAAGATAAGCAAAAAGCCGCGCGGCTGTCCGGATGCAAGTCCATCCAATTCCGGGCAGCTTTTTTATCGACAGGGCGATTATATTTTCCCCGGTTCAGGCAAAATTAAAACTGTAACCGTTTTTGCATGGTGTAGGCGGGAGCGAGGAGAGTGGACGACATTGAATAAAGAAACGGCGCGAAAAATCGCAGGAGTGCTTCTCCTTGGTATATTGACGGCCATCGCCTTTTCCAAACCGATGAAGGAATATTGGCAAATTCCGAAGCAGCTTGTCCTGTTTGAAGGCGATGCGGTTGAATTTCCTGCCGCTTCCCTTCCCGTGCAAGCGGCCGTCAATGACCGAAACGCTCCCGAAACGCTCAATATTGAGCGAAAAAACGGTTCTCTGTCTGTAAAGGCGAAACGCCGCGGACATGAAACGATGATGTTGCAGGTTGCCGGAATGCCGATCAAGCAAGTGGATGTCAACGTGCTGCCGACGCTCAAAGTCATTCCCGGCGGACAATCGATCGGCGTCAAGCTCAATACCGTCGGCGTTCTTGTCGTCGGTTACCACCTTGTCGAAACCGAAAACGGGAAAAAATCGCCGGGAGAGGCAGCCGGCATTCAAGTCGGCGACATCATTATCGGCATTAACGGCCAAAAAATCGAAAACATGAGCGACCTTTCCCCTTTCATCGAGGAGGCCGGCAAAACGGGAAAACCGCTTCATCTAAAAATTCTGCGCGATCAGCACTCCATGACGGTGAAGCTCGTTCCGCTGAGAGACAAGCATGACGATGTGTACCGCATCGGCCTGTACATTCGCGATTCGGCCGCCGGCATCGGGACGATGACATTTTACGACCCCAAATCAAAAACATATGGCGCACTTGGCCATGTCATCTCTGACATGGATACGAAAAAGCCGATTGTCGTGCAAAACGGGCAAATTATGCGCTCGACCGTCACATCGATCGAAAAAGGGACGAGCGGCAATCCAGGTGAAAAATTAGCCCGCTTTTCCGACGGCGAAGAAGTGATCGGCACGATCACCACCAACAGCCCGTTTGGCATTTTCGGCAAGCTGATCAAACCACTGCCGGACAGCCCATTCACGAAACCGATTCCGATCGCTTTGGCCAGCCAGGTGAAAGAAGGACCGGCAAAAATATTGACAGTGGTCGAAAACGACAAGGTGGAGCAATTTGATGTTGAAATTGTCAGCAACGTTCCACAAAAGTTTC
>NZ_LDPD01000023.1:261630-277223 GCF_001026865.1 Geobacillus sp. ZGt-1 | reverse complement strand
CAACGTTCCACAAAAGTTTCCAGCCACAAAAGGACTCGTCATCCGCGTCACCGATCCGCGCCTGCTCAAGAAAACGGGCGGCATCGTTCAAGGCATGAGCGGCAGCCCGATCATTCAAGACGGCAAACTTGTCGGTGCGGTGACGCATGTGTTTGTCAACGATCCGACATCGGGATACGGCGTCCATATTGAGTGGATGCTGCAAGAAGCAGGAATCGATCTATATGGCCGTCAAAAAAAGGCGAGCTGACCGCGAGGCAGCTCGCTTTTTTGCAGCCCAAAAATTTTTCAAAAAAGACGGCAAATATTTTGCCGATTGGGCATAGATATTTGGTGAAACATCCGTTAAAATGGAACATGTAAAGATTTTTCGACAAATACATGGTTAAAAAAACGAATATTGTCTAAAGAGCTCATCTTTTGCTATAATTTTTATTTTGCGTTAATTTGTGAAAAAGAAAAGGATTTTTTGCTGCTGCTGTCGAATGTACGTTAACGGAAAGTTACATAGGAAGAAAATGTGGGGGAGGACGATCAAGTTGAGCATTAAAGTGTGCATTGCCGACGATAATCGCGAATTGGTGTCATTGCTTGATGAATATATTTCGAGCCAGCCGGACATGGAAGTGATCGGCACGGCGTACAACGGTCAGGACTGCCTGCAGATGCTTGAGGAAAAGCGGCCGGATATTTTGCTGTTGGACATCATTATGCCGCATTTGGACGGACTGGCTGTTTTGGAGAGAATCCGCGCCGGCTTCGAACATCAGCCCAATGTCATTATGCTGACGGCGTTCGGCCAGGAAGACGTGACGAAAAAGGCGGTTGAACTCGGGGCTTCATATTTCATTTTAAAGCCGTTTGACATGGAAAACTTAGTCCACCATATTCGGCAAGTTTACGGCAAAACGACGCCGGTTGTGAGGAAAGCAGCCCCGGCGCCCCAAGTGCGCGACAACAAGCCGAAAAACTTGGACGCGAGCATTACGAGCATCATCCATGAAATCGGCGTTCCAGCCCACATTAAAGGCTATTTGTATTTGCGCGAGGCCATCGCCATGGTCTATCACGACATCGAGCTGCTCGGCTCGATCACGAAAGTGCTGTACCCGGACATCGCCAAAAAATACAACACAACGGCAAGCCGGGTTGAACGGGCGATCCGCCATGCGATCGAAGTCGCTTGGAGCCGCGGCAACCTCGAATCGATTTCCTCGCTGTTCGGCTATACGGTGAGCGTCTCGAAGGCAAAGCCGACAAACTCGGAATTCATCGCCATGGTGGCCGATAAGCTCCGGCTTGAGCATAAAGCATCGTAACGGAAAACGAATGATAGCCAAAGCGGCAAGACGCTCCGCAATCGGGGGCGTCTTTTTTGCCGTTTGGCGGCTTGCTGGAACGAAAAAAGGGGGAACGTGGCTTGCGCCGGTGTGGTGCACAGAGGCGGCTTTACCGCCAAGGGCCAGACGGTTAAGATGGGTCGTTTTCTTTTTCTTTTTTCTCCAATTCCAGCAGCTTGTTCACCAAAATGTGCGGCGGCATATGCATGATCTGCTCGATCGGCACGCCGAGCGCTTTGGCCAGCTTTTGCGCTGTTTCCAGCGAAATTTTCAACGGCTGCATCATCTCCACCTCGTTTGTTCATAGTATTATTTTTAGTATAACGAACGACCGCCGGTTTCGGCCAGCTCGTTGGCTGAACGGCGAATAAATGCGAAAGGAAGAAGGCAGAATGACATTGATTTTTGCCCACCGCGGGGCGGCGGGGACGCACCCGGAAAATACGATGGCGGCGTTTATCGAGGCGGAAAAAGCGGGAGCGGACGGCATTGAATTGGATGTGCAGCTCACAAAAGACGGCGAAGTGGTCGTCATTCATGACGAAACGGTCGACCGGACGACGGACGGCAGCGGCTGGGTGAAAGACATCACGTACCGCGAACTGCGCCGATTGAACGCGGCGGCCATGTGGGACGGCAAACACGGCCATTGTCCGATTCCGCATCTTGAGGAAGTGCTTGCTTGGCTGTCATCAACACGGATGGCGGTCAACATCGAGCTGAAAAATAGCCTCATCGCCTACGAAACGCTTGAGCAAAAAACGATCTCCCTCGTGCGCCGCTATGGGCTTGAGAAGCGGACGATTTTGTCATCGTTCAATCATCATAGCATGCGCCTTTGCCGAACGCTTGCACCGGAAATCGAGACGGCGCTCTTGTACATTGAGCCGCTGTATGCCCCATGGACGTATGTGCGTGCCATGAACGCCGACGGGGTGCATCCGCACTATCGGACGGTGACGGCGGAATTTGCCGCCGAAGCGCGGCGGCGCGGGGTGGCGGTCCGCCCGTTTACGGTAAATAAGCGAAATGTGATGAAAACGATGTTTGCTTATGGCGTTGACGCCGTCTTCACCGACTACCCGCGCCAAGCGAAGCAATGGAAAGAGAAAACGCCTTAACGAGAGACGTTAAGGCATTTTTTGTTTGCCTTGAAATGGATGTTTTCCCAGTGTAATAGGCATCAACGTTCCGGGTCAAGGCGTTTTTCGTTTTCGTTGAAAACGCGCCTGCACTTTGTTGCGTTTCCGGTCGCGGTGCAGCAAAAAACCGCCGAGAAACGCCAGCCCAGCGGCAAACAGCGCGAGCCCGGCGAGAAATTGCAGCCATAAGGCAGAAAACAGCGGCCCGTTGATGCCAAACAACGCATCGCGCATCCATTTGATGCCAAGCGCCGCTCCAAGCCCGGGAATGACTAAAATCAACAGCGCAATCATTCGCCCCATCGCGATCGCGTTCCTTTCCGAAAAGAGTAGCCTTATCGACTATCATAGCGGTTATTGGGCGTTTGTCAAGGAAAGAGCAAATCAAGTATGATAAAAGTGTCTGCAAAAATTGGCATACTATAAAGTGTGGTGAATGGACATGAAAAAAGTGATGATCATTGGGGCTGACTCGCGCGGAATGTCGCTTTTGAAGCTGCTTCACGGGGCGTCGGGATTTGACGTTGTGGCGGTTGTTGACGTCGATGAACAAGCTCCGGGGGTGCAACTGGCGCAAAAATGGGGCATCGCTGCTGCGAGCGACTGGCGTCCATGGATGGCCGAGCCGCTTGATTTGATCATTGAAACGACGGGCAGGGCGGATGTCCTTGAGGAAATCCGTCGATTGGCGCCAGAGGGAGCCAATATTGTCCCAAGTGCAGTCGCGCAGATGATGGCCGAGCTCGTTGAAGAAAAAGAAGCGCTCATCGCCAAATTGAAAAGCGAAGCGGCTCGGCGCGCGCTCATCTTTCATTCGTCCCACGATGGCATGATTGTCGTTGATGAATATGGTTACATTACCGATATGAATCAAAGCGCGGCGGAGCTGCTTGAAGTCGATAAAGACAAAGTGATCGGCAAGCATATTTTGACCGTTCTGCCGTCAAGCGGCTTGCCGCGCGTGCTCGAAACGAGGCAGACGGAGTTTCATCAAGAAGTGGAGCTGGCCAATGGAAAAAAATTGATCACCACCCGCATCCCGATCATCGATGACAATGGCAAACTGTTTGGGGCGCTCGCGGTATTCAAGGACATCACCGAGCTTGTCGCTTTGGCGGAAGAAATCACCGACTTAAAAGAAGTCCGCATGATGCTCGAAGCGATCATCTATTCGTCGGAAGAGGCGATTTCCGTCGTCGATGAAAATGGGAACGGTATTTTGATCAACCCGGCGTATACACGGCTCACCGGTTTGACAGAGGAAGANGTCATCGGCAAACCGGCGACCGCCGACATCGCCGAAGGGGAAAGCATGCATATGCAAGTATTGAAAACGCGCCGCCCGGTGCGCGGAGCGCGCATGAAAGTCGGCCCGAAAAACCGGGATGTCATCGTCAATGTTGCGCCGATTATTGTTGATGGCGTATTGAAAGGGAGCGTCGGCGTCATTCATGATGTGTCAGAAATTCAGCGGCTGACGACTGAGCTCAATCGGGCGCGGCAAATCATCCGCACGCTCGAGGCGAAATATTCGTTTGCCGACATCGTCGGCGAGTCGGAAGAGATGAAGGTTGCCATCGAGCAGGCGAAGCTGGCGGCGAAAACACCGGCGACGATTTTGCTGCGGGGGGAATCAGGGACGGGCAAGGAGCTGTTCGCCCACGCCATTCACAACGCGAGCGACCGAAAGTATAACAAGTTTATCCGCGTCAACTGCGCGGCCATTCCGGAAACATTATTGGAAAGCGAACTGTTTGGCTATGAGGAAGGAGCGTTTTCCGGCGCGCGGCGCGGAGGCAAGCGAGGGCTGTTTGAAGAAGCAAACAACGGAAGCATTTTCCTTGACGAAATCGGCGAACTGTCGGCCAGCACGCAGGCGAAGCTGCTCCGCGTCTTGCAGGAGCGGGAGATCGTCCGCGTCGGCGGGACGAAGCCGATCCCGATCAACGTCCGCGTCATCGCCGCCACGAACGTCAACCTTGAAAAAGCGATTGCCGAAGGCGCCTTTCGCGAAGACTTATACTATCGGCTCAATCGGATGCCGATTTATATTCCGCCGCTGCGTGCCCGCAAGGAAGACATTCCAGCTCTTTGCCGGCGTTTGATCCAGAAACTGAACCAAGATTACGGGCGCAACGTCGAAGGTGTCACGGATGAAGCGATGGCGAAGCTTCTTGCCTATGATTGGCCGGGAAATGTCCGCGAGCTCGAAAATGTGCTCGGGCGGGCGATGATTTTCATGAAATTTCATGAAGTGATGATCGATGCGACGCATTTGCCGCCGCTCGCTTCGCCTTCGTCAGTGCCGGCTCATCGAGTGGAAACGGAAGAGGAGATTCGGCCGCTTGAGGAAATGGTGAGCCGATACGAAGCGAGCTTGATTGAGCAGGCGCTTCGCCGCCATCGCGGCAATAAAACAGCGGCGGCCCGGGCGCTTGGCATTTCGGTGCGCAATTTATATTACAAGCTGGAGAAATACGGGCTTGACAAAAATATCATGCAATAATTTGCGCGGAGTGAAGAATATTGCACATATCTGTTTGCGAAGGTAGTGTGTTTTAAAGCGCTTTCAGTCATTTTTGGTTGGCACAGTTTTTGCATAAAAAGACTGTGCCGCACGATTTGCAGAAAAGGTTGGTGCAGATGATGAAGCTTGAATCGTTAGTGCAAGAAGCAAGACAATGCCAGGACCGGACGGTGGCCGTGGCGGCGGCGGAAGATGAAGAAGTGATTGAAGCGGTGGCGATGGCGCTCGAACACCGTCTCGGACGCTTTGTGCTTTATGGCGATCGGGAGCGGCTCGGACGGCTGTTGAAGGAAAAAGGATGCGCCCGCTTTTCCGACGTCGATGTCGTTCATGCGAATTCGATCGGGCAAGCCGCAGAGCTTGCCGTGCGCGCCGTCCATTTGAACGAGGCGGATGCGTTGATGAAAGGGCATGTGCCGACGGCAACGCTGCTGAAAGCGGTCTTGAACAAGGAGTATGGGTTGCGCGCTGGGAAGGTGTTGTCCCATGTCGCTGTTTTTGAGGTGCCGGAGTTTGAACGATTTGTCATCGTCACCGACGCGGCGATGAACATCGCTCCGGATTTGGAGCAAAAGGTGCAAATTGTCAACAACGCCGTCAGCATCGCGCGCTCCATCGGCATCGAGCGCCCGAAAGTCGCGGCGCTGGCGGCGGTGGAGACGGTCAATCCGGCCATGCCGGCAACACTTGATGCA
Organism: Geobacillus sp. ZGt-1; assembly: GCF_001026865.1. Taxonomy (NCBI): domain Bacteria; kingdom Bacillati; phylum Bacillota; class Bacilli; order Caryophanales; family Anoxybacillaceae; genus Geobacillus; species Geobacillus sp. ZGt-1. Next base: position 271,519 of record NZ_LDPD01000023.1, on the reverse strand, counting down.
GCGGCGCTCGCAATGATGCAAAAGCGGGGGCAAATCGAACATTGCCTTGTTGACGGACCGCTTGCGTTGGACAACGCGGTGTCGCTGGCGGCGGCGAAGCATAAGCGGATTGAAAGCGAAGTGGCTGGACAGGCTGATATTTTGCTTGTGCCGGACATTGAATCCGGCAACATGCTGTATAAGTCGCTCGTCTATTTTGCGAACGCACGCGTCGGCGCAGTCATCGCTGGGGCGAAGGCGCCGATCGTGTTGACGTCGCGCGCCGACTCGGCGGAAAGCAAACTGTATTCGTTGGCGCTTGCTATTTGTTCGGCAGCAAAATGAAATAGATGAAGGAGGCCATCAGTGATGGAACTGTTTCAATATATGGAAAAATATGATTATGAGCAAGTGTTGTTTTGCCAAGACAAAGAATCCGGATTGAAGGCGATCATTGTCATTCATGACACGACGCTCGGCCCGGCGCTCGGCGGGACGCGCATGTGGATGTACAATTCGGAAGAAGAGGCGCTTGAAGACGCCCTGCGCCTCGCCCGCGGCATGACGTACAAAAACGCGGCCGCCGGCCTTAATTTAGGCGGGGGCAAGACGGTCATCATCGGCGATCCGCGCAAAGATAAAAACGAGGCGATGTTCCGCGCGTTCGGCCGGTTCATTCAAGGGCTGAACGGCCGCTACATCACGGCGGAAGACGTCGGCACGACCGTTGCCGATATGGACATCATCTATCAGGAAACGGACTATGTCACCGGGATTTCGCCGGAATTCGGCTCATCCGGCAACCCGTCGCCGGCCACGGCTTACGGCGTATATCGCGGGATGAAAGCGGCGGCGAAGGAAGCGTTTGGCAGCGATTCGCTTGAAGGAAAAGTTGTCGCCGTCCAAGGGGTTGGCAATGTCGCCTACCATTTATGCCGCCATTTGCACGAAGAAGGAGCGAAACTCATCGTTACCGACATCAACAAGGAAGCGGTGGCGCGCGCGGTCGAGGAATTTGGGGCGAAAGCGGTCGACCCGAACGACATTTACGGCGTGGAGTGCGACATTTTTGCTCCATGCGCGCTCGGCGGCATCATCAACGACCAAACGATTCCGCAGCTGAAAGCGAAAGTGATCGCCGGCTCGGCGAACAACCAGCTGAAAGAGCCGCGCCATGGCGACATGATCCATGAAATGGGCATCGTCTATGCACCAGATTATGTGATCAACGCCGGCGGCGTCATCAACGTCGCCGATGAGCTGTACGGCTACAACCGTGAACGGGCGATGAAAAAAATCGAGCAAATTTATGACAACATCGAAAAAGTGTTTGCCATCGCCAAGCGTGACAACATTCCAACGTATGTGGCCGCTGACCGGATGGCCGAAGAACGAATTGAAACGATGCGCAAAGCGCGCAGCCAATTTTTGCAAAACGGCCATCATATTTTAAGCCGCCGCCGCGCCCGCTAATAGTGGCGAGGGGCGGCCTTCCGCCCCGCCGGCGGATGATGGAGGGACAGCAACGATGGAAGAGCAGAAGTTTCGCATTTTAACGATCAATCCAGGCTCGACTTCAACGAAGATCGGCGTCTTTGAAAACGAACGGCCATTGCTCGAAAAAACGATCCGCCATGAGGCGGACGTGCTTCGGCAATATAAAACGATCGCGGACCAGTATGAGTTCCGCAAGCAAACGATTTTGCAAGCACTGGATGAAGAAGGAATCAATTTATCCAAGTTGAGCGCCGTCTGCGGCCGCGGAGGGCTTCTCCGTCCGATCGAAGGCGGAACGTATCGCGTCAATGAGGCGATGCTTGAAGATTTGCGGCGCGGATATTCCGGCCAGCACGCGTCCAACCTCGGCGGCATTTTGGCGCATGAGATCGCCTCGGCCTTAAACATCCCGGCGTTTATCGTCGATCCGGTCGTTGTCGACGAACTCGATCCAATTGCCCGGATCAGCGGATTTCCGCTCATTGAGCGGCGCAGCATTTTCCATGCTTTAAACCAAAAGGCGGTCGCGCGCCGCGTCGCCAAGCAGCTTGGGAAACGGTATGACGAACTGAACTTGATCGTCGCCCATATGGGCGGCGGCATCACGGTCGGCGCCCACAAGCAAGGAAGGGTCGTCGATGTCAACAACGGCCTTGACGGCGAAGGCCCGTTCAGCCCGGAGCGCGCCGGGACGGTGCCAGCGGGCGATTTGGTTGCTTTATGCTTCTCTGGTGAATATTACCGCGAAGAGATCATGAACATGCTCGTCGGCGGCGGCGGCCTTGTCGGTTATCTTGGCACGAATGATGCGGTGAAAGTCGAGAAAATGATCGAAGCCGGCGATGAAAAGGCCAAGCTCGTGTATGAGGCGATGGCGTACCAAGTGGCGAAAGAAATCGGTGCGGCAAGCGCCGTGCTTTCCGGCAAAGTCGACGCCATCATTTTGACCGGCGGACTGGCGTATGGCAAATCGTTTGTCGAACAGATCACTCGCCGCGTGCAATGGATCGCCGATGTCATCGTCCATCCGGGCGAAAACGAACTGCAGGCGCTCGCTGAAGGCGCGCTTCGCGTCCTGCGCGGCGAAGAAGAGGAAAAAGTGTATCCAGGCAAGGCCGTTTCGCCGGTTCCAGCCCGGCGCTGATGCGGCAACGGACAGAAAGGAGAAGGCAAGATGGCAAAAGAATACGATGTCGTCATTCTCGGCGGAGGAACGGGTGGCTATGTGGCCGCCATTCGCGCCTCGCAGCTCGGGTTGAAAACGGCCGTTGTGGAAAAAGGGAAGCTCGGCGGCACGTGCCTGCACGCTGGCTGCATTCCGTCCAAAGCGCTGCTTCGCAGTGCCGAAGTGTACGCACAAACGAAAAACGGCGAGGCGTTTGGCGTCATCGCCGACGGCGTGCGCCTTGATTTTGCCAAAGTGCAGGCGCGCAAAGCGGCGATTGTTGAGCAGCTCCACAAAGGCGTGCAGCATTTGATGAAAAAAGGGAAAATCGATGTGTACGCCGGAACCGGCCGCCTGCTCGGCCCGTCGATCTTTTCCCCGCTGCCGGGGACGGTGTCGGTCGAAATGAACGACGGCAGCGAAAACGAAATGCTCGTCCCGAAATTCGTCGTCATCGCCACCGGTTCGCGCCCGCGCACGCTGCCGGGGCTCGAGCCGGACGGCGAATTCGTGATGACGTCCGATGAGGCGTTGCAAATGGAGACGCTCCCCTCGTCCATCTTGATCGTCGGCGGCGGTGTGATCGGCATGGAATGGGCGTCCATGCTTAATGATTTCGGCGTTGACGTGACGGTGCTCGAATATGCCGATCGCATTTTGCCGACAGAAGATGAAGACGTGTCAAAAGAAATGGAAAAACTGCTCCGCCGCCGCGGTGTCAACATCGTCGCGGGAGCGAAAGTGCTGCCGGAAACGCTCGAGAAAGGAAACGGCGTCACGATCCAAGCGGAGCATCAAGGCGAGCGGAAAACGTTTACGGCCGACAAGATGCTTGTTTCCGTCGGGCGGCAGGCGAACATTGAGGGGATCGGCTTGGAAAACACCGAGATTGTCGTGGAGAAGGGGTATATTCAAACGAACGAGTTCGGCCAAACGAAAGAATCGCACATTTACGCGATCGGCGATGTCATCGGCGGCCTGCAGCTTGCCCATGTCGCCGCCCATGAAGGGATTGTCGCCATTGAGCATTTGGCCGGGCACAACCCAGCGCCGATTGACTATACGATGGTGCCCCGCTGCATTTACACCCGTCCGGAAGCGGCGGCGGTCGGCTTAACCGAACAAGAGGCGAAAGCGAAAGGCTATGATGTCAAGGTCGGCAAATTTCCGTTTAAAGCCATTGGCAAGGCGCTTGTGTTCGGTGAGGCGGAAGGGTTTGTGAAACTCATCGCCGACCGGAACACGGACGATCTGCTTGGCGTCCATATGGTCGGGCCGCACGTGACCGATTTGATTTCCGAAGCCGGTCTCGCCCGCGTGCTTGATGCGGCTCCGTGGGAAGTGGCGCATGCGATCCATCCGCATCCGACGCTGTCAGAGGCCATGGCGGAAGCGGCGCTGGCGGTCGATGGCAAAGCTATTCATTTTTAACCGATTTCGCCGTATGCGCGCGGCGCGTGATCATTGGTTGACTATGTGAATCTAAGGGAGGTTGTTGCGATGGCGCAAAACCGTCATCAGGCGCTTGGATTAAGCGATGACACGGTGTTGGAAATGTATGAAACGATGCTCTTGGCCCGCAAGCTCGATGAACGGATGTGGCTGTTAAACCGCGCGGGGAAAATTCCGTTCGTCATCTCATGCCAAGGGCAGGAGGCGGCGCAAGTCGGCGCGGCATTCGCCCTCGACCGGACGAAAGACTATGTCTTGCCGTATTACCGCGATGTGGGCGTTGTCCTGACGTTTGGCATGACGCCGAGAGAATTGATGTTGGCGGCGTTTGCCAAGGCGGAAGACCCGAACTCCGGCGGCCGGCAAATGCCAGGGCATTTCGGGAAAAAGAAAAACCGGATCGTCACCGGTTCATCGCCCGTGACGACGCAAGTGCCGCATGCGGTTGGCTTTGCGCTGGCGGCGAAAATGGAAAAGAAAGATTTTGTCGCCTTCGTCACGTTCGGCGAAGGGTCGTCGAACCAAGGCGACTTCCATGAAGGGGCGAACTTCGCCGGCGTTCATAAACTCCCAGTCATCTTTATGTGCGAAAACAACAAGTACGCCATTTCCGTGCCCATTTCGAAACAACTCGCGTGCGAAAAGGTGTCCGACCGCGCCATCGGCTATGGCATGCCGGGCTATACGGTCGACGGCACCGATCCGCTTGAAGTGTACCGAGTCGTGAAAGAAGCGGCCGACCGCGCCCGCCGCGGCGAAGGGCCGACGCTCATCGAGGCCGTGACATACCGGCTGACGTCGCACTCGTCGGACGATGACCACCGCGTCTATCGGACGGAAGAAGAGCTCGCCGAAGCGCGCGCCAAAGACCCGATCGTGTCGTTTGCCAACTATTTGAAAGAAACCGGCGTTTTGACCGACCAGCTTGACGAGGACATTCAAGCGCGCGTCATGAAAGAAGTGAACGAAGCGACCGACTACGCGGAGAAGGCTCCGTACGCCGAGCCGGAGCATGCGCTTCGCTACGTGTATGCCGAGGAGTAAGGGGGAATCGACGATGCCTGTTATTTCCTATATTGATGCGGTTACGATGGCGATTCGTGAAGAGATGGAGCGCGACCCGCGCGTGTTTGTGTTAGGAGAAGACGTCGGCCGGAAAGGCGGAGTGTTCAAAGCGACGCAAGGATTGTACGAGCAGTTCGGCGAAGAGCGCGTCATCGACACGCCGCTTTCCGAGTCGGCGATCGTCGGCGTCGGCATCGGCGCGGCGATGTACGGCCTGCGCCCGATTGCCGAAATTCAGTTTGCCGATTTTATCATGCCGGCGGTCAACCAAATCATTTCTGAAGCGGCGCGCATCCGCTATCGCTCGAACAACGACTGGAACTGCCCGATCGTCATCCGCGCCCCATACGGCGGCGGCGTTCACGGCGCTTTGTACCATTCGCAGTCAGTCGAAGCGATTTTCGCCAACCAGCCTGGGTTAAAAATCGTCATGCCGTCGACGCCGTACGATGTGAAAGGGCTGCTGAAAGCGGCGATTCGCGACGAAGACCCGGTGCTCTTTTTCGAGCATAAACGCGCCTACCGCCTCATTAAAGGGGAAGTGCCGGAGGACGACTACGTGCTTCCGATCGGCAAGGCGGACGTCAAGCGTGAAGGCGATGACATCACGGTCATCACGTACGGGCTGTGCGTCCATTTTGCCTTGCAGGCGGCCGAGCGCGTCGCCCAAGACGGCATTTCTGTCCATCTGCTCGATTTGCGCACCGTCTATCCGCTCGACAAAGAAGCGATCATCGAGGCGGCGAGCAAAACAGGAAAAGTGCTGCTCATTACGGAAGACAATAAAGAAGGCAGCGTCATGAGCGAAGTCGCCGCCATTATCGCGGAGCATTGTTTGTTTGATCTCGACGCGCCGATTATGCGCCTCGCCGGCCCGGACGTTCCGGCCATGCCGTATGCGCCGACGATGGAAAAATTCTTTATGATCAATCCAGAAAAAGTCGAAAAAGCAATGCGCGAATTAGCGGCGTTTTAACAGATGAACAAAAGGCGTCTCCAGCTTGGAGGCGTCAGGAAAACATGGGATGTTCGGTTAGGGAATCATTCCATCCTAATGAAGGGATTCCCCACAAACGCCGGCCTCGAAGCCAACCCTAGACGGCGTGGGGACGTCACGGCAAAGATATTGCAACAGAGATAGGAGGGTATCGATGTGGCCATCGAACAATTGACGATGCCTCAGCTCGGGGAAAGCGTCACGGAAGGCACGATCAGCAAATGGCTCGTTTCCCCGGGCGACAAAGTGAACAAATACGACCCGATCGCTGAAGTCATTACCGATAAAGTGAGCGCGGAAATTCCGTCGTCGTTTGCCGGCGTCATCCGCGAGCTGATCGCCAAAGAAGGGGAGACGCTCCCAGTCGGCGCGCCGATTTGCACGATCGAAGTCGAAGGCGCTGCACCGGCTTCGGAAGCGAAGCCGGCGGATGAAGCGCCGAAAGCAGAAGACAACGCCAAGCCAGCCGCTCCGAAAAAGGCCGGCCGGGCAAACAACGGCCGCTATTCGCCGGCCGTGCTCCGCTTGGCTCAGGAACACGGCATTGACCTCGAACAAGTCGAAGGCACCGGCCTTGGCGGGCGGGTGACGCGCAAAGATTTGCTGAAGCTCATTGAGTCTGGACAAATTCCGAAAGCGGGAGCGGCACCGGCGGCGGAACAAGCCGCGCCAAAAGCGGAACCGAGAACGGAACAACCGGCCACAGCCGCCGCAACCGTTCAACCGTCTGCCGCGGCCGCGCCAACCGCGCCGCAGGCAGCGCCGATCAAACCAGCGGCCCCGAACGTCGAAGCCGGAGCGGGCGACATCGAAATTCCGGTCACCCCGGTGCGCAAGGCGATTGCGGCGAACATGCTCCGCAGCAAACACGAAGCGCCGCACGCTTGGACGATGGTCGAAGTCGACGTCACCGATCTTGTCGCCTACCGCGATGCCATCAAAGACGAGTTCAGGCGGCGTGAAGGCTTCAATTTGACGTATTTCGCCTTCTTCGTCAAGGCGGTCGCCCAAGCGCTGAAAGAATTCCCGCAGTTGAACTCAGTGTGGGCGGGCGATAAGATCATTCAGCGCAAGGACATCAACATATCCATCGCTGTCGCGACGGATGACGCCTTGTTCGTGCCCGTCATCAAGCACGCCGATGAAAAAACGATCAAAGGCATCGCCCGCGAAATCGCTGAACTGGCGGCAAAAACGCGCGCCGGCAAACTGCGCCCGGAAGACATGCAGGGCGGCACGTTCACCGTCAACAACACCGGCGCGTTCGGCTCGGTGCAGTCGATGGGCATTATCAACTACCCGCAAGCGGCCATTTTGCAAGTGGAAACGATCGTCAAACGTCCGGTCGTCAAAAACGGCATGATCGCCATCCGCGACATGGTCAACTTATGCTTGTCGCTCGACCACCGCGTCTTGGACGGCCTCATTTGCGGCCGCTTCCTCGCCCGCGTCAAAGCGATTTTGGAAAACATGAACAAAGACAACACGCCGATTTATTAACGATTCCCCCATCGCCATCGGTTGGCGGTGGGGGTTTTTGCGTGGCGCGATTTCAAACTTCTTTCACAAATGTGATGTATAATGAGGACAGAAACGAACGTGCGAAGGAGAAAAACGAGATGAAACGAGCGAGCGTATGGATGTTGTTGTGTTGCTTCTTTCTGCTAAGCGGCTGCGCCAATCCGTCGTTTCCCCCGGTGGCCGATTCGCTTTCTGTCGTCATCAGCCTCGATGTCAAAGCGGAAACGGTCACCTTTTTGAACGCGGAAAATGGCGGCAAGATCGCCCGTTGGAACATCAACGAACCGTTTCAAGGCGGGGCGTTGAGCTCGGACGGCCGGACGCTTCTTTTGTACGGGCGGGATCTTGACGGCGTCTATCGGTACGATCTCGCGACCGGGAAGCTGCTTGGCGAATGGAAAATAGGAAGCGGCATTGTGAGCGCTGCTCCATCTCCGGATGGCCGCACGTGGTTTTTTGGCGACAGCACCCATCACGCGGTGCGCGTTGTGAGCCGGGACGGGAAAGAGATCGCCCGCCTTTCGGTCGGACGCTCCCCGATGACGCTGCTTGTCAATCGCCAGGGAACGGAGCTGTATGCCATCGACTTTCAAGACGGCCGCGCCTTTGTCATTGATGCAAGCCGCCTCCGTGTCATTCGCTCATTTTCTGTGCCGAAGATGGCGTTAGGCGGATTGATGCGCGAGCGGCAAGGGGAGCTGTGGGTCGGCGGACACGGAAGCGGAAACAAGGTGGAGAAGAATGTTCACGTCTATTCGCTTCAAGACGGCCGCTTGTTGCGGACGATTGCCGCCCCGATCATGCCGGTTGATTTTGTCGAAACAGGCCGCGGCGTGTTTGTGCTAAGCCACGGTTCGAACACGATCTATCAGTTTTCAAAAGAAGGAAAAAAACTCGCTTCGGCGTCTGTCGGCGCCAATCCGTTTGCCATGGAAGCGGCAGGAAGCCGTTTGTATATTGCGAGTTATGACAGCGATGAAATCATCGTGGTCGATGAGGCGACGCTGCGTCCGCTTGCCCGTTGGAAGACGGGAGACGGCCCGCTGCAGCTATTCATTCGGGAGGGACGAACATGAGCGAACGAACCGTTTTAATCGTCGATGATGAAGAAGAAATGCGCCTGCTCGTTGGCATGTATTTGGAAAACGCCGGCTTTCGTTGCCTCGAAGCAGGGGACGGGGAAGAAGCGCTGGTGCTGCTTTCGCAACATCCGGTTGATGCCGTGCTGTTGGACGTCATGATGCCAAAACAGGACGGATTCGCCGTCTGCGCCCGCATCCGCGAGCAGTCNNNNGTGCCGATTTTGTTTTTGACCGCGCTTGGCGAAGAATGGGATAAAGTGAAAGGATTGAAGCTTGGCGGCGACGATTACATCGTCAAACCGTTCAGCCCAGGAGAGCTCATCGCCCGCCTTGAGGCGGTGTTGCGCCGGGTGCAGCGCGTCCGCGAGAATGACGGCCGGCTGCAATTTGGCGACCTTGCCATCGACGAAAAAGGACGAACCGTGACCGTTGGCGGCGAGGCGGTGAAGCTGACGTTGAAGGAGTTTGAGCTGCTGCTGTTTTTGGCAAAACACCGCGGCCAGGTGTTCAGCCGCGACGATTTGCTCGTCAAAGTGTGGGGATATGATTATACAGGAAACGCCCGCACGGTCGATACGCATGTGAAAACGCTGCGCATGAAGCTGAAAGACGCCGCCCGCCACATCCAAACCGTATGGGGCATCGGCTACAAGTTTGAGGGATGAACATGAAACGGCTTCGGTTAGGACAAAAACTATGGCTGGCGATCGGCGCCGCGGTCGTGGCGACGCTGGCGTTTTCCTTTGGCCTTCTGAATTATTTTTACCGGACGGTGTACATGAAAGAAGTTGAGCGAACGTTGATCGCGGAAGGGACGAGCCTCGCCCGCGACTATCGCGGCGGGGCGGTGACGGAGGCATATCGCCGTCAAATCGAATGGTATGACGAAAAATCAACGGCCACGATCTTGTTGATCGACAACCCGCGCGAACTGAGCGCCTGCTTTCCGTTTCCGGTCCACTATGACGCGTTAGTCAGCGGCCGCGACCGGGAAACATTGTTAGCCGGGAAGCCTGTTGTCAAAACGGGATACGAAAAGCGGTTCGGACGCCGCGTGATGGCGGTCGTCGTTCCGCTTTTGGACGGCAAGCGGCTTGAAGGAGCGATTTACTTGTATTTGCCGTTAGCCGA
>NZ_LDPD01000023.1:252085-261615 GCF_001026865.1 Geobacillus sp. ZGt-1 | reverse complement strand
GAAGCGGGCGGCCGCCGCGTTTTGGCCGTTGGCCGCCATATTCGCCGCCGCGCTTTTGGTTGTCGGCCGACGGATGGTGCGGCAGATGACCGAGCCGCTCCAAGCGATGGAACAAGCGGCAGAACGCATGGCGGAAGGACGCTACGAAGCGGACATCCCCGTGCGGAGCGATGATGAAATCGGCCGCCTGGCGGAGGCGTTCAACCAAATGGCGGACGCCATTGCTAAAGAAGACGAGCGGAAACGCGAGTTCTTAGCGAACGTCTCGCATGAGCTGCGCACGCCGCTCAGCTATATGAAAGGATACAGCGAAGCACTCCTTGCTGGCCTCGCGAAAACGAAGGAAGAAGAAAAGGCGTACCTTCGCCTTATCCACCGCGAAACGGAGCGGATGGAGCGGCTGGTGCGCGATCTTCTTGACCTGGCGCGCCTTGAAGGGCAAAGCGTGCCGCTCGAGCGCGCGCCGGTGGCGTTTGCCCAAGTGATCGAAGATGTCATCGCCACGTACGAACCGATCGCCTCGCAAAAGCGGATCGAGTTGGCGTGCGAGTTGGACTATGACATCATCGTCAACGGCGACGCCGACCGGCTCGAACAAGTCGTGCGCAACTTGCTTGACAACGCCATCCGCTACACCCCGGAAGGCGGCGCGGTGACGGTGCGGCTTTCCCGCTTGTCGGAAGCGGAAGGCGAGCTTGTCATCCAAGACACGGGAAAAGGCATTCCGAAAGACCAGCTCCCGCTTCTCGGCCAGCGCTTTTTCCGCGTCGACCGCGCCCGCACCCGCAAAGAAGGCGGCACCGGCTTGGGGCTTGCCATCGTCAAACAAATCGTCTCTCTTCATGACGGCGCGATTTGGTTCGACAGCGACCTTGGACGCGGGATGACCGTATTCGTCCGCCTGCCGCTCGTTCGGGAAGAGGAATAAACATCGTTCAAGACACAGGAATGGATGATGTATAATCAATATAAAATTAGGAGGCAGGTGGAGGATATGGGTTCACCAGAAAAGGAACAGGCCCCTATGACCTACAAAGAGTATGCGACATGGCCGGAAGGAAAACGGTGCGAGGTCTTGGACGGGAACATCATTAGCATGGCGCCGTCGCCGACACCGGAACATCAATCAGTTTCGCTTCAACTTTCCATTGAATTCGGGATGCATCTTCGTGGGAAGGATTGCCGCGTGTTGGCCGCCCCGATCGATGTGTATCTTTTCGAAGATCATCGCAAGGGATGGATGGATGAAAACGTCCGAAACTGGGTATGCCCCGATCTTGTCGTCATCTGCGACAAAAACAAAATTCAAAAAAACCGCATTGTCGGGGCTCCGGATTTGGTCGTCGAGATCTTGTCCCCCGCCACGGCCAAAATCGACCGGATGGACAAACGGATCGCGTACGAGCGGGCCGGGGTGAAGGAATATTGGATCGTTGACCCGGCGAATCAAGTGGTGGAAGTGTATTTGCGCGGAAAAGTTCCATGAGCAATTTTTGCTCCGTTATGCGAGGCGGCATGGTCAGCAGCTCGATCCAAGACACATCCCTTGTCCCGAAAATTTTGGTCGTTGGCGGCCCGATGCGGGAAGAAAAAAGCCCTCATCGCCACAGCTCGACGAATGTTGGTGATCATCTTTTGCATGATCTCCCGCAAAGAGTCGTTCCGCCAACCACAACTTATCTAGTATAGCCAACAGGCAGCCAGATCATACGAGATGTCCGAAAATGGGGCACCTCTGCTTTCCTATTGCCTTCTTTGGCCATTTTCAGTATACCCACACGGATCAGGAGCGTATACAGCACTCACCCAGTGGTGGGGATTTTTACGGAAAAACAGGAAGATTGGAACTTCATGGAGTGTACAACCGGGATGACGCCGTTTTGGTTCATGTATTGAAGGATTTCGTGATCGATTTGCGAAACATTTTCCAATGAATAAATGGCAGTTGAGATTTTCGCTAAGCGGTGATTTGGAGGGGGACGAGGGAGCATCGTCCAAGAGAGCATGCAACAACGCCCTCTTCCTTTCATGTTTTTTCAGGGCTTCTTGGAGGATTTGTGAATCGTTGAGATGGTGTTGTTTCGCCAAGTCATCGAGCCATTTCGGGATCGTTCATGTTTTTTTTTGACCGCTTTGTTTTCCATTTCATGGCGAAATGGTGGCATCAGCAAGTTGTTTGCCTTTTTGTTCATTGCCCAAACGCGGCCGATGTACTACAATAAACATAGAAACCGTTTTTTCCCACACGAAGCGTCATCAGCGCTTCGTTCTGAGCAGACGGGTTCGAGAGGGAAAGGTGCGGCTTGAAAAGAAAGCGGTTTCTTATGTCTGGAAGGCAAAGGGGGATCGGAATGAGCGATGTCGCAAAGATGAAGGAAGCGGCGTTTCCGGCTCCGACGGTGGAGGAGTGGGAGCGGGAAGCGGAAAAGTCGCTGAAAGGCAAGCCGCTCGAGCGGCTTGTATCGATGACGTACGAAAACATTGCGGTCAAACCGCTCTATACGCGCCGCGATGTGGAGGCGCTCGGCCCGCTTGAGCAGTACCCGGGCTTTGGCCGCTATGTGCGTGGGGCGCGGCCGGAAGGGTATCGGGGCGAGCCGTGGAAGGTGAGCCAGGAGATTTCGGCAGCGAGCCCGTCCGACTGGAACGAGGCAGTGAAGCACGACTTGGAGCGGGGGCAGACGGAAATCCATCTTGCCCTTGGCCGGCTGCCGTTTGCCGTCGAGTCGGTTGATGATGTGGCGGCGATGTTGGATGGCGTGCCGCTGGACCGCTATTCGCTCCGTGTGGACGCCGGGGCGCGGTCGCTTTCGTTTTTGGCGCTGTTGGCCGCTTATTTAGAGGAACGGGGCGTCCCGCTATCGAGCGTACGGGGCGCGATCGGCATGGATCCGCTCGGAGCGTGGGCGGAGCAGGGGACGCTCCCGTGTTCGCTTGAGCGGCTGTATGATGAAATGGCGGAAGCAACGAAGTGGGCGAAGGAACAGATGCCTGCCGTTCGCACGATTTTGGTGCGCGGCGAGCCGTACCATAACGGCGGGGCGAACGCCGTGCAGGAGCTCGCGTTTTCGTTGGCGGCAGCCGTCGAGTACATCCGCGCCGGGTTGGACCGGGGCTTGACGGTTGATGACATCGCGACAAGGATGCAAGTGTCGCTCGCCGTCGGAGCCGACTTTTTCATGGAAATCGCCAAGCTGCGGGCGGCGCGGCGGTTGTTTGCGCAAGTGATCGAAGCGTTTGGCGGCGGTGAATCAGCAAGGCGGATCGAGCTGCATGTGCGCACGTCGCCCTTTACGAAAACGGTGTACGACCCGTATGTGAACATGCTCCGAGCGGCGGCGGAAGCGTTTGCGGCCGTTGTCGGCGGCGCCGATGGCGTGCACGTGTCGCCGTTTGACGAGGCGCTCGGACTCGCTGATGAGTTTTCGCGGCGCATCGCCCGCAACACGCAGCTCATTTTGCTCGAAGAGGCGCATGTGGCGAACGTCATCGATCCGGCGGGCGGCTCGTATTATGTGGAAACGTTGACCGCCAAGCTCGCCGAAGAAGCGTGGAAGCTGTTCCAGCGTGTGGAGGAAAAAGGCGGCATGGCGAAGGCGCTCGAAGACGGCTTCGTGCAGACGGAAGTGGAAGCGGTCGCCAAGCGGCGGCTGGATCGTGTCAAGACGCGGAAGGAAAAAATCGTTGGCACGAACGTGTACGCCAATTTGGAGGAAACGCCGGTCGAAAAACCGAAGCAAGACGCAGCGAATGTGGCGCTGCCGCTGGATGAAAAGCGGGTGGCCGATATTCGCGCCTCGCTCGCGGGCGGGAAGTGGATGGAAGCGGCGATTCGTGCGGCCTGCCGTCGAGCAACCGCTCGGGAGATCGCGGCGGCGTTGGTCGATGGGAACGCGGTTGTTGCCATCACGCCGATTCGGGCATGGCGCTTGGCCGAGCCGTTTGAGCAGCTGCGGAAGGCAGCCGAGGAGCATGCCGAACGCACAGGAAGCAGGCTTTCCGTTCACTTGATCAATATCGGGCCGCTTGTCCGTCATCAAGCGCGCGCCGATTTCATCGCCGGGCTGTTTGCGGCCGGCGGGGTGGCGGCTGAGCGGAGCGATGGCTTTGCCTCGGTCGCGGAAGCGGTCGAATGGGTGCGGAACACGAACGGGACGCATTATATCGTGTGCGGCGCCGATGACGATTACCCGGCGTTCGTTCCAGCGTTGGCTGAGGCGTTCAAGCAAGCCAAGCCGAACGCGAAGCTGTATGTCGCCGGAAAGCCGCCGGAAGAGCTTGAGAGAACGTACGCGGACGCGGGCGTGGACGGATCGATTCATCTCGGTTCGAACGCGTACGATGTGATCGTGGCGTTTCTAACGGAAAGAGGGGTGGCGCTTGATGGCGAAGTACGTTGATTTTACCAACATGACGCTTTCCGACGCAACGGCCGATGTGGATGAGAAACAGTGGAGAGACGCGGTGGAGCGGCGCGTGCAAGCGTCGATCGATGAGCTGTTGTTTCAGACGAACGAACACATTGCGGTGAAGCCGCTTTATACAAAGGAAGACATCGATGGGCTCGATTTTCTTGATTATATGCCCGGCTTGCCGCCGTACTTGCGCGGGCCGTACCCGACGATGTACGTCGTGCGGCCGTGGACGATCCGCCAATACGCCGGCTTTTCGACCGCCGAGGAGAGCAACGCCTTTTATCGGCGCAACTTGGCGATGGGGCAAAAAGGGCTGTCGGTCGCTTTTGACTTGGCGACGCACCGCGGCTATGACTCCGACCATCCGCGCGTCGTCGGCGACGTCGGCAAAGCGGGGGTGGCCATCGACTCGGTGCTCGATATGAAAATTTTGTTTGACGGCATCCCGCTCGACCAAATGTCAGTGTCGATGACGATGAACGGGGCGGTGCTCCCGATTATGGCGTTTTACATCGTCACCGCCGAAGAGCAGGGAGTGACGCAAGACAAGCTGTCCGGCACGATCCAAAACGATATTTTGAAAGAATATATGGTGCGCAACACGTACATTTATCCACCGGAGATGTCGATGCGCATCATCGCCGACATTTTCGCCTATACGGCCAAATACATGCCAAAATTCAACAGCATCAGCATTTCCGGCTACCATATGCAAGAAGCCGGGGCGCCGGCCGATTTGGAGCTGGCGTACACGCTCGCTGACGGGCTTGAGTACGTGCGCACCGGCTTGAAAGCCGGCATTGACATCGACTCGTTCGCGCCGAGGCTGTCGTTTTTCTGGGCGATCGGCATGAACTACTTTATGGAAGTGGCGAAACTGCGGGCGGCGCGCCTCATGTGGGCGAAAATGATGAAAACGTTCAATCCGAAAAATCCAAAATCGCTCGCTCTAAGGACGCATTCGCAAACGTCGGGCTGGAGCTTGACCGAGCAAGATCCGTTCAACAACGTCGTGCGCACGCTCATCGAGGCGCACGCGGCGGCGATGGGGCATACGCAGTCGCTCCATACGAACGCCTTGGATGAAGCGATCGCCTTGCCGACCGACTTCTCGGCGCGCATCGCCCGCAATACGCAGCTGTACTTGCAGGAAGAAACCGGCATTTGTCGGACGATCGACCCGTGGGCCGGTTCGTATTACGTCGAGACGTTGACGAACGAGTTGATGAAGCGGGCGTGGGCGCATATCGAAGAAATCGAAAGCTTAGGCGGGATGGCGAAAGCCATTGAAACCGGCATCCCGAAAATGCGCATCGAAGAAGCGGCGGCCCGCCGCCAAGCGCGCATCGATTCAGGAGCGGAAACGATCATCGGCGTCAATAAATACCGCCCGGAAAAAGAAGAGCCGATCGACATTTTGGAAGTCGACAACACCGCCGTGCGCCAGCGGCAAATCGAGCGGCTGAACGAGCTAAAGGCGACGCGCGACAACGAGCAGGTCGAAGCGGCGCTTGACGCCATCACAAAAGCGGCGGAAACGGGCGAGGGGAATTTGCTCGAGCTTGCCGTCCAAGCGGCGCGCGTCCGGGCGACGCTCGGGGAAATTTCGTACGCGATCGAAAAAGTGGCGAGCCGCCATCGCGCCGCCATCCGCTCGATCAGCGGCGTTTACAGCTCGGAATACAAAAACGAAGCGCAGCTCGAGCGGGTGAAGCGACGGGTTGAGCAGTTCGCCGAACTCGAAGGACGCCGCCCGCGCATCTTGATCGCGAAAATGGGGCAGGACGGCCATGACCGCGGGGCGAAAGTCATCGCCACGGCGTTTGCTGATTTAGGGTTTGACGTCGACATCGGCCCGCTCTTCCAGACGCCGGAAGAAACGGCGCGCCAGGCGGTCGAAAACGATGTGCACGCCGTCGGCATCAGTTCGCTCGCCGGAGGGCATAAAACGCTTGTGCCGCAGCTCGTCGAGGAGCTTGAAAAACTTGGCCGCGATGATATTTTGGTCGTCGTCGGCGGCGTCATTCCGCCGCAAGACTACGCGTTTTTGTATGAGCACGGCGCCGCCGCCATTTTCGGACCGGGCACGGTCATTCCGGAAGCGGCGGAAAAAGTGTTGGATGAAATTTACGCCCGGCTTGGCTATGAGGAAGTGAACCAATGAACGGCGAAGAGAAACGGCGGGAACAGGCAAGCGGCCAGAGCGCAGTTTCGGACGGACAGCCGCGGCGCCCGGAATGGGCGGACGGCAATGGTCTGTCGTCGTACGTGCAAGCCGAGCGCCCGCCGGCGCCGAAGCGGCTCGTGCGGCGAAAAGAACGATCGGTTAAAGAATACGTCCAAGGAGTGCTCGCCGGCGACCGCACCATTTTGGCGCAGGCGATTACGCTTGTCGAAAGCAATGCGGCCAGGCATATGGATCTCGCCCAGCAAGTGCTCAATGAACTGCTTCCGCACGTCGGCCGCTCGATTCGCATCGGCATCACCGGCGTGCCGGGGGCGGGAAAAAGCACGTTCATTGAAGCGTTTGGCACGTTTTTGTGCGAGCAGGGCCATCGCGTCGCCGTCTTGGCCGTCGACCCGACGAGTTCGTTGACCGGCGGCAGCATCCTTGGCGACAAAACGCGGATGGAGGCGCTTGCCCGCCATCCGCACGCCTTCATCCGTCCATCTCCATCCGGTGGGGCGCTTGGCGGCGTGCATCGGAAAACGCGCGAGACGATGATGCTGTGCGAAGCGGCCGGCTATGACATCATCCTCGTCGAGACGGTCGGCGTCGGGCAAAGCGAGTTTGTCGTCCGCGGGATGGTTGACTTTTTCCTGCTGCTCGCCTTAACCGGCGCCGGCGATGAGCTGCAAGGCATGAAGCGCGGCATCATGGAGCTGGTCGACGCCATCGTCATCAACAAGGCGGACGGCGATAATAAAGAAAAAGCGCGGATGGCGCAAAACGAATACAACCAGTTTCTCCATTACCTCCGCCCGGCCACGCCCGGCTGGGAGACGAAAGCATACACATGCTCGGCGCTGTTGGGCGAAGGGATCGCCGACATGTGGCGCGTCATCCAGGCGTTCGTCGAGACGACGAAGCGATCCGGCGTCTTTTTTGACCGCCGCCGCCAGCAGCAAAAAGACTGGATGCACGCCATGATCAAAGAATATGTGGAAACGCGCTTTTTTGCCGATCCGGTCGTGAAAGAAAAGCTCCCGATGCTCGAGAACAGCGTCATTTCCGGCGCCAAGCCGGTCACCGCCGCCGTCCGCGAGCTGATCGAAGCGTATGAACGGAAGCAGAGCGGTGAACTGTGATATGATAAAGGAAAATCGAAGGAGGTGTTGAGATGTTCCAATTTCAATTTCCGCTCTATCACGACATCGTCGAACAAGCGCGGCGTGAAGCGGTCGAAGCCGGATTTGAAGAGCTGCGCACGCCGGAAGACGTCGATGCGGCATTCCGCCGTCCGGGCACCACGCTTGTCCTCATCAACTCCGTGTGCGGCTGCGCCGGCGGCATCGCCCGTCCCGCAGCGGCCCACGCCGTTCACTACGACAAGCGCCCGGACCATTTGGTGACCGTCTTTGCCGGCCAAGACAAAGAAGCAACGGCCCGCGC
Organism: Geobacillus sp. ZGt-1; assembly: GCF_001026865.1. Lineage (NCBI taxonomy): Bacteria > Bacillati > Bacillota > Bacilli > Caryophanales > Anoxybacillaceae > Geobacillus > Geobacillus sp. ZGt-1. The sequence goes on along the minus strand of NZ_LDPD01000023.1, from coordinate 253,587 downwards.
GCGCGAGTATTTTGTCGGCGAGCCGCCGTCCTCGCCGTCGTTCGCGTTGTTAAAAGACGGGAAATTGTGCGCCATGCTCCACCGCCACGACATCGAAGGGCACGAACCGGTCGCCGTCGTGCAAAAGCTGCAGGCGCTGTTTGACGAATATTGCGAGGAAGTGTGAAAGGAGAACCCGAAGTTCGAAAAGGGACTTCGGGTTTTTGCATGACCATTATTGTTTGTGATAATAGAAATGAAGAAGGAAATTGATCGTATCAGTCAAATAAATGAGCAACAAGTCACAACTGTTTTAGATGGTGTTTCAGAAAATGTCATGAGTAAAATTTACAAAGAATGGGTATTAAAATTATTACAGTATCGAAAAGAATGGCTCGTAAATTGGTATATGGAGGTGAAATAAGCGATGCGCCCTTTTGTGCTTTGGTTAATTTGGCAAAATGAATGTACTCGGCAGCGATATCATATTGGAAACTTATTACACGATGGGGATAAGTATGTATTTTATTATGAACGTAGCAGGAAGAGAAGAGGACTGTTCGAAGCACTAGAAAACGGTTATCAACCTCATTTGTCGTTTCCGGATATAGGAAAAAAATACGTTTCTAACAGATTGTTCGGGCCTTTTGAGCGGCGTTTGCCTGACCGGCGCCGTCCGGATTTTTTAGAAATTTTGCGGACATACGGCTTGCCGCGCGATTGTACAGATATGGATATGCTGCGAGCGACTGGTGGTAAACTTGCGACAGATTCTTATGAATTTGTAGCGCCAATTTATGTATCGGGAAATCATTTCGATTTTGATTTTTATGTCGCGGGTTGGAGATATTACGAGGGAGATCGAGTAATTCAATATCTTAAAGTGGGGGATAAGGTACATTTTCGATTAGAGCCGGAGAATAGGCAAGATTCTAAAGCAGTAGAAGTGTTAACAGATGAAGGGGGTAAGCTAGGGTATATTCCTGCTTTCTATAGCGAGTTTATGTTTAACCTTATTCAAAATAACGGGCGTTATATGGCGAGAATTGAATCAATTCATGTTGAGGCTTTTCCACAGCGGAAAGTAAATATAAGTGTCTACGGTGAGCTCCTTCCATCTTGCCAGACGCAAGATCTCGATATGCTACATGAAATATCGTTAGAAGTGATTTAGTCTGTTCACTGTTTTCTGAAGTAGGCATGTTTGATTTCAGATGAATGAATATGTCCACGAAATCGAAACGCTACTGCAAAACATCAAAGAAGAAGTGATCGACCGTGATGTATGGAATGAGCCCGACCGTGTTTGAACGGCTGATGGCGTATTTCGCGGGCGAAGAAGATATACAAAAAGTCGTTTTGTTCGGCTCGCGGGCGCGCGGCACGGCCCGCTACAACTCGGACATTGACTTGTGCATTGACTAGACCGGAAAACAGAAGTGGAAAATCAAAGAGGATCTTGACGAGATTGTCGGCATTTACTCATGTGATGTGCTCTTTTTTGACGCGCTGAACGAAGCGAT
>NZ_LDPD01000023.1:251901-252071 GCF_001026865.1 Geobacillus sp. ZGt-1 | reverse complement strand
AGCGCGACGGGAAGACGATTGATGACAAAGCCCGCTCATAAACTATTTTTGTTTAGGATGGTCTGTCCCGTATCGGGGAGATGAGGTGGGGNCTGTACGGGTGTGTCCAACGAACGGAGACCACACCAGCAAGCCCCCACATTCCTCTGTTGGGTTCCGCCCTCGTTTAC
>NZ_LDPD01000023.1:251695-251811 GCF_001026865.1 Geobacillus sp. ZGt-1 | reverse complement strand
GCTTGAAACAAAAACAGATGCGGCCACGGCATGAACGTCCCTTGCGTCGCGACTTCCATAAACGTATAGACCGCGATGACGGACAAGGCGACATCCAGGCTGCCAAAGACGCCTAA
>NZ_LDPD01000023.1:251585-251687 GCF_001026865.1 Geobacillus sp. ZGt-1 | reverse complement strand
GCCCAATCAACTGGTAAAACAAAAACAACAGAAACAGGTGCCCCAACACGGGAGCGGTGAGAAACATCGTTCCTTGAATCCCTATGACCGCCGCGACAAGAA
>NZ_LDPD01000023.1:251485-251580 GCF_001026865.1 Geobacillus sp. ZGt-1 | reverse complement strand
ATGCATCCCCCATGCAAAACGGCATAGCGGACCAAGTCGAAGACGACCGCTTTCCGGTAATGCCATACCAACGCGTCTTTCGCCCCTTCGTCGTA
>NZ_LDPD01000023.1:249986-250153 GCF_001026865.1 Geobacillus sp. ZGt-1 | reverse complement strand
ATCCGCGATCCTTTCGGCGGAACCGAAAGACGGAGCATTTTTTCATAATAATCTCGTTCCATATGATAGGTGCCAATCGAAAAAAAATTCGTGTTATAGACAAGATGGTCATGGGCCATAAACGAGGATAGCCCCGAGCTGGAGAACACAATCTTGTTCGGCAACGA
>NZ_LDPD01000023.1:249619-249778 GCF_001026865.1 Geobacillus sp. ZGt-1 | reverse complement strand
CAAAACAGCACATCGCCGTCCACGTTCAAGGTAAAGGTGTACGTTTCATTCGGAACGAATTGATCGGTGAACGCCCCATCCCAAGCTCTCGTTCCCGCCACCTGATATTCATAAGCCTGATACATGTGCGAAGCTCTCCTTTTCGGATACCACGCTCGA
>NZ_LDPD01000023.1:248912-248989 GCF_001026865.1 Geobacillus sp. ZGt-1 | reverse complement strand
GACAGATCGATGAACAGCTCAGTCGTCATCGGGCCGGTCAGGATCCATACAAGCAACATAGCGAAAAAACTGACCTT
>NZ_LDPD01000023.1:248448-248611 GCF_001026865.1 Geobacillus sp. ZGt-1 | reverse complement strand
TAAAAGAGCGAAACGATTTGGACAAGCATGAACACTTCAGAAGGCAAATCTCCAGAGTATTCCATGCCTGCATTCATATCGTCTGAAAAGAATAAAATGAACCTGACAAGCAGCAAAACAAAAAATAGGATGCTGGCGCCAACGTATAACTTGCTTTTCAACA
>NZ_LDPD01000023.1:248294-248427 GCF_001026865.1 Geobacillus sp. ZGt-1 | reverse complement strand
ACAGCCATTTCCACCTCATCACCGATCAACCGCTTTCTTTCTGAGAAGTTGACAAATGAAAAATGCGGTCAGGGATCTCCGCATTCTTTTTTAGGCGTATCCCTGACTTCCTCATCATCCGGATTCGGCATCG
>NZ_LDPD01000023.1:248163-248269 GCF_001026865.1 Geobacillus sp. ZGt-1 | reverse complement strand
CCTCTTGAACCAACCGTTTGGCCAACAATTTGGCCATAATACTTATCGTCTTTGGTTTGTGGAAAACTGCGCGTTTCTTCTTGACCAGGATTGAGCCAGTTGGTGG
>NZ_LDPD01000023.1:244317-248156 GCF_001026865.1 Geobacillus sp. ZGt-1 | reverse complement strand
GACGCTGTCGGGCCACCAATTGATCAATTTGTAAGCATAGCCTTTCGTTTGGATGGTAAGCCGTTATTTGCCGCCAAACGTCAATGATCCCCTATCTGCTTTTATTGAGGTTTCCGATCTCCTTTGCTGATCCAGACAATGGTGATGAATGCTGCTAGAAAGATGGACAGCGTTAACATGATGAATTTGTTGATGAGCATCGGTTCCCAAACCGGCGGCTCGAACAAAAAGATATGCGGCCAAGGCATGAACGTTCCTAATGTGGCCACTTCAAGCACCGTATAAATAAAAATGACTGTCAGTGCGATATTGGTGTTTTTTGTAAGAACAAGGGCTGCAGTGCTGAAAAATAGGTAAAAGAACGTCAATAGAATGAAATGAATGAGATTCAAAAAAGACAAAGAAGAAACTCCATATTTCCACATGAATGCCCCGCTTAGCACGACAACCCCAAACAAATGGATGAAAGAATAACGTACGATATCGATCCAAACCCATTGCCTATAGTAAGGGACAAGCGTTTCTTGCGCTCCATCTTCATACAGTTCGCCGAACCGATAGATGAGGCACCAGCCGGAAAACGGGATGAACAGCCCTTGGATGATAATCACATTGTCGTAAATACTTGGCGATTTGCGGGGAACAAACAAAATAAGCAACAGCGATAGGATGAACATCGCCGGTGGAACAAAAAATGCTCCGCCCATTGTCTTGCGGTCAAACACGAATGCGGTTCGCATCCATTCGATGTAAGCTTTCATCTTGGTTCCCCTCTCCTGACAACAGCCAAATAGCCATCGATCAATCGCGGCGCCACCCGTCTCCCCCCTGTTCCCCCGTTTTTGGAAAATACTCGCGCGTGAATGCCATCCTCTTCTTCGAGAAGCTGCACCACTTCTCGCGTTGCGATCAAGTCATCCAATTCTTCGGGGTGTATGCAATATTCCCATACGCAGCCTTCTGCGCGGGACTTCAGCTCAGACGGCGTGCCTTCAAACAACACTTGCCCTTGTTTTAAAACCCCAATTTTGGTGCACAAAAACTCAATGTCTTCCACAATGTGCGAAGAAATGACAATCGTATGCTCGGAACCAAGCTGTTTGAGCAGATGGCGAAAGCGGATTCGCTCTTCAATATCCAAGCCGGCCGTCGGCTCGTCAAACAGCAAGATGGACGGCTTTCGCGTCAATAAATGAGCAATTCCCACCCGTCGCCGCATTCCCCCGGACAGCTCGGACATCTTTTTCGTCTCATGGCCGTTCAAGTTCACTTTTTGAATTGCTTCGGCAACGGTCGCGTGCCGTTCGCCTTTGTCCATCATTCCTTGCAATAAAGCGAGATGGTCAAGCGCTTCTTCGACCGTAATGTTCGGATAGACCATGAAATCTTGCGGCAAATAACCGATCCGTTCATGAGCTTTCACATATTTTCCTTTGGTGCAGCTTCGTTCGTCGATCGCCACCTGCCCTTCATCCATGGGTGTCAAGCCGGCCAATATTTTCATCAATGTCGTCTTGCCGGCTCCGTTCGGTCCGACTAACCCGTAAATCCCTTCCATGCAAAGCGATACGTTCGATAAAATGAGTTGTTTTTTGATTCGTTTCGTGACGCTGGATACATGGATCATGTCTGTCCCTCCTGAACCATGAGGATAAGTTGTATCGCTTTCTCCCAGCTGCCATCTGCTCCTTCCCTCATTTGTTTGTACCATAAAGCCAAAAATTTTTGTTTTTTCTCATCGGATAAGCGTTCATACTCCCCAGACAGCTGTCTCAGCACTTCCTCTGTTTTCCCGTCAGGAGAGTCGACTGACAAAGCCAAATCAAACGTCAAATCTCCTCCGGAATAGGGAAGGGCTAATTGTTGTTGGAACCATCTTGCCAGCAACGCTTGAAACACTTCTTTTTGCATCGATGAATGTGCTCCCCTCCAAAGAAGTCCTTCTGTTATGATTTCCGGCAAATACATCAATGTTCCTTCTTGGGAGCGAAGGGAATATGGCGTATCAATTTGAAGAAGCAAATGATCGCTGCTATATACGCTCCGTTGTTCACCATGGGGAGCGAGCAACACGATGTTCGTCGGCAACTTTGCCTCTTTTAAATCGAACATCTGCACGATGTCATGGTGGATGCGCCGTACATGACGTTCGAAAACCGGCCAATTCCGCTTAAGATTCGGCCAATCGGCGGGGTACACGATCTGCCACGGCCCGATTTTTTCCTTCAAAAACATTCCCGCTACGGCTGTAATGCCGCCGGACACAACTCCTTCGTACGTTCCGTCGCTTCGGCGCGGCAAATTCGTATAAAACGGCGCCGTTCCGTGAAACGACAACGTATAGCGGATCGGATGGCTCGGTTGCATCGATACAGGCACCGGACTGGAATGAACGTTCACAAAGGCAAACGGCGCATGGTCGGCTTTTGTCGGCACCCAGCTGAAATCGCTCGGCAAAAACAAATAGTGCGGTGAAATGGGAATTTGCGCGGAATCGTTCATTTGATACTCAAACGTCCATTCGTCGGTCAAGCGATTGGATGACCGTTTGACCGTGATGACATCCCCCTGTTGAATAAACGGCAGCTGTTTTCCGGTTTGATCGGTGATTTGCTTCAGAGAAAAATGATGATAAAGCACGAACGACAGCGTGTCGCCCCGAATTTGTCGCAAGGTCACTTTCACTTTCGCATGTACACCGTTTTTGGCCTCCAGCTGAATGTCGTACCGTTCAATCGAATAGTGCAATGTGCTCGGTTTGATTGTTGGATCATGAGTTTGATAGTAAACATTTTCTTGAGCCAAATCAGCGTAGCTAAACACCAGTTTGCTTCCTGTGAAAATATGCGGAAACAACCAAGCATCACCCGACAAAAGCAAAGCAACGCCCATGATAATGGCCGCTTTCTCCTTTGTAGTGCGGGCCGTTTTCCAAAGAATGGCCCATACCGCCATCATCGACGCTAGAATCCAAAACAATATTTTCATATACGTCGGAAGGCTGACGCTGTATCCAATGACGTCACGAAATACATCGTCCATATTCAACGGACCGATGTAGAACAAACTACGGATGTCGGAAAAGGGGATGCGATGGAAATAACGGGAAAACAATTGTGTATTCATCGGGCCGATTGCCAGCCAAATGACCATCATCCAGGCAAAGCTTAATCGGTTTTTCCCAAACAATAGAGCAGTGAAAATACCAAGAAAAAAGGCAAATACGAACGGCAATAGCCAATATACGGCAATATACGATGCCGTTTCGGTATACAACGAAGAAAAGGGAAGGCTCCATGTCCGATAAAACTGCCATACGAGCACAACTTGCAGACCGGTGAAGAATGCAAGAAACAACAGGTGATTGGCGAACAAGGCGGCGATTTTCAACGCTGTGATGCGAAGTGAACCGGCAAACAAAAGATTGGCGCCAAATCGGTATTCATCAGAGAACAACTTGTAAAAAAACACCATAAACAGCAGCATTGCCGCTTGGACGATTAACGTCATTTCCCCGACAAAATTTCCATAATCCGTCTTACCAAAGGAATCGTACTGGCGAATGAGAAAGCGCATCATCAGCATGATTAACAAAAATGTGTATGTTCCCATATAGAGAATGCTTTTTCCCATCTGTTTGGCGTAAAACCACGATAGGCGAGTAAACAAAGCCATAAGGGGTCACTCCATTTTCAGCATGGTCGTATCCATCAACGATAAAGGAAAGCAAGCGAATGCCGGTGTGATGGAGCCGTGTTGACATTCGCTTGCTTGTTGAATGAAGCGTGCAAACTTAATTCACGGTCACTTTTGCTTCGCCGTGAACTACCCCCACTTAA
>NZ_LDPD01000023.1:243586-243875 GCF_001026865.1 Geobacillus sp. ZGt-1 | reverse complement strand
AATGACAAGTTTGCCAATTTGATTTTCAATACAGTAGTTAATGATGTAACGGCAAGTCTTGTTGATATAATCATTCACTTTATTATTGCGATTCATAGCAAGCAAAGCCTGTTTACGAGTGGTGCCTTTGATTTTTTGCTTATCTTTTATGCTTTGAAGTCTGGCATTTTCTTTGTTAAACCATTGATTTATACTTTTTAATCTCCGCCCATCAATGATGAATGATCTGCCGTCTGATGTGACACAAGTGGCAAAATTGTTTAATCCTAAATCAATTGCCAGTGCTTTT
>NZ_LDPD01000023.1:243107-243193 GCF_001026865.1 Geobacillus sp. ZGt-1 | reverse complement strand
GCAAGATGATCGTTTTTCTCATAATTAAGAAATTCCTTGTGTTCAAAATAGTATTGTCTGACATTGTACAATCCGACGTTGTACAT
>NZ_LDPD01000023.1:242578-242895 GCF_001026865.1 Geobacillus sp. ZGt-1 | reverse complement strand
CTCGCCTAATTAAGATAAATCAGCCGTTGAAACATCGTGAATGAATCGATTGATGCATGGGAAGGGAGGCGATATTTTTTCCATAGTGCCGATTGCTGAAAAGGACGATTCAGCCATATCGAAATATCTTGCAAACGATAGTTTCTCCACAGTTGGTGGTAGTTCTCAGGAATCACGAAAAATACGGTTTTATTGCGTTTTCCTTTTGCTGCCTGTTCATCGAAATGGATTTCCCCTTCATCGATAGGATGAAAGCCGGCAAGCGCTTTGGCGACAATATCTGTGCGAATGTGATTTTTGGCTAGAATGATGGATTG
>NZ_LDPD01000023.1:242356-242451 GCF_001026865.1 Geobacillus sp. ZGt-1 | reverse complement strand
TTTCTTTCATCGATAATGCCTTGTAGTGTTCCCACGCTGTTGAGTTAATGGAGGCTTTTTCTGCTAATCTGTGTTCATATCCGATAGATGGAATA
>NZ_LDPD01000023.1:241644-242313 GCF_001026865.1 Geobacillus sp. ZGt-1 | reverse complement strand
GTTCGTTTTCGAACAATCGGTATGGGATGAAAAACGCAGCCAACTCCTGAATATGTTTGGTTGCCGGGATGCCATTGACGTCCAAGAACGGATCAACATAAAACGTGTAGGTTCCGTCAGCCACCGTGCTGTCGTAGAGCGAAAGGTTTGTGGTGTTGATGCTTTTTGGGATGATTGAGACGCTCTTGACTTCTTTTGTGCAATAATCTGTATTTGCAAGATTCGGAAACAAGTGGCATAGCTCATTGCGGATGGAAACGAGTTGATGCTTCAATTCCATATAATTTCTTGTTGTAGTGAGAAATGGTTTATAAACAAGGAAACGAGTATGTTGCACTTGAATTTGTTTGTAAGGACCGTTGATCACGGAGAGACAAGGGAGATGGTCCCCATGCCAACGGTACTTTTCCTTTCCGACAATCATGTTGACTCGTGTGCATGTTTTCGTTTCTACATTGGAGTGAAGCGTTCCGGATGAGTTGATATCGTAAAGCGTTGAATCCATGGACTGCGGATACCAGTTGGCTTCAAATGGCAACAACGTGACGCCCGATGTCAACGGATAAAAGGTTGAGCCGAACGTATGTCGATAATAGATCGTCATGGATGGGGCACCGTTGGTCTGCACCTGAACAACGTTTCCTTGTTGTTGAAAGGGCAAACGCTTCC
>NZ_LDPD01000023.1:241426-241520 GCF_001026865.1 Geobacillus sp. ZGt-1 | reverse complement strand
CTTGATTTTCCAATATCCATACAACGGGATGTTCTTGGTTTGATCCTGATGTTTGATTTGTTGATAGAGTTTGGCGTCGTTTGCCAACAGAATG
>NZ_LDPD01000023.1:241338-241407 GCF_001026865.1 Geobacillus sp. ZGt-1 | reverse complement strand
ATTGTGCATGTTGAAGGAAAAATGTTACGAAAATAACGAGAGTCACACCAGCCGCAAGCCCCGCGAAGG
>NZ_LDPD01000023.1:241089-241240 GCF_001026865.1 Geobacillus sp. ZGt-1 | reverse complement strand
AACGGGTCAATGTAAGGCCAGCGATGGTTTATCCATAAGGAGAAGGATGGATTGCAATATTCCAAAGAAAACAGCACGATGATCCACAAAACAAACACACCAACGAGCAACATCGCTTTTTTGGAAGAATGATAGGCGTAAACAGCGCCTG
>NZ_LDPD01000023.1:240789-241016 GCF_001026865.1 Geobacillus sp. ZGt-1 | reverse complement strand
GAAAAGATCCCAACCCGCTGAATAGTTGATCACCACCGCACCGGCGATGATCCCGGCCAAGGCCAGTTGCAAAACGAAAAAACAAACAAACGCGATCAAAGCTTGGCAGAAGACGATCGTTTGCGGGTTTGGCATGATGTCATTCATCGCGATCCAGTGAATCGGCGTCGAAGTGAACAACGATACATGCAAGCGGAAGCTGAAGAACAGCCAGACCGCCATTCCAA
>NZ_LDPD01000023.1:240563-240784 GCF_001026865.1 Geobacillus sp. ZGt-1 | reverse complement strand
ACCAAGTATTTCGTATATAAAATCCATTCCGCTGGATTAATCGTATGGGGATTGAGGCAAACAAAGATCAAAACCCCAGAAAATACGAATATGAAACTAGCTTCCGCTTTTAAGCGGGACGCCATTCTTGAAATGAACACCCATTTCATATGGAATGCCCTCTCTAATCATGAATTTGAAATGTTTGTAAAATTCAATGGCATTATAAAAAAAAAAAAAAA
>NZ_LDPD01000023.1:240405-240543 GCF_001026865.1 Geobacillus sp. ZGt-1 | reverse complement strand
ATGGAAATTCACAGTATATTCACAAATAATAGGAAAATTGTATTGTCATGATGACGATTTTTGGCCAATTTTGCGTCTTTCGGTGTAGGGAGTGTTCATTGTGCGACGTGCTTTTTTCGACGCGCTGAACGAAGCGAT
>NZ_LDPD01000023.1:240216-240391 GCF_001026865.1 Geobacillus sp. ZGt-1 | reverse complement strand
AGCGCGACGGGAAGACGATTTATGAGAAATCTCCGTCGTGAGCCTAGGCGGCCTGCCCCGCATGAGCGGGCGGCCGTTTTTTTTGTGTCCGGCGGCCTTAGGGCAAGCGCGCTGTCCGTTTTTCAGTTGCATCGAAAGCGCTGTTATCGGTACAATGGAACTCACATTTCGCACC
>NZ_LDPD01000023.1:240079-240207 GCF_001026865.1 Geobacillus sp. ZGt-1 | reverse complement strand
AAAATCGGGAGGATTTTTTTTCGCCTTGCGTCGAATGAATCTTTGAAACACAAGGAAAGCGAAGGAGTTTTCACACCATGGGCATTCCAATCGATGCGGTCTATGAAGGTTCCTATTTGAATATAATA
>NZ_LDPD01000023.1:239509-240016 GCF_001026865.1 Geobacillus sp. ZGt-1 | reverse complement strand
CAATGCCAAACCCGAACGAGCGATGCCGTTTAGGCCATCGTCTACAATCTTTGACGGCCGGCAAGCGCTCGTTCACTTGGAACGATGGGCGCATGAGATCGACTTGCCCAAGCTGATCCGTCTTGGACTTCACCCCTCTTGGTTCAATGACGACGCTTTGGCGCGCCATCTGGATCGCCTGTATGAGGCCGACATCCATCACGTCACGTCGGCTTGTCTCGCGCAGATCTACAAGAAGGAAGACCTCCCTCTTTGGGTGTTTCATGCCGATACGACCGATAAGACGGTATATGGTGCGTACGAAACGAACTCGACCGAAGGCTTGCAAATCACCTATGGCTACAATCGGCATCATTATTGGCAAAAACAGATGGGATTCGGGTTGGTCGGCAATCAAGACGGCCTTCCGTTTTACGGAGATGTGCACGACGGCCATCTGCCCGATAAGACATGGAATCCTTCCGTGTTGGCACGGATGAAAGAATAGTTTGAACGCGCGGGAATCGA
>NZ_LDPD01000023.1:239280-239442 GCF_001026865.1 Geobacillus sp. ZGt-1 | reverse complement strand
GCCAACGCCTTTTTGATCACGCGCGGCCCGGCTTCGCTTCGGATCGGCAAAACGGCGCTGGACCAAGCCGATGCCGAGGACACGCCGTGGAGCGATCCGTTCGTCTTGGCAGAGAAAAACGGCGCCGCGTATCGAGTGTGGGAAACCGCCTCGACGTATGAA
>NZ_LDPD01000023.1:238891-239268 GCF_001026865.1 Geobacillus sp. ZGt-1 | reverse complement strand
CGGCTGATCGTCGTTGAATCCAGCGCGCTGGACCAACGAAAAGGGAAGAAACTTGAAAACAAACGGAAAAAAGAAGCAGAGCTTCTTTCACAAGAACAAGCCCAATGGGAGAGCCGCCTGTTTTCCTGCCGGGAAGACGCCGAACAAGCGCTGGCGTCTCTCAAGGCTTCCCTTCGCCCTCGGTTCCATCGCGTCGAGGCGTCCGTTGACGAGGTCATTCGCCCGAAAAAACGGCGCGGNNNNCCGAAAAAAGGGGCGGAACCGGAGGTGGAAACGCGGTTCGCCCTTCGCCTGAACGCGGCATTCGACCAAGAGGCGTGGGAGCGGGCGAGACGGAAAGCGTTCCGTTTTGTCTTGGTCACGACCGTTCCGGAGGA
>NZ_LDPD01000023.1:238444-238860 GCF_001026865.1 Geobacillus sp. ZGt-1 | reverse complement strand
ATCTTGAAGCTGTATAAAGGCCACATCTCGGTGGAAATGAACTTTGCCTTTTTGAAAGACCTGTTCTTTACGGATGAAATCTATGTAAAAAAACCGGAACGGGTCGGGGTGCTGGGGTATTTGTTTTTGTTGGCGTTGGCCATTTATCGCGTCTTCCAGCGCCGGGTGCGCCAATTCATTACTCCGGAGCAGCCTCTAAAGGGCGCAGGAGGACGCAAACTGACCCGGCCGACGGGGCAAGCGATCTTTCAGTTGTTTCAGTATGTCAAAGTGGTGCTTCTCAAGCAGCCAGACGGGCAAATCCAACGTGCGTTAAGCCAACCGCTCACGTACGAGCAGCGAAGGATTCTGCAAGGGTTGGGGTTGGACGAGAGCATTTACGTCTAATGGGATAAAGAACGACCAGCGATGGTAAA
>NZ_LDPD01000023.1:234339-238434 GCF_001026865.1 Geobacillus sp. ZGt-1 | reverse complement strand
CCATCGCTCGTTGTGTTGGTTCAAAAGTTATTCTAAAAAAACAAATAAAAAATCCTTTCGTTCTACTTAGTAGGGGTGCGAAATGTGAGTTCCAATGTCAAATGAATCCTTGAAATACAAGGAAAGTGAAGGAATTTCCACACCATGGACGTTCGAATTCGTATCATTTATGAAAGTTCCTATTTGAAATAATAATCGCTATCTTTGAGAACCTTGGCCTCCATCAATTGAGCGTCGTTTTGTTCAGGAATTCTCCGCTTTGTTCCACTAGGATGTTAGTGTTTGCATCAATCTATTCCTCTTCCGCAAACATTGAACACTTCTCCTCCCTACGGTATGGGAAAATCATTGTGTTTGTTTCCCCACCATGCTATGATCATTAGTAAAGAAACCAAGAAATTTGGTTATTTTTTTGGAAGGAGGGGAATAATATGGTACCATCAGATTCGATGACAAAGGAGAAGGTACCGATGGACAATATCCCTAACCGTAAGAAAAACCTTGTGAAACGAATTGCCGTATCGAGCAAAAAACAAATTACGATCCCAAAGGATTTTTATGAGCAATTAGGAATTGGAAACGAGGTGTTAATTGAGTTAGCGGATAATAAGTTAATTATTCATCCTATTCATGAGGATCATTTTGACTTTTCCGATCTGATTTTAAAAGACTTGATCGAAGAAGGATATACAGGCGAAGAACTATACAAAGAATTTGTATACCGTAAATCGCAAATTGCCCCTGCATTCAACGCGATGATTTCTGAGGAAAGACCGAAGGCAAAAACGTATACCGCGGATACGTTAGAGGAGTTATTCGGCGAAGATGATGAACAATAATCGGCTGCAATTGCTCCCAAAAGCAGAAAAAACCATCAAAAAGCTGACAAAGAAAGATCCGGTGCTGAAACAGCGTTTGAAAGAAGCCTTGCGGGAGATTCTTTCCCATCCAACGGAAGCAGGAGAAGCGAAAACAGGGGATTTGGCAGGGATTTACGGTTACGACATTTATCATCAAGGAGTCAATTACGAAATCGCCTATTTTATTGATCAGGATGAAAGCGGGAATATGGTGGTCGTTGTCTTGGCGGGAACCCGCGAAAATTTTTATGATGAGCTGAAGCGTTATATGAAAGCGAACAAAGCGAGACTTCCTAAACCATAGCTGTGATAGGTTAAGAAAAACAATGGCCATTTTATCTCTCTCTTCATGTCTTGTCTGCCGTTGTTGATACGATAAAAGGAGACGGCGCGATGAAAATCGGCTATCGGACGTTAAAAACCGCGGTGGGGGCGGCGCTAGCGATTGCCATCGCTCAGCTGATCGGCCTGCATAATTTCGCTTCCGCTGGCATTATCGTCATTTTATGCGTCCAAGTGACGAAAAAGCGGTCGCTTGAGACCGCTCGGGCCCGTTTTGCGGCGTGCGTCGTTGCGGTCGGGTTTGCGGCGTTGTTTTTTACCGCCTTCGGCTATCATCCGTGGACGATCGGGCTGTTGCTTTTGTTGTTCATTCCTGTGACGGTTCGCTTGAAAATCAATGAAGGCATTGCGACAAGCTCGGTCATTATTTTGCATTTGTATGCGGCCCAAGACATCACGTGGGGATTGGTCGCCAATGAGATCTTGCTCGTGGCGGTTGGCATTGGGGTAGCGCTGCTGATGAACATGTACATGCCGAGCGCCGAGAAGGAGCTCAAAGAGTACCAGCGCATTGTCGAAGATTTGTTTCGCATTATTTTAAAAGAAATCGTCCGCTACTTGCGCACAAATGAGCTTGATTGGGATGGAAAAGAGCTGCCGCTTGCGGCGGAGACGCTCGACAAAGCGAAAAAGCTCGCCATGCGCCACGCCGACAATCAATTATGGCGGAATGAGGATGAATATGTCCGCTACTTCCGCATGCGTGAGCGGCAGTTGGAAATCATCGAGCATATGCTTCCGCTTGTGACATCGCTCGTCTACACGGTCGAGCAGCGGATGATGGTCGCCGATTTTATCGACGAATTAAGCGACGCCATTCATCCGGGAAATACGGCGGACCGCTTTTTGCGGCGCCTTGCCGAGATGCGCGAACAGTTTAAAGCGATGCCGCTGCCAAAGACGCGCGAGCAGTTTGAAGAGCGGGCGGCGTTGTTTCATTTAGTGCGCGAATTGGAGCGATATTTAATCATCAAAAGCGAATTCCATCCCGGAAACGAACGAAAACCGCAGCGGCTGAAGGCATGATGCAGGGCATATGTCCATCCGTTTTGGCGCACACTATAGCCAAACATTCAAGCAAAGGATGGACGGATATGCGGGTATGGTTGGCCATTTGTCTCGTGCTCACCGCCGTGTTGGGAGCGCCTTTCCCGACAGCGGCGGAGGCGAAGCCGCTTGTCATTGTGAACAAAGCGATCAATAAGCTCGCGCTCGTCCGCGACGGCCGCATCGAAGCCGTTTATCCGGTGGCGACCGGGGTCAATACCGATTTGACGCCGGAAGGAATGTTTACGGTGACGGTGAAGGCGAAACACCCGTATTATCGGAAAAAGAACATCCCAGGCGGGGCGCCGAACAATCCGCTCGGCGCAAGGTGGATCGGCTTTAACGCGCGCGGGACGGACGGGCGCATCTACGGCATTCACGGCACGAACAACCCGGCGTCGATCGGCCAGTATGTGTCGCAAGGTTGTGTGCGCATGCACAACCGCGATGTCGAGCATTTGTATGAACGGGTGCCGATTGGCGCCAACGTGCTCATTCTCCGCAGCAACGAATCGTTTTACGCCATCGCCAAACGGCACGGCGCTGTCCGATGAAAAACGCAAGCTCCGTTTCGGAGCTTGCGTTTTTTTGGGCAGGTTTAAAACCACATGCTGATGCCGGCGAGGAGCGTCGTCAGCAGCATGCAAATGAGCATCAAGTAAACCACGAATTTTTGCGTTTTGCGCGACAACGGTCCGTCCTCCTTCCGTCCGCTGTTCTACGTTTATTGTAACGGCAAACAGCGGAGCGGACAAGGAAAAAAGCAGGATGAGAGATGAAACGGACCGCTCCATGGCTTGACCGTTGCGCAGACAAAGAAAAACAAAAAAAGCAGGATTTTTTGTCGAAACGGCGAATAATAAAATGTTGGCCTCATCATTTTGCGGCAAAGGGGATGCAGACGATGGAAGTAAAAAAAGTCGACCATATCGGCATTGCCGTCCGCTCGATCGAGAAAGCGCTTCCGTTTTATACAGATGTGCTCGGCCTGCCGTTTCTCGGCATCGAGGAAGTCGAGTCGGAGCAGGTGAAAGTGGCGTTTTTGCAGGCTGGAGAGGCGAAAATTGAACTTCTTGAGCCGCTGTCGCCAGAGAGCGCGGTGGCGAAATTTATCGAGAAACGCGGCGAAGGGATTCATCATGTGGCGCTTGGGGTTGAAGACATCACCGAGCGCATCCGTGAGCTGAAGGAGCATGGCATCCGCATGATTCAAGATGCGCCAAAACGCGGCGCCGGCGGAGCATGGGTCGCGTTCATGCACCCGAAATCGACCGGCGGCGTGTTGTATGAGCTTTGTGAACGGATGAAAACGGAGGGACACCAATGAGCGACATGTACGATAAAATCAATGAATTATATGACCGCCGACGTGAGATTGAACTGGGCGGCGGCGATGAGAAAATTGAACAGCAGCACGCGAAAGGGAAGCTGACGGCGCGCGAGCGGATTGACTTGCTTTTGGATGAAGGAACGTTTGTCGAACTCAATCCGTTCATCGAGCACCGCTGCACCGATTTTGGACTTGGCGAAAAGAAGGGGCCGGGCGATGGGGTCGTCACCGGCTACGGGAAGATCAATGGACGCACCGTATTTGTGTTCTCGCAAGATTTCACCGTCTTCGGCGGGGCGCTTGGGGAAATGCACGCGAAAAAAATCACGAACATCATGGATTTGGCGGCGAAAACCGGGGCGCCGGTCATCGGCTTGAACGATTCGGGCGGCGCCCGCATTCAAGAAGGGGTCTTGTCGCTTGACGGGTACGGGCACATTTTTTACCGCAACGCCATTTATTCCGGCGTCATCCCGCAAATTTCCGTCATTATGGGGCCGTGCGCCGGCGGGGCCG
>NZ_LDPD01000023.1:231446-234332 GCF_001026865.1 Geobacillus sp. ZGt-1 | reverse complement strand
GCCGGCCATCACGGATTTTGTGTTCATGGTCGAAAAAACGAGCCAAATGTTCATCACCGGTCCGAAAGTGATTGAAGCGGTGACCGGGGAGAAAATCAGCGCCGAAGATTTAGGCGGCGCCCGCGTGCACAACACGATCAGCGGCAACGCTCATTTTGCGGCGGCGAATGAAGAGGAAGCGCTCGCCGAGGTGCGGCGGCTGCTTGGCTATTTGCCGTCAAACAATAACGAAAAGCCGCCGTTTGGCCCGATTCCGGACGGGGACGACTACCGCCCCGATTTGGCCGATGTCGTGCCGATTGACGCCGTCCGCCCGTACGATGTGCGCCACGTCATCGCCCACGTCGTCGATGACGGATCGTTTCTGGAAGTGCAAAAAGATTTCGCCAAAAACATCGTGATCGGCTTTGCCCGCATCAAAGGCGAAGTGGTGGGGCTTGTGTGCAACCAGCCGAAGTTTATGGCCGGCGGGCTTGACATTGATTCGTCCGACAAGGCGGCGCGTTTTATCCGTTTTTGCGATTCGTTCAACATCCCGATCATTACGTTTGAGGACGTCACCGGCTTTTTCCCGGGCGTCAAGCAGGAGCACGGCGGCATCATCCGCCATGGGGCGAAAATTTTGTACGCCTACTCGGAAGCAACGGTGCCGAAAATTACGGTCATTTTGCGGAAAGCGTACGGCGGCGCGTACGTCGCCTTAAACAGCAAATCGATCGGCGCCGATGTCGTCTATGCGTGGCCGAACGCCGAAGTGGCCGTCATGGGGCCCCAAGGGGCGGCGAATATCATTTTCGCGAGCGAAATTGAAAAAAGCCCGAACCCGGAAGAGACGCGGGCGCAAAAAATTGCCGAGTACCGCGAGAAATTCGCCAATCCGTACGTCGCCGCGAAATACGGCATGATCGATGACGTCATCGACCCGCGCGACACGAGAATCAAGCTCATTCAGGCGCTCGAGATGCTTCGAAACAAGCACGAGGAGCGGCCGAAGAAAAAGCATGGCAATATTCCGCTGTAAACGATGGAAGGCGTCCGGTCAATCTCGGGCGTCTTTTATGTTTTGGGTTTGATATGGTATAATATGGTTAAAAAAGGGGAGAGGAAAATGAATTTTTTCAACGACCCAAACAGCAGAGTGAAGTTGATTCCATTGATTATTGCCGTCATTGGATTGTGGCTCCTTTTAAATAGCCCTAAATTAGGAAGTGATTCTGTTTCATCATGGGTTCGATCCGTAGGCGGCTCGGCCGGTTCGCAAGAATACTTGCAAATGTTAAAAGGGTATATCAATGCCTATCAAATGGTAGGGGGCATTTTCTTATTGACAGGGTTATTTTCTCTTTTTAAAAGAAAATGACAATAGAAGATGACAAAGAAAGATTAGCATGAGACATCCGCAACCTTTCCTGAACGAAGGTGCTTTGCTGCGCTTTTCATGATTTCAGCATTTGTCTGAAGTCATGAAAAAACTGAATTCCACTCATCATTCGTTTACTCAAGCTGTTTCGGCGTCTAGTTTGGTGTTTGGCGGAAACTTCCGGTATACTGGAAGAGGAATCTATACATAGGAGGACGAAACAGATGGTAAACGAGCAGCGTCTTGTCGACGAATTTTTGGAACTCGTGCAAATCGATTCAGAAACGAAGCATGAAGGGGAAATCGCCAACGTGCTCAAACAAAAGTTTGAAGCGCTCGGCCTTGAGGTGATCGAAGACGATGCCGCCGCGAAAACCGGGCACGGCGCCGGCAATTTGATTTGCACGCTCGCGGCGACGAAAGACGGGGTGGATCCGATTTATTTCACATCGCATATGGATACGGTCGTGCCGGGCAAAGGCGTGAAGCCATCGATTCAGGACGGCTATGTCGTCACCGACGGGACGACGATTTTAGGCGCGGATGATAAAGCGGGCTTGGCGGCGATGTTGGAAGCGATTCGGGTGTTGAAAGAGCAAAACATCCCGCACGGCGTGATCCAGTTTATCATCACCGTCGGAGAAGAGTCGGGGCTTGTCGGGGCGAAGGCGCTCGATCCGTCGCTCATCCAAGCGAAATACGGCTATGCCTTGGACAGCGACGGCAAAGTCGGCAACATCGTCGTCGCCGCCCCGACGCAGGCGAAGCTGAAAGTGGTTGTGCATGGCAAAACCGCTCATGCCGGTGTGGCTCCGGAGCGAGGAGTGTCAGCCATTACGATTGCGGCGAAAGCGATCGCGAAAATGCCGCTCGGCCGCATCGACGAGGAAACAACGGCCAACATCGGCCGCTTTGAAGGCGGCANGCAAACGAACATCGTCTGCGACCGCGTCGATATTTTAGCGGAAGCCCGCTCGCTTGTCCCAGAAAAAATGGAAGCGCAAGTGGCGAAAATGAAAGAGGCGTTTGAAACGGTCGCCGTGGAAATGGGCGGCCGCGCCGATGTCGAAGTGGAAGTGATGTACCCTGGCTTTAAGTTCAGCGACGGCGACCATGTCGTGGAAATCGCCAAACGGGCGGCGGCGAAAATCGGCCGGCCGTGCAAGCTCGAGCGAAGCGGCGGCGGCAGCGATGCCAATATCATCGCCGGCTTCGGCATTCCGACGGTCAACCTCGCTGTCGGCTATGAAGAGATCCATACGACGAACGAGCGGATGCCGATTGAAGAGTTGGTCAAACTGACGGAAATGGTCATCGCCATTGTCGAAGAAGTCGCCAATGCCGAGTGAGCATCCCGAGGCTGGATGCTCTTTTTCTCGAGCGGAGAACATTCGCGCTGAAAATAGGATGAAAGCTGCCGATAAAAAAAGCAAAGGCAAGATGTTGAAGAAGAGAGGGCTGGGGAATGGACAAATATGTCATCTTTCGCGTTGAGCGGGAACAGTACGCCGTTTCGATCGCGTATG
>NZ_LDPD01000023.1:230541-231410 GCF_001026865.1 Geobacillus sp. ZGt-1 | reverse complement strand
ATGCCGGACTATATGGCCGGCGTCGTGCGCATCCGCGGCGAGCTTGTGCCGGTGCTTGATATGCGCAAGCTCCTGTACGGGCGGGCCATCGAAGAAACGGACCAGACACGCCTCATTGTCGCCGCTGTGGATGGCTTGTCGGTCGCGTTTATCGTCGATGAGGCGAAAGAGATCGCCGATATTGAGCCTGAGGCCATTAAACCGCTTCAACTGATGTCCGCGGAGCGCACGCCGTATGTAGTCGGGATGGCGGCGCAAGCCGACCGGCTGTTGACCGTGCTTGACCCGCGCGTCTTGTTTGCCCATTTGGACGAGGCAGAGGAGATTCGCGAGCAGGTGGCCGCTGCCCAAGCCGCTGTCCGGGCAGGAGAGACGGTATAGGTGTTTGCCTATACCGTTTTTTCTTCCGCGCATATCCTAATCATGGAAATGAACTTCAACTCATGAAGAGGAGGCGCATTCCATGGTTCGACCGTTTGGCCCGTATCCAGGCGGCTTTTATCCACCGTACTTTGGCGGCTACGGCCACTATCCGTATGGCTACTATCCTTATTGGCACGGGGGCTACGGCGGCTATCACCATTTTCCATACGGGATGTATGATGGCCACTATCCGTTTTCCCCATACGGCTTCCCGCACTATGGAGGCTACTAAGCATGAGGGGCGTTGCGCCCCTTTCATTTTCAATATGAAAATGGCAAACAAATCCGTCGTGCAGACTCGTTCATAAATCGGTTTAGAAAAACTTGCAGGCAAGCGTAAACGTATGGTATGTTGTTTGATGAACAAACCAAAACGGAAAGGGACGTTGGACAATGGCGAAACAGCAAATCGGCGTCATCGGACTGGCGGTCATGGGGAAAAACTT
>NZ_LDPD01000023.1:222397-226143 GCF_001026865.1 Geobacillus sp. ZGt-1 | reverse complement strand
GCGGTCATGGGGAAAAACTTGGCGTTGAACATTGAAAGCAAAGGCTATTCAGTGGCGGTATACAACCGTTCGCGCGAAAAAACGGACGAGTTTTTGCAGGAAGCGAAAGGAAAAAACATTGTCGGTACATACAGCATCGAAGAATTCGTCAACGCCTTGGAAAAACCGCGGAAAATTTTGCTGATGGTGAAAGCGGGAGCGCCGACGGACGCGACGATCGAACAGCTGAAGCCGCATTTGGAGAAAGGCGATATTGTAATTGACGGCGGCAATACGTATTTTAAGGATACGCAACGCCGCAATAAAGAACTCGCTGAACTCGGCATTCACTTTATCGGCACAGGGGTCTCCGGCGGTGAGGAAGGGGCGCTGAAAGGCCCGTCGATCATGCCGGGTGGGCAAAAAGAAGCGCATGAGCTCGTGCGCCCGATTTTTGAAGCCATCGCTGCGAAAGTCGACGGCGAGCCGTGCACGACGTACATCGGTCCGGACGGCGCGGGGCATTATGTCAAAATGGTGCATAACGGCATTGAATACGGCGACATGCAGCTGATCGCTGAAGCGTACTTCCTGCTCAAACATGTGCTCGGCATGGATGCTGCAGAGCTGCACGAAGTGTTTGCCGACTGGAACAAAGGCGAATTGAACAGCTACTTGATTGAAATTACGGCCGACATTTTCACGAAAATCGATGAAGAAACAGGCAAGCCGCTTGTTGATGTCATTTTGGACAAAGCCGGGCAAAAAGGGACGGGCAAATGGACGAGCCAAAACGCCCTCGATTTGGGCGTGCCGCTGCCGATCATCACGGAATCGGTGTTCGCCCGTTTCATCTCGGCGATGAAAGACGAGCGCGTGAAAGCAAGCAAAGTGCTCGCAGGCCCAGCGGTGAAGCCGTTTGAAGGCGACCGCGGCCACTTCATCGAAGCCGTGCGCCGCGCGCTTTATATGAGCAAAATTTGCTCGTACGCCCAAGGATTTGCGCAAATGAAGGCGGCTTCTGAGGAATACAACTGGAACTTGCGCTATGGCGACATCGCCATGATCTTCCGCGGCGGCTGCATCATCCGCGCGCAATTTTTGCAAAAAATTAAAGAGGCGTACGACCGCGATCCGGCGCTTTCGAACTTGCTCTTGGATCCGTATTTCAAAGACATTGTCGAACGCTACCAAGACGCGCTCCGCGAAATCGTCGCCACCGCGGCGATGCGCGGCATTCCAGTGCCAGGATTCGCAAGCGCCCTCGCCTATTACGACAGCTACCGCACCGCGGTGCTCCCAGCCAACTTAATCCAAGCGCAGCGCGATTACTTCGGCGCCCACACGTACGAACGCGTTGACAAGGAAGGCATTTTCCATACGGAATGGTTGAAATAAGCGAAAAACCCTTAGAGCCGAAGGCGGTTCTAAGGGTTTTTTGGTGCTTGATGAAACGAAAGCTTCCCCAAGTGCGGCTTGCAAGCAGAAAACTCTTCCATCACACGGCCGAAATCGCGGATGCCGCAAACGTCGTACGACCATTGTTCCAAACGTGCTTTGATTTCTTGAAACAACGTCACATCATCTTCAATGAGCAAAATGTTCAACTTTGCCTCACCCCACTTGTTTCTATTGGGAGCTCCGTTTTCATTATATTTGTTTGACCGTTCGGGGGAAAGGAGGTTCAAAATGGAAAGCATGAAAATGCATTACACAGCAAAGCGATGGCCGCTGTTCGTGATCGGCGGCAGTTGGTGCATGCGGCCGAACAGGGGGCGTATGGCAAAAAGAGCTTGAAGTGATGATCAACGGTGGGCTATCATGGATATTGAGGATGGATAAGGAATGGTCAAATGTCGGTGCTCGATTGTTTGAGCTATGCTATGCGCAAGGAATGTATAAGGAAGGAATTAGAAATCATTGTTTGACGGGGGATTGGAATGGGAACAACATTTAGGAAAGGTTTTTTATTTTGTCTCTTCTTGTTTATCTGTCTTTTCCATGTGTTTCCTTCCGCTAAAGCGGAAGCGGCCGGACCGCGTACGCAACAGCTTCCTGGGCGCGTGCTCGATTGGGTCATGGATGATCAAAATGGGTATATTTATGCGCTCACGGAAAAGGGGATGTTATTATTTATTGAAGCGAGCACATTGTCGATCAAAAAGCAGGAACCCGTTTCTCTGCGGGCATACAGCGCTTTATGGCGGAAATATGCCCAGCGGTCGGTCACTCTTCTTTTGCGGGACGGGAAGCTGTATGTGCCGTCTGAAACATCGATAGACGTTTTTGACGTCAAAACAAAACGGCTGATTCAACGAGCCCCGTATAACGGATTGCCGTTTGGCCTATTAGGCAACAAAATCGTAACTTTCGGAAAGCAGTACGGGCGCGGGAAGACGACGTATGAGATGTACATGTGGGATTTGGCGGCGAAACGCCAAACAAGCCGGCTGATTGCTGATCCTAACTTTTTTTCTGTTTTTTCAGAGGAAAATACGTTGTTTTTCGATGAGAAGAGAGGTCTAGCCTTCATCGGCCGCAATGTTTCCATTCCTGATTTAGCGGTATTGCGCCTGTTCGATTTGAAGGTGGTGAAGCGAGTTTCGTATCAAGGGCCGAGAGGTAGCGCTCCCACCCATCCGCTCATCGTTGACGGAAGCGATGTGTTTTTTGCGGGAAGGCGCATTGATGCCGGAAATATCAACATGGTGCACGACTGTTATAACGGCCCCGTTTTAGATGTTCAAGGGGCCTATGTGGTGACAAATAAGGCGGTGTATGACCGTTACACCTCTGCTAAGATAAACGCGCTTCCATTCCCGACGAACTATGCGTTGATGGATGCAAAGTACAATTTGTATTTGATCAAAGAAGGGGAAAATCGAATTTATAAATATCCATTGCCGGCCGATGAGAGCTATTATGTTCGATCGTCCCATTATGCTTTCACCAATGTCCCCATTTCCCATTTGGCTTATGATTCGTCGACCGGATGGTTGTATGTGTTGTCCGCCGAAGACAGCAAACTGTTTGTCATTCGCGCCAGCGACATGAAAATGGTGAAAGAAATTCATCCCGGACCGCAGCCGACGGATGTAAAAATTGATGGCGGCAAGGTGTATGTTGCGCTATCGGGAGCGACGAAAATGGCGATTTACGACGCCAAAACAATGCAGTTTCTTGGAACGGTGCCGCTGATCGCTGCTCCGCGTTCATTGGCGATCGGGGACGGGAAAATTTTCTTCACGGACAATAGCCGCACGTTGACGGGATCGATTGCCGTTTATGATATGAAGACGAAAAAACAATGGCGAATCCCAAAGGTATTCATCAATCCGTTGATTGGGTATGACGAAAAACAAAATGTATTGTATGTCGGACAGGAAGGAACATCGGATCATGATCTGTATGCGGTGCGGCTTTCCGATTGGCATGTTTCGCAACTATTGTCCTTCCCTGGAGGGGATGATGCCTTTTTTATGAACGGCGGGGAGATTTTTTACGGAAAGGCGCGCATCAATCCAGCCCAGCCCGGCGCATTGGTGGCCGCTGAATTTCCGGAGCCGCTTCGGGCGGCGAGCCGTCAATATATCATCACCAGCCGTGCCATTTATAACCGGGCAACAGGAACGAAAATCGCCGATTTGTCATCTGAAGCGTTGCTCGCAACGGCTGGAGATGATGGAATGATCTTCACGTATCGAAAAGTGGCTACGAACCATTATTTGATTAAGCAAAAACTGTCTCAGTGAACTACCCCCACTTAA
>NZ_LDPD01000023.1:217835-220974 GCF_001026865.1 Geobacillus sp. ZGt-1 | reverse complement strand
TCGCCTAATTAAGATAAAATTGCCATTGCTGGGAGCGTTGGTTCTCCAAAGCGCATGAAACAGTTTTCACAACGTCTAGACGGGCTCGTACCTCCGCTCGTCTCGTTTTATAAAGAAGCAAATATGTCATCATGAGGATGATGCCCAAGGGTGAATTTTCCAAGGCGTTCAATCACTTAAACACGTCTGTTCACAGATAGGAGGGTCTTTCCATGTCACAACAGCGTAAATCGATCATCCCCGACGACTTTTTATGGGGCGGGGCGGTGACGTCGTTCCAGACGGAAGGGGCGTGGAACGAAGGCGGCAAAGGGCTGTCGATCGTTGATGCGCGCCCGATTCCAAAAGGGCATTCCGATTGGAAAGTGGCGGTCGATTTTTACCATCGCTACAAAGAAGACATCGCTTTGTTCAAGGAGCTCGGCTTTACCGCCTACCGGACGAGCATCGCTTGGACGCGCATTTTTCCGGACGGGGAAGGGGAGCCGAATGAAGCGGGCTTGGCGTTTTATGACGCCGTGTTTGATGAATTGAGAGCGAACGGCATCGAGCCGGTCATTACGCTGTACCATTTTGATTTGCCGCTGGCGTTGGCCAAGAAATACAACGGCTTTGCCTCGCGGAAAGTCGTCGACTTGTTTGAGCGGTACGCGCGCACCGTATTTGAGCGTTACCGCGGGAAAGTGAACTATTGGCTGACGTTCAACGAACAAAATTTAGTGCTCGAACAGCCGCATTTATGGGGGGCGATTGGGCCGGAAGACGAAGACCCGGAAGCGTTTGCCTACCGCGTCTGTCATAACGTGTTTATCGCCCACGCGAAAGCGGTGAAGGCGCTGCGCGAAATCGCTCCCGAGGCGAAGATCGGCGGGATGGTGACGTATTTGACGACGTATCCGGCGACATGCCGGCCGGAAGACGCTTTGGCGAACGTGCAGGCGAAAGAGCTGTTCATTGATTTCTTCTTTGATGTGTTCGCCCGCGGCGCCTATCCGCGTTATGTGACCAACCGGCTTGAGAAAAAAGGAATCTGCCTGCCGCTCGAAGCGGGGGATGAGGAGTTGCTCCGTTCGCAGACGGTCGACTTTTTGTCGTTCAGCTACTATCAAAGCCAAATCGTCCGCCATCAGGAACAGGATGAGCGGATCGTCAAAGGTCTAGAACCGAATCCCTATTTGCCAAAGACGAAATGGGGCTGGGCGATCGATCCGATCGGGTTGCGGATTGCCTTAAAAGACGTGTACGCCCGCTATCAGATGCCCATTTTCATCACCGAAAACGGGATCGGATTGGAAGAGGAGCTGAATGAGGACGGCACGGTCGAAGATGATGAGCGGATCGACTATTTGCGCCGTCATATCGAACAAATGAAGATGGCGATGGAAGAAGGGGTCGAGGTGATCGGCTATTTGATGTGGGGGGCGACGGATCTATTAAGCTCGCAAGGGGAGATGCGCAAGCGCTACGGCGTCATTTTCGTCAACCGCGACGACGAGAACTTGCGCGATTTGAAGCGCTATAAGAAAAAAAGCTTCTACTGGTTCCAGCGCGTCATTCGCACGAACGGGGAAGAGCTGTAAACAGAGGCGGGGAAGCCCCCGCCATTTTACCAGTCTTTAGGGCGGCCATGGCGAATATTCAATTTGACATGATCAAACAGCCGGTCCCATCGGGGGACCGGCTGTTTTTACGGCTCGCGGTCCAACAGCAAGACGCGCGCCGGGGCGGCGTCGGTGCCGACGAGTTTGAGCGGAGCGGCGACCATGAAATAGCGTCCTTCGGGGACGTCTTTCAGCCGCAGCCCTTCGATGATGATGACACCGGCCGAAAACAGCGTTTTATGAGTCGGGTGGCCTTCCTGCGCCCGTTCGATGCCAAGGGCGTCGATGCCGACGCCGCGGATTTGTTTGTCGGCCAAATAACGGGCCGCGTCTTCGGCGACGAAAATAAACTCGAAATGGAACGCGTCTTCGAACGAATTTTTCGTTTTGAACAACACAAAGTCGCCTTCTTGAATGTCAAGATGCGCGATGTCGTCTTTCGTGATCCGGTCGTTGACATGCGTCAAATCGAACAGCTTGCACGGGCCGACGAGGTCGTTCAATGGAATCGTTTCAAACGTCGCCCCGCCTTCGACCATATGGAGGGGCGCGTCAATGTGCGTGCCGGTGTGCACGTCCATGTCAATGCGCGATTCGGTCACATAACCGTTGGTGATCGTTGTGCGTTTCGGCTGTTTTTCTGGTTTGTTTTTATACACGGGCATGCCCTCGTAAATCGGGGCGGTGACGTCATACACCTTCATCGTTCATTCGCTCCTTTGCATGAGGGATAAAGGGGCAAGCGCCCCATGTTGGTTTGTCAAAGAGGACGCGATAGGCGCAACAGGCGGGCCATCGCGTCTTTACGAACGCGGATGCTCGATCGGCCACCAGTGGAAGCCGTCTTTTTTGAGCAGCTCGTCCGCGGCCGCCGGGCCCATGGAGCCAGCCGCGTAGTTCGGAAAGTCGGAAGCTTTTGTGTTCGCCCACACCTCAGAAATTGGGTCGACAAACTGCCATGACGCTGCTACCTCATCCCAATGGGTGAAGTTTGTCGCATCGCCGCGCATGCAGTCGTACAGCAGCTTTTCGTATGCTTCCGGCGTGTTGATCCCATCGATGCAGTTGTTGCAATAGTCGAGTTGAAATGGAGCTGTTATGGTCGTCGATTCCCCGGTTTTTTTGCCGTTTAAATGAAGGGTGATCCCTTCGTCCGGCTGGATGTGGATGACGAGCAAGTTCGGGGCGATCGTCTCATTCGTCCGGTAATACAAGTTCATCGGTACATCTTTAAATTGGACGACGATTTTCGTCGATTTTTCCGCCATCCGTTTGCCGGTGCGAATGTAAAACGGCACGCCAGCCCAACGGAAGTTGTCGATCAGGAGTTTTCCAGCGACGAACGTTTCCGTGTTCGAGTCCGGATCGACGTTCGGCTCCTCGCGATACGCCGGCACGTTTTTGCCGTGGATCACCCCGCGCCCGTATTGGCCGCGCACGAAATAGCGGTCGACTTCATCGTGCGCAATCGGGCGCAAGGCGCGCAACACTTTCACTTTTTCATGGCGGATGTCATCGGTCGTTAATTTGATCGGCGG
>NZ_LDPD01000023.1:195994-217347 GCF_001026865.1 Geobacillus sp. ZGt-1 | reverse complement strand
GTCGTTAATTTGATCGGCGGTTCCATCGCCAACAGAGCGACCATTTGCAGCATATGGTTTTGCACCATGTCGCGCAACGCCCCGGAATGGTCGTAGTAGCGGCCGCGGTCTTCGACGCCGAGCGTTTCGCTCGATGTGATTTGAATGTTGGCGATGAACCGGTTGTTCCAAAGCGGCTCGAAAATGGCGTTTGAAAAGCGGATGACCTCGATGTTTTGCACCATTTCTTTGCCGAGGTAATGGTCGATCCGGTAGATTTCCCGCTCGGAAAAGACGCGGCGAATCTCGTCATTCAGCTTCTCGGCGCTCGCCAAGTCATGCCCGAACGGCTTTTCGATGACGAGCCGCTTAAAGCCGTGCGTTTCCGTCAATCCTTCCGACTGCAAGCGGGAAGTAACGGTGCCGAAAAATTCCGGCGCCATCGCCAAATAAAAGATGCGGTTGCCTTCGGTCTTGTATGTGCCGTCGAGCTGTTCGAGGAGCGACTTTAAGCGCTGGTACGACTCGGCTTCCGTCACGTCGAACGGATGGTAATAGAAATGGGAGGTGAATCGGCCGTCGGCGAGCTTTTGGTGAAACGCCGTTTCGACCGAGTCGCGCACATAGTTCCGGAACTCGTCGGCCGACAACGGGCGGCGCGCGACGCCGACGACAGCGAATTGCTCGTTCAAATGCCCTTTTTCATACAGGCGGTAAAGGGACGGAAACAGTTTCCGTTTCGCCAAATCTCCCGTCGCTCCGAAAATGACGATGATCGATTTCGGATTCATGTTGTCCACCGTATGTACCTCGCTTTAACCAAATTTGTCTCTTCAATGAAACCATTGTAGAGGTTTGCCGGTCGGAACGCAAACACTTTGTTGCTTTCCGGCGGGAAAGCGTTTATGTTCATGAAAGAGCCGGGCGCCAACCCGGCGTTTTTGAGCGCAAAAGAAAGTTGAAAAGCCGTTTTGACATTGGTACGCTAACAACAGGCAATGTTGAGCGAGAAAAAGGAGTGAAGCGCGTTGGAACTGTTGTTTTTAGGCACGGGTGCCGGCGTGCCGGCCAAAGAGCGCAACGTATCGTCCGTCGCCCTGCAGCTGCTTGGCGAACGCGGGGCGACATGGCTGTTTGACTGCGGCGAAGCGACGCAGCATCAAATTTTGCATACCGCCATTCGCCCGCGCCGCATCGAGCATATTTTTATTACGCACTTGCATGGCGACCATTTGTTCGGATTGCCTGGACTGCTAGGCAGCCGTTCGTTTCAAAGCGGCGAGACGCCGCTTACGGTTTTCGGCCCAAAAGGCATTCGCGCGTTTGTCGAAACGGCCCTTGCCGTCAGCGGGACAAAGCTCCGCTATGAACTGAACATTGTGGAGATCGATGAGGGCGTCATTTTTGACGATGAACGGTTTTCCGTCATCGCCAAACGGCTCGATCACGGCATGCCGTCATACGGTTTCCGCGTCGTTGAAAAAGATTTGCCCGGCCCGCTCTTGGTCGAGCGATTGCAAGCACTCGGCGTCCGCCCCGGCCCGATTTATCAAGAAATTAAGCAAGGAAAAACGGTCGTGCTGGATGACGGCACGGTCATCGACGGGCGCGAATTTGTCGGGCCGCCGCAAAAGGGGAGAATCGTCGCCGTGTTGGGCGACACCCGTTTTTGCGAAGCGGCGATTGAACTCGCCCGCGATGCCGATGTCGTCGTCCACGAGGCGACGTTTGCCGCGGCGGAACAGCGGCTGGCCCATGACTATTTCCATTCCACGACCACAGACGCAGCCGAGGTGGCGAGGCGGGCCGGGGCGAAGCGGCTTATTTTGACCCATATCAGCTCTCGCTACCAAGGTGAGGCGGCGCTGCAGCTCGTCGCCGAGGCGCGCAGCGTGTTTCCGAACACCGAGCTCGCCGTTGATTTCGCCTCGTTTTCGATCCCGCGCGGTTAAAACCGCCAGCCGCGCTCATATTGGACGGGCGCCGAGATTTTTGCGCCCAGCTCTCTCGCCGCGGCGTATGGCCAATACGGGTTGCGCAGCAGCTCGCGCCCCAAAAAGACGAGATCGGCGCGGCCGTTTTGCAAAATTTCTTCCGCTTGCCAGCCGGACGTAATGAGGCCGACAGCGCCGGTCGGGATGTCTGCTTCACGGCGGATCAGTTCGGCAAATGGCACTTGGTAGCCGGGATAGACGTTCATGCGCGCCGGAACAATAGCGCCGGAGCTGACATCGACGAGGTCGACTCCTTGTTCTTTCATCCGCTTGGTGTATGGGACATAGTCTTTGGCCGTCAGCCCGTCCGGATGGTAGTCGGACGCCGAGATGCGGACAAAAAGCGGTCCGTCCCACACCTCGCGGACAGCGTCGATCACCTCGCCCAAGAAACGGTAACGGTTTTCCGGAGAGCCGCCGTACTCGTCTTGGCGCCGGTTGGAGAGCGGCGATAAAAATTCGTTAATGAGGTAGCCGTGGGCGGCATGGATTTCAATGACGTCAAAGCCGGCTTCCTTCGCGCGCCGTGCGCCGTTTTGGAACGCTTGCACCGTTTCTTCAATGTCGGCTTTCGTCATTTCTTTTGGCGTCGGCGACGAATCATCAAACGGGACGGCTGACGGAGCGATGATCTCTCCCGGCACTTGCGATTTTCTCCCCGCATGGGCAAGCTGGATGCCGATGGCCGCCCCATGCTCTTTCACAAGCCCAACGAGTTCGCGAAGCCCGGCGATATGGTCATCGCTCCAAATGCCTAAGTCGCGTTCAGAAATGCGACCTTGCGGCGTCACGCCGGTCGCTTCAACGATAATCAAGCCGACTTGGCCGACAGCGCGAGCCGGGTAGTGGATTTTATGCCACGTGCGTACGGCGCCGTCTTTCGTGTCGCACGAATACATGCACATCGGCGACATGACAATTCGGTTTTTCAGCGTCAGCCCGCGGATTGTATACGGCGAAAACAGCATCGTGTTCATGACAAGCAGCTCCTTTCTAGGCCAATGAATGGTTCATTACTGAATGATAGCACGCTGCTTATCAAAAACAAAATAAAACGGATTGTCGCCGTGTTCGGGCTAGGCGGGAAAAGGAGCGGCGCGCTCCGGAGGTCCGCTCTTTACGCTTCGGCGATGGCAGCGAGAAGAGCGCTGCCGAGCTCTTCGGAGCGGGCCGTCGCCCGGCGGATGCAGGCGATGACCGCTTCTTGGAACCGGTATTGCTCAAGCACGCCAATGCCGGCTTCGGTCGTGCCGCCTGGGCTCGTGACTTCACGGCGCAGGACGGATGGGTGCTTGTCGGACGCTTTTAGCATCTCGGCTGCGCCGATGATCGTTTGCAAAATGAGCCGTTTGGCGACATCTCGCTCAAGGCCGATGTCGGCCGCCGCTTTTTCCATCGCTTCGACCAAGTAATACACATACGCCGGACCGCTCCCGGACAGGCCGGTGACCGCATGCAAGTCCTTCTCCGGCACAACAGCGACGATGCCGACCGTTTCAAACAGCTGTTTGGCGACCTCAAGATGTTCTTTCGCGGCGAAGCGGCCGCCGGCGATCGCGGTCGCTGATAAGCCGACGGCGGCGGATGTGTTTGGCATGGCGCGCACGACAGGGATGTTGCGTCCGGCGAGCCGTTCGATCGTCTCGGTCGTGATGCCGGCGAGCAGTGAAAGAATGAGCTGATGGGCGCGGAGGGTCGGTGCGATGGCGTTCATCGCTTCGACGACGTCTTTCGGCTTCATCGCCAAAATGACGATATCCGCTTGTTTGACGGCTTCTTGCGCGCAACCCGCCGTGCAAACACCGTATTGGCGCGCCAGCTCCTCGAGCCGAGCGCGGTTTTGTCGGTTGGCGACGACAATGTGCGCCGGATGGCAAAACGCTTTCGTCATGCCGGCGATGAGCGCTTCCGCCATCGAGCCGGCGCCGATGAGCGCGATCGTTCGTTCGTTGTTCATCATTCCACTCCTCCTTGCCTTGGTGTATCCATCCAAAAGAAAAAGGTTTCCCGTCCTGCAAAAGGACGGAAAACCTTCGTTTCCGCGGTACCACCTTTTTTGGCCCGATTTGGCCCAAGCGCCAAACAGGCCCGACTCTGCCCCGATAACGCCGGGGAGGCGTTTAGGTTGGCCTAACAGCTCCTAGGGTAGGTTCAACCGCAAAGAGGGCCGCAAAGCCTTCCAGCCGCGGGCTTCGCTCTCTGGTGCCGTTTGCGGTTTACTGGCCCTGTTCATCGCCGGTTTGCCGTATCCGTGATGTTATTAGTCATTATGCCGCGGGACAGGCGCTGTTGTCAAGAGAGGAGAGCGAATTTTTTTGCAATTTCGTCGTGCGGAAGAAAAAGGCATGACAAATGGATGAAATCGGTGTAAACTGTAAAATAAAATATAATGAATAACTATTCATTTTGACTGATGAAACGGTTCGAACGGGATGGTTCATGAACTTGAGGAAAGAAGGGAACGCAATGAACGAGGAACGAGTGTATCGGATCACGGTGCCGACGCCGTTTCCGGTCGGCGATGTGCATATGTACGTGATCGCCGGCGATCGGTTGACGCTGGTCGATGCCGGAGTGAAAACAGAGGAAGCATGGCAGCTGTTTGTGAAGCAGCTTGGCGAGGTCGGTTATGCGCCAGAGGATATTGAACAAATCGTCATTACTCACCATCATCCGGATCATGTCGGCTTGCTTGATTATTTTCCGCATGCGCCGATCATCGGCCATCCGAAAGCGGATCCGTTTTTGCGCCGCGAACGTTCGTTTATGGAGCGGTACGTCCAATTTTTTCAGGAATTTTTTACGGAATGCGGCGTCGACCGCCGTTTGTTCAGTCAGCTGTCCAAAGAAGGCGGATCGCTTCGCTACGCAAGCCGGCGCGGGCTTGACATCATGGTGACGGAAGGGGACGCGGTGCCGGGGATGCCCGGGTGGCAGGTCATCGAAACGCCGGGGCATGCGCAAAGCCATATCGCCCTCTACCGCGAGGCGGACGGATTGCTGATCGGCGGCGATCATTTGCTTGTTCATATTTCCCCGAATCCAATGATGGAGCCGCCGGCGGAAGGGGAGACGGGACGGCCGAAACCGTTGTTGCAGTACAACGAGTCGCTGCAAAAAATGCTGCAATACGATATCGTTCGCTCGCTAAACGGCCATGGCGACGATGCGACCGATATTCCGGCGCTCGTTCGCGAGCGGCTGGGTAAGCAGCGCCAGCGCGCCGAGCGGGTGCTCGAAATGGTGAAAGAACGCCCGCATACGGTGTTTGACGTTTGTCAAAAGCTGTTCCCAACGGCTTACGAACGCCAGCTCATGCTGACGATGTCAGAGACGATCGGCCAGCTTGATTATTTGGAAGAAAACGGGTATGTACAAAAAAGACACGAAGACGGCCATTATGTGTACGAAGCGGCGGGGGTGTCGGTGTGCGGCTGAAGGGGCGCCATGTCGTCATCACCGGAGCATCGGGAGGAATCGGCGAGCAAATCGCCTATGAAGCGGCGCGCCAAGGGGCGGTGCCGGTGCTCTTGGCGCGCAGTGAAGAAAAGTTGAAAGCAATCAGTGCGCGCATTGAAGCGCAAACCGGCATTCGCGCCCCGTACGCGCCGCTTGATGTCAGCGACCGCGAGATGGTCGAAGCGGTATTTGCGAAGCTGTCTGCTGAACTGGGCGCTATCGATGTGCTTGTGAACAATGCCGGATTTGGCGTATTTCGCTACGTGGAAGATATCGACCTTGACGAGATGGAACGGATGTTTGCGGTCAATGTCTTCGGCTTGATCGCCTGCACGAAGGCGGTGTATCCGCATATGAAAGAACGCCGAAGCGGCCACATTCTCAATATCGCCTCGCAAGCCGGCAAAATCGCGACGCCGAAGTCGAGCGTCTATTCCGCGACGAAACATGCCGTCATCGGCTTTACTGACAGCCTTCGCCTCGAGGCGGGGCGCTTTGGCATTTTTGTCACGACCGTCAATCCGGGGCCGGTGGAGACGAACTTTTTTTCAACCGCTGATGAATCTGGCGAGTATGTGCGCAACGTGTCGCGTTGGATGCTGCGCCCGGAGGCGGTGGCGAAGCGTGTGGTCGACGTGATGATGACGCCGACGCGCGAAGTGAACATGCCGCGCTGGATGGATCTCGGCAGCCGGCTGTATCGCCTTGCGCCGAGTTTGGTGGAAAAGGTGGCGAAAGGGGCGTTTTTCCAAAAGTAAGTCAAAGAAGCGGGTCCGAAAACGGTCATGTTGTTTCTTCGATCATCGGTTTTGCGTCTATGATGGAATGCGAGAGGGTGTCCCGAGCTTGTGGGACACCCTTTCACAATCGCAGCGTCGCTTTCCTTTCACATTAGAGGAGGCATTTGGCATAAACCGGGTCAAGAGCCGGCGATGAACCGGTAGACGGCGTCATGGACAAGTTCATACATGTCCGCATCTGGCTGCTTTTCTTTGGCCGCGGCAATGCGGGCGCAAAGCTCGCGCCAATCGTCTTCGTCAAGCGGCATCATGTCATCATCGCAGCCGTAATGCCGCAGACAGTTGCGCACTTGTTTTTGCAGCCATCGTTCGTCCATCGGCTTCTCACCGCCTTATTGTTTATCCGTTTCCGGCAAAGGGGCGCGGACAACGGATTGGAAGCGGCCTTTGTGCGAACCGTCGCAAAACGGTTTGTTGTTCGACAGCCCGCACGGCAGAGCGAAAACGTTTGTTTGGTCACAAACGGCTTTCCTTCTCCATCGAGCAGTTCAACATCGCCGGTGACGCGCAGCGAGCCGTTGTCGTTCACTTTGATTTGCACTTTTGCCATCGCTTTTTCCTCCTTGCTTTGTTTTGACAGTTTCTCATGTTGACAGGTAAAATAAATAAAGGAAATCAAAGGGAAAAGGAGCCAGCTATGAGTCTGTACATCACGTTTACGGATGCAGCCAAACGGGCGCTTGCCTCTATTGTAGCGGAATCCGGACGGCAGTTAAAGTTGATGTTTGACACTGACGGCTGCGGCTGTTTGGTCGACGGCGTGCCGGCGCTATGGCTTGTCGACAAAGCCGATGAAGATGATGTCGTCGTCGAGACGAATTTTGCGCCGGTGCTCGTGGAACGGTCGCGTCTCATCTTTTTTGATGAAACGATGACGATTGACGTCAAGCCGGGAACGACCGTTTTTCAGCTCAAAAGCCCAGGGCAAACGTTGAATGGTCATATGCCGTTTGTTGAGGTGAAATCTGGCCATGAACGGTAAGCTAGAGCAGCTCGCAAAGGCGGCGAAGCAAAAAACATGGGTGTCGTTCACCCATGAAAACGATCCGTACAGCTTGCTTCATTGGTCGGTCGCCGGCCCGTATCATGAGGCGAAAGACGTCTGGCTGCTGCAAAACGAAATGACGTTTGAAATGAAAGAGTTTCCGACGCTGGAGGCGGCGATCGCCTGGCTTGGCGAACATATGCCGCACATCACCGAGGTGTTGTAAAGGGGCCGCCCCTAAGCCATTTTCGGCCGGGGGCGCCCCTTTCCATAGTTAGAAGCCGCGTTTTGCGCCGAACGGCGCTTTCCAATGTTATTGCGGACTGTTTTGCCGCTTAGTCGGGTGGATTGCTTTTTCCAATTCTTCTTTTGCGATCACCGGCTTCACCGTATCGGCGGACGGTTTCCCTTTTTGGGCGCGGTTTTTCTCCATCCATACATCTCTCCTTTTTCTTATCGTTTAGTTGTATCGTTTGACAAACGAACGGTCGTTATGCAAAGGGGGCGGAAATCATGAAGAACCGGGTTGCGCGGAAAAAAGAACAAGAGACGCAGGCAGTGACGCTTGCCGACCGGCTCGGTGCCGAGACGGAAGCGAAACTGCTCGCGAAAAAGCGGGCGCTTGCCGAGGAAGAACAGCGGCGTCTAGCGGCGGAAGAGGCGCGGCGTCGCGAGGAAGAGCGCCGCCGTGAGGAACAGAAATCATTTGCCGAGCTGCTGGAAGAAAGTGAACTCGATTGGCGGAAGTTTAAATAGGGGGAACGTTCAGATGAAACAAAAAATGATGACAGCGGGTATGGCGTCCGCGTCTGTGTTCATGGTGGCTGCGGTCGTGATCTTGGCCGCCAACTTGCGCGCACCGCTCACAATGGTCGGGCCGCTTGTTCCTGAATTGCAGCGGGAGCTTGGCCTCTCCCACGCAGCCGCTGGGGCGTTGACGACGATTCCGCTTTTGGCGTTTGCCTTCTTGGCTCCTGTGGCGGCCGCGTTCGCCCGGCGGTTCGGAATAGAGCGGACGCTGTTCGGTTCGCTTGTTGTTTTGCTTGCCGGCGAACTCATTCGCCCGCTTTCGGGAGAGTTTTCCCTATTTCTCGGCACGGCGCTGATTGGAGCCGCCATCGCGGTCGACAACGTTCTCATGCCGGCGCTGATCAAAGACACGTTTTCTGAACGGGTCGGCTTGATGATGGGCGTTTATACCGTAACGATGAACATGAGCGCCGCCTTCGCTTCCGGGTTCGCCGTTCCGCTTGCCGACGGGTGGGGGATCGGCTGGCAAGGGGCGTTTCGCTTTTGGGCGCTGGTTGCCGCGTTGTCGCTTGTCGTTTGGCTGCCGCAAGCTTGGCGCCAGAAGTCAAGCGGCGTCCCGGCGGGAAGCCGGCGCTCTTCGCTTTGGCGATCGGCGCTTGCCTGGCAAGTGACGCTGTTTATGGGGCTGCAATCCTTGTTCTTTTATTGCATCGTCACGTGGCTGCCGGAGCTTGGCCAAAGCAAGGGCTTGGCGGCCGATACAGCCGGATGGCTGCTCTTTTTCTTCCAGTTTGCCCAGTTGCCGATGATGTTCGTCTCTCCGATGCTCGCGGAGCGGATGGACAATCAAAAAGTGCTGATCGGCTCGGCGGTGTTGCTCATGGCTTTTGGAACGATCGCCTTTTTGGCTGGCCAAGGTTGGCTGCTTTGGGTTGGGGCGCTTTTCGCCGGCATCGGCGCCGGCATGGCGTTTTCGCTGGCGATGATGCTGTTTACTTTGCGCACGCGCCGTCCGCTGGAAGCCGCCCAGCTGTCGGCCATGGCCCAATCGGTCGGCTACTTGCTGGCTGCTGCCGGACCGCCTCTGTTTGGCGTATTGTACGATGCGGCCAGACGGTTTACCGCCCCGCTTGGCATGTTGTTGGCCGTCTGTGCGGCCATGATGGCGTTCGGCTTAGGGGCAGCGAGGAATCAGTATGTGGAAGAGGATTGATCGGTTTTTGTGAAGTGACCGGCCCATTTGGAAAAAAGAGCCCGTAACGGACATTGGCAGCCGTTGGGCTCTTTTGGTTTGTTTTTTCGTTTTGCCTCTTGTCAGCGCCATGGCCGCCGGCAAGTTCAGTGACACACATAGGCAGGGAATAGAGGCTGCGGCCTGCGGTTGTTGCTGGCCATAGGCGTCGGAATGAAGCACGATGGCGATTCCTGCGCTTATCGGTGCGCCTCATACACCGAGCGTTTTGTCGTTTGTTTCAGCCATTCGTATTCGTCGGCATCAAGCGGCGGGGCGGAAGCGGCGGCGATGTTTTCTTCAAGCTGCCGAAGCCGGCTTGCGCCCGGAATGACGGCAGCAACGACCGGGTCATACAGGCAAAATTGCAGCGCGGTCGCGGTCAATGAACGGCGCCCGGCCGTTTTTTCCTTCAGCTTCGGGATGAGCGCCTGCAGTTCTTTGTAGGAATAATCGAGGTAGCCGTGTTCTTTCACCGCGCTGCTCGCTTGTTCAAGCGGGCGGCTCGTGAGCAAGCCTCTAGCGACCGGACCGCGGGCGATCACGCTGATGTGATGTTCGCGAAGAAGCGGGAACCATTCTTCCGGCCGCCGGTCAAGCAAGCTGTATTGCATCATGACGCTGACGATGTTCGAGCGCTTCACATATTCGCGAATGACGTTTGGGCGGATCGAGGAGATGCCGTACCAACGGATGACGCCTTCTTGCTTCAGCTCTTCGAACGCTTCAATCGTCTCATCGATCGGGTCGTCGATCGTGCCGCCGTGGAGCTGGTATAAGTCAATGTAGTCCGTTTGCAGGCGGCGCAGGCTCTCTTTGACCGCTTGTTTGATATAGGCTTTTGACGGATCCCAGTCCCAGCCGCTTCCGTCTCGGCGCCAACGGTTGCCGACTTTTGTCGCGATGATGACTTGGTCGCGTTTTCCTTTCACCGCTTTGCCGACAAATTCCTCGTTTAAGCCGCGGTCGTATAAATCGGCTGTATCCAAGTAGTTGATGCCGCGCTCCAATGCTTCATGGATGAGATAGATGGCATGGTTTTCATCAGTGCCGAGCGACATGCAGCCGAGTCCAATTTCGCTGACGTATAAGTCTGATGTGCCGATGCGGCGTTTGTTCATCTTTTGCGCCCCCTTTCGCGATCGATGATGATATGTTCATTGTACAACGGAAGCGAAAAAATGGCCAAACATGTAGTACAATGGAAAAGAGTCCATCAATCGATAGGGGAGAAGAAGAATGGAGAAGTTGTATGAAAAAACCGTCCGCAAAGAGAAATTGTTCAGCGGCCGCATCATTGACTTGTATATCGAGGAAGTCGAGCTGCCAAATGGGAAAACGAGCCAGCGCGAGGTGATCAAACATCCGGGGGCGGTGGCGGTGCTGCCGCTGTTGCCGGACGGGAAAATCGTTCTTGTCCGCCAGTACCGAAAAGCGCTGGAGCGCGCATTAGTCGAGATTCCGGCGGGCAAGCTAGAACATGGGGAAGAGCCGCTCGCTTCCGCACACCGCGAGCTCGAAGAAGAAACCGGCTACCGCGCCCAATCGATGCGCCATCTCATTTCCTTTTATACATCCCCAGGGTTTGCCGATGAACTCATCCATTTGTATGTCGCCGAGGGGCTGGAAAAAGCGGAGGACGGCGCCGGTTTGGATGAAGATGAGTTTGTCGAGCTGTTGGAAGTTACATTGGAGGAGGCGCTTGAGATGCTTCAACAACGCGACATTTACGATGCGAAAACGGCATACGCCTTGCAATATTTGCAGCTGCGCCGCGCGCTAGGGGAGCAAAATGCCGAATAAAAAAAACGAGCGCGGCCTCGGCTGTTATTACGCTGATTTACATATTCACATCGGCCGCACCGCCTCGGGCCGCCCGGTGAAAATTACTGGGGCGCGGACGTTGACGCTTGAGAACATCTTGCATGAGGCGGCTGAGGTGAAAGGGATCGACCTCGTCGGCGTCATTGACAGCCATGTGCCCGAAGTGCTGGACGAGCTCGAGCGGGCAATGGAGAAGCACGGTTGGCGCGAACATGAGGGGGGCGGCGTCAGCGCCGGGAAAGTGACGCTTTTGTTAGGCAGTGAAATCGAAGTATATGACGACCATTGCCATGGACCGATCCACGTGCTCGTTTTTTTGCCGACTGTGCAGACGATGCGCACGTTTTCCGGCTGGCTTGGCAAACGGGTAAAGAACATGTCGCTCAGTTCACAGCGCATTTACGCCTCCGGCCGCGAGCTGCAAGCTGCCGCGAAAGAGCAGGGCGGCTGGTTCATTCCCGCGCACGCGTTCACCCCGTTTAAAAGCTTGTACGGAAAAGGGGTCAAGCACAGCCTGACAGAAGTGTTTGACCCGGATTGGATTGATGCCATTGAACTTGGGTTAAGCGCCGACACGGCGATGGCAGACCAGATCGCCGAATTGCATCGCTACCCGTACTTGACGAATTCCGATGCCCATTCGCTGCGGAAAATCGCCCGCGAATATGAAGAAGTGCGGCTCGCCGCCCCGACGTTTGCTGAATTGGAAAAAGCGCTGCGCGGTGAAGACGGGCGCGCGATTGTCGCCAACTACGGTTTAAATCCCAAACTCGGAAAATATCACCAGACAGTGTGCGAGCGCTGCCTTGCGCCGGTTGCACCGGACGTCGACCGCTGTGCGGCATGCGGCCATCATCGCTTCGTGAAAGGCGTGTTTGACCGGCTTGCGGAGCTGAAAACGGCGGAACGCGGGCCGAAACGGCCGCCGTACATTTATCAAGTGCCGCTTGAATTCATCCCCGGCCTTGGTTCAAAAGCGTATGAAAAGCTGCTCGCCCGTTTTGGCACGGAAATGAGCGTTCTTCATGAGGCGGCGGAGGAAGAGATCGCGGAGACGGTGGGAGAAAAGTTGGCCCAACTGATCGTCTTTGCCCGCAGCGGTGCGCTCCATATCGAGGCCGGGGGCGGTGGGAGGTACGGGAAAGTGCGGGAGGGGTAACCACTCGGGCAGCGCTCCTGCCGTTCATCATCATGCCGTGCGTGCTGCTTGGCCCAGCCATGCGCTAATGGACCGAGGCGGCGTGCCGCCCGTGGAGTTGGTCACACGTCGGTGTTGAGCTGCTTTTTTATTACATCACCAGCCTTTTAGAAAAACAGTCATACCGAAAGCGGATGGACATACAATCTACTAAGAGACAAAGTAGGAGGACGAAGCACAATGAGAACCCATCCGCTGAAATCGGCTATCGCTGTCCATTGGCGTGAACATGCTTCGCTGTATGTGTTTGTCATCGTCCTGTTTCTCATGGGCGTCATTTTCGGCGCCATTGTCGTCAACAGCCTCGGTTTCAGTCAAAAGCAAGACTTGTACTATTACTTGACGCAATTTTTTGGACAAGTGTCAAAAGACAATATCGCAAGCGCCCATGATATGTTCCGGCAAAGCTATATGCACAACGTCAAATATACCGCGCTGATGTGGGTGCTTGGCATTTCTGTCATTGGCTTGCCGATCATTCTTGTTTTGCTGTTTTTCAAAGGCGTCGTCGTCGGCTTTACGGTTGGCTTTTTAGTCAACCAAATGGGTTGGCGCGGGTTTCTTTTGTCGTTTGTGTCCATCATGCCGCAAAATTTGGTGGCCATTCCACTCATGATCGTGATGGGCGTGATGTCGATATCGTTTTCCTTGCACATGGTGCGCAACCAGTTTATGAAGCGGCCGCATGGATCGATGTTTCCGATGGTGATGCGCTACGCAGCGGCGATGGCGGCTGTCGCCCTTGGGCTGCTTCTTTCCTCAGCGGTCGAGGCATATCTTTCGCCGGCATTGATGAAACAGGCGGTTCAATGGACAATGAGTTTAATCATAATGAATATTATATAATAACCATTATCATTTCTTCATAATAGTGATTTTACTTTGATACTTCCCTCGTGCATTTGTTATAATGATGGGTGAATGGCGAGGGAGGAATGAAAAGATGGAAGATCGTGTGGAACGAATCAAGAAGCAGCTGCATTCGGCGGGTTACAAGTTAACGCCGCAGCGGGAAGCGACGGTAAGAGTCCTGCTTGAACATGAAGAAGACCATTTAAGCGCGGAAGACGTCTACCTCCTCGTGAAAGAAAAATCCCCAGAAATCGGGTTGGCGACCGTTTACCGGACGCTCGAGCTGTTAACCGAGCTGAAAATTGTCGATAAAATCAATTTCGGGGACGGGGTGTCGCGCTATGACCTCCGCAAGGAAGGAGCGGCCCATTTCCATCACCACCTCATCTGCTTGGAATGCGGATCGGTGGCGGAAATTCAAGAAGATTTGCTTGAGGATGTCGAAGCGATTGTTGAGGAGAAGTGGAAATTTAAAATTAAAGACCATCGTTTGACGTTCCACGGCATTTGTCACCGTTGCCAGCAAAAGCATGAAGAAAAATAAAAACCTTTTCCAACGGGAAAGGTTTTTTGCGTATAAACAACGAAACAAATGGCATATCCTCATACTAGCAAGCTGACAAGCAGCTGATAGGGAGGATGCCATGAAAACCGTTTGGCAAATGGTGAAAGTGTTTCTTTTATTTACGGGATGCACCATTTTATTTTATTATAGTCTTGTATGGTTTAACCGCGAGTACGAGTATTACCACCGATACGATGAGCCGAAGGGATCGGCGGTCAAAGTATCGGCGGCGGAGAGTGCGCCGCCAAGTTGGCTCGACCGGCTGTTATTTTTTTATCGCGATGGGGAGTAGAGAGCGTTGGAATACGAGTTGAAAGATTTTCTGCATTATTTGACGGTGGAGCGGAATTTGGCGCACAATACGATCGTTTCATATGAACGCGATTTGAAAAAATACGTCCGCTATTTGCGCCAAGTCGAGCAGCTTCAGGCGTGGGGCGAAGTGGAGCGCCTCCATATTCTCCATTTTTTAAAGTTTTTAAGCGAACAAGGGCAATCGGCGCGGACGATCGCCCGCCATTTGGCGTCGATCCGTTCGTTTCATCAGTTTTTGCTAAGGGAGAAAATCGCGGCGCAAGACCCGACCGTCCATATCGAAACGCCGCAGTTTGAACGGACGCTGCCGAAAGTGCTGTCGGTCGAGGAAGTCGAGGCGCTGCTTGCAGCGCCGCAAGTGAGCACACCGTTTGGGCTGCGCGACAAGGCGATGCTGGAGCTGTTGTATGCGACCGGCATGCGCGTCAGTGAGCTTGTGCAGCTCAACTTAAGCGACGTGCATTTGACGATGGGGTTTGTCCGCTGCTATGGAAAAGGGCGGAAAGAGCGGATCGTGCCGATCGGGCGCATGGCGATTGAAGCGCTTGCCCACTATTTGGAGCGAGGGCGCCCGCAGCTTGTCAATCCGCGACGACGGGCAACGGAGGCGCTGTTTTTGAACCATTATGGCCAGCGGTTGACACGGCAAGGGTTTTGGAAAATTTTAAAGCGGCTCGCGAAAGAAGCCGGCATCGAAAAAGAATTGACGCCGCATACGCTTCGGCATTCGTTTGCGACGCATCTGCTTGAGAACGGAGCCGATTTGCGCGCTGTGCAAGAGTTGCTTGGGCATGCCGACATTTCGACGACGCAAATGTATACGCATGTTACGAAAACGCGCCTAAAAGACGTGTACAAACAGTACCACCCGCGCGCCTAGCAGCTGCCGTATGCTAGGCGCTTGCCTGTCGTTTTAGTTGTCAGACTTCTGACCAATTGGCCATAGGCGTGTTTTCGCGAAAATACGGGAACGATAGAAAGAGACTCCATTTTTCATTGCAGGCAGGGGGAATGAATGTGAAAACGACATACCGGCGCGTTTTTTTGATTGTGATGGATTCAGTCGGCATCGGCGAGGCGCCGGATGCCGAGAAATACAACGACAAAGGAGCGGATACGCTCGGCCATATCGCTGAGTATCGCGGCGGCCTCTATATGCCGAACATGGCGAAGCTCGGCCTAAGCCATATTCGTGAGATCAAAGGGGTGCCGAAAGTCGAGCGACCGCTCGCGTACTATACAAAAATGAAGGAAGCATCGGCTGGAAAAGATACGATGACAGGCCATTGGGAGCTGATGGGCCTTCGCATCGACAAGCCGTTCCGCGTCTTTCCGAACGGGTTCCCAGATGAATTGATCGCTGAGCTCGAGCGGCGCACCGGCCGGAACGTGATCGGCAACAAACCGGCGAGCGGAACAGCGATCATCGAAGAGCTTGGCGAAGAGCATATGAAAACAGGGGCGATCATCGTCTATACATCAGCCGACTCCGTCTTGCAAATCGCCGCCCATGAACAAGTTGTGCCGCTTGATGAATTGTACCGCATTTGCGAAATCGCTCGTGAATTGACGCGCGACGAGCCGTATATGGTCGGGCGCGTCATTGCCCGACCGTTCATCGGCAAACCCGGCCATTTTGAGCGAACCGCCAACCGGCACGACTATGCGCTTAAGCCGTTTGGCAAAACGGTGATGAATGAATTGAAAGACGCCGGTTATGAAGTGATTGCCATCGGGAAGATCGCCGATATTTACGACAATGAAGGAGTTACCCAGTCGTTGCGAACGACATCCAATATGGACGGAATGGATAAGCTCGTCGACACGCTCGGCATGGACTTTACCGGGTTGAGTTTCGTCAATCTCGTCGATTTTGACGCTAAATACGGCCATCGCCGCGACCCAAAAGGTTACGGCGATGCGCTCGAAGAGTTTGACGCCCGGCTTGCCGATGTGTTGCCGCGCTTGACAGCGGACGACTTGCTTATCATCACCGCTGACCACGGCAACGACCCGATTCACCACGGAACTGACCATACGCGCGAATATGTGCCGCTTCTTGTGTACAGCCCGCGATTTCGCGGCGGCAAGCCGCTCCCAGTCCGCGAGACGTTTGCCGATGTCGGCGCAACGATTGCGGATAACTTCCAAGTCAACCGGCCGCCGTACGGAACAAGCTTTTTGGCTGATTTGGCCTAACTTCATAAAGAACGATGAGGGGGAAAAGAATGGATCGACAAGCGATTGAAAAAACCGCCGGTCATTTGCGCCCATTGATGCCAACTCCGCCTGAAATCGGTCTCATTCTCGGCTCGGGGCTCGGCGTGCTCGCTGATGAAATCGAAGAGGCGGTTCGCATTCCGTATGAAGATATTCCCGGATTTCCAGTGTCGACCGTTGAAGGACACGCTGGACGGCTCGTATATGGGCGGCTTGAGGGGGCGACCGTTGTCACCATGCAAGGGCGGTTTCATTATTATGAAGGGTATTCGCTTCAGGAAGTGACGTTTCCCGTCCGGGTGATGAAGGCGCTTGGCGTCCGCGAATTGATCGTGACAAACGCTGCGGGCGGCATCAACGAACGGTTCCAGCCCGGCGATTTCATGATCATTTCCGACCATATCAACTTGCTGGGCACAAATCCGCTCATTGGTCCGAACGATCCGGAGCTTGGTCCGCGCTTTCCGGACATGACGGAAGCGTACAGCCGGCGGCTGCGCGAGCTCGCCAAGGAAACGGCGGCGAGACTTGGCGTTCGCGTGCATGAAGGAGTATATGTCGCCAATACGGGGCCGTCGTACGAAACGCCGGCGGAAATCCGCATGATTCGTACGCTCGGCGGCGATGCGGTCGGCATGTCGACCGTCCCGGAAGTGATCGTCGCCCGCCACGGCGGCATTGAGGTGCTCGGCATTTCGTGCATTTCGAATATGGCTGCAGGGATGTCGGATGCTCCGCTTCACCACGACGAAGTGGTTGAAACGGCCGAGCGGGTGAAGACGGACTTTTTGCGGTTTGTGAAAGCGATTGTCGCCGAAATGGCGAAATCAAAACGAAAAAGGTGATCGCGATGCGAATGGTCGATTTGATTGCGAAAAAGCGCGACGGAAAGGCGCTGACGAAGGAAGAAATTGAGTGGATCGTCCAAGGGTATACAAACGGGGACATTCCCGATTACCAAATGAGCGCGCTCGCGATGGCGATTTATTTCCGCGGCATGACCGAGGAAGAAACGGCCGCGCTGACGATGGCGATGGTGCACTCCGGCGAAATGCTCGATTTGTCGAGTATTCGCGGCGTGAAAGTCGATAAACATTCGACCGGCGGGGTCGGCGATACGACGACGCTCGTTTTAGGGCCGCTTGTCGCTTCTGTCGGCGTGCCGGTGGCGAAAATGTCTGGGCGCGGCCTCGGCCATACGGGCGGCACGATCGACAAACTCGAGTCCGTGCCCGGGTTTCATGTCGAGATCAGCAAAGACGAGTTCATTCGACTCGTGAATGAAAACGGAATCGCCATTATCGGCCAAACGGGCGATTTGACACCGGCTGACAAAAAGCTATATGCGCTTCGCGATGTGACGGCGACCGTCAACAGCATTCCGCTCATCGCCTCGTCGATCATGAGCAAAAAAATCGCCGCTGGGGCTGATGCCATCGTCTTGGATGTGAAAACGGGCGCCGGAGCGTTTATGAAGGAACTTGACGAGGCGCGCCGGCTCGCTCGAGCGATGGTCGACATTGGCAAGCGCGTCGGCCGCCGGACGATGGCGG
Organism: Geobacillus sp. ZGt-1; assembly: GCF_001026865.1. Taxonomy (NCBI): domain Bacteria; kingdom Bacillati; phylum Bacillota; class Bacilli; order Caryophanales; family Anoxybacillaceae; genus Geobacillus; species Geobacillus sp. ZGt-1. The sequence continues at coordinate 199,622 of NZ_LDPD01000023.1, read as the reverse complement.
TCATTTCTGACATGAGCCAGCCGCTCGGCTATGCCGTCGGCAACGCCTTGGAAGTGAAAGAGGCCATCGAAACGTTAAAAGGAGACGGGCCGCACGATTTAACCGAACTTTGTTTGACGCTCGGCAGCCATATGGTCTATTTGGCGGAGAAGGCGCCATCGCTTGATGAGGCGCGCCGTTTGCTTGAAGAGGCGATTCGCAGCGGGGCCGCCATCGCGGCGTTCAAAACGTTTTTGGCCGCTCAAGGTGGAGATGCATCGGTCGTTGACGATCTGGATAAATTGCCAAAGGCGGCCTATACGTCGACCGTCACGGCGGCTGCCGACGGCTATGTCGCCGAGATGGCCGCCGATGACATCGGCACGGCCGCCATGTGGCTCGGCGCCGGCCGGGCGAAAAAAGAAGACGTGATCGATTTGGCGGTCGGCATTGTGCTCCATAAAAAAATCGGCGATCGCGTGCAGAAAGGGGAAGCGCTCGCCACGATTCACAGCAACCGGCCAGATGTGCTTGACGTGAAAGAAAAGATCGAGGCGGCTGTTCGTCTGTCGCCGCAGCCGGTTGCTCGGCCGCCGCTCATTTATGAGACCATCGTATAGAGAGGGACGCTGGCGATCCGCAAGGAAAAAAGCGGTTGTTCAAGAAGAAGACGCCTGAAACGCGTGTTTCGGGCGTTTTTTTTGTTTTTTGGAAAATGAGCTGTTTTTTTGTATAAAAATATCTCGCCTGGAAAAAATGGCATGTATAAAGAATGGAGGTTTGGGAGATGAAAACGAAAGTCACTCGTCTTCTTTTATTGCCGTTTCTTCTTTTTCTTCCTCTTTCTGCCCATGCCGAGGCGAAAGAGATGAAGGAAGCGAAAGTGAAGCTGGCCGATGAGGCGAAATCAGCCATTTTGATTGAACGCGACACCGGCAAAGTATTGTATGAAAAAAATGCCCATGAACCATTGCCGCCGGCGAGCATGACGAAAATTATGACGATGCTGCTAGTCATGGAAGCCATCGATGAAGGAAAGCTGTCCTACGATGAAAAAGTGCGGGCGAGCGAATACGCCGCGTCAATGGGTGGATCGCAAATTTTCCTCGAGCCGGGCGAGGAAATGACCGTCGATGAGCTGCTGCGCGGCATTGCCATCGGTTCGGCCAACGACGCGTCGGTCGCTATGGCTGAGCAGATCGCCGGGTCGGAAGAAGCATTTGTCGAGATGATGAATGAAAAAGCGAAACAGCTCGGCTTAAAAAACACTCATTTCGCCAATGCGACCGGCCTGCCGGCGGAACATCACTACAGCAGCGCTTATGATATGGCCATGATGGCGCGCGAACTGTTGAAATATGAAGATATTACGAAATATACGAGCAAGTACGAAGACTATTTGCGCGAAAATACGGACAAAAAGTTTTGGCTCGTCAATACGAACCGGCTTGTCAAATTTTATCCGGGCGTTGACGGCCTGAAAACCGGATATACAGCCGAAGCGAAATATTGTTTGACCGCCACGGCGAAAAAGAACGGCATGCGCGTCATCGCTGTTGTGTTTGGAGCACCGACGCCGAAATCGCGCAATGCGCAAATTACGAAGATGCTCGATTACGCGTTTTCCCAATATCGAACTCACCCGGTGTACAAACGGAATGAAACAGTCGCCCGCGTCAACATAAGCAAAGGCAAACGGTCATCCGTCGAAGCGGTGACGTCGGAGCCGGTGTCGGTGCTGACGAAAAAAGGGCAGTCGGTCGAGCAGATCGAAAAAGTGATCAAAGTGAAAGACAATGTGAAAGCACCCGTTCGCAAAGGCGATGAGCTTGGCGTCCTCATTTTAAAACAGGATGGAAAAGAAATTTTGCACAGCCCGATCGTCGCCAAGCAAACGGTCGAAGAAGCGAGCTTTTGGGACTTGTTTAAGCGGGTGTTTGGCCGCTTCGTGCAAGCGGGATAATGTCAAGTTTTGCGGTCTTTTCGCTCTCTTTGGCGAACGACCACTAGTTTTGTCGGACGGCAGGATTTCGGGCGGACAGCAGCGAAATGTCTCCATATCCTGAAATGGACAAGGGGGAACACGCTGTGAGTCTCGCGATCGACTTGGAAGTGAAGCAAGACGTGCTCATCGTTCGCCTGTCTGGGGAGCTTGACCATCATACAGCCGAACAATTGCGTGAACAAGTGACGGATGTGCTCGAAAACCGAGCGGTCCGCCACATCGTGCTCAATTTAGGACAATTGACGTTCATGGACAGCTCTGGCCTCGGCGTCATTCTCGGACGCTATAAACAAATCAAAAACGTCGGCGGGCAGATGGTTGTATGCGCCGTATCGCCGGCCGTCAAACGGCTGTTTGACATGTCGGGTCTGTTTAAAATCATCCGCGTTGAGGCGGATGAGCAATTCGCCTTGCAAGCATTGGGGGTGGCGTAAATGCGCAACGAAATGCACCTCCAATTTTCTGCCCGCAGCGAAAATGAATCGTTCGCCCGTGTGACCGTGGCGGCGTTCGTCGCCCAGCTTGACCCGACGATGGACGAACTGACGGAAATTAAAACGGTTGTCTCTGAGGCGGTGACAAACGCGATCATTCACGGCTACAACAACGATCCGAACGGCATCGTCTCCATTTCCGTCATCATTGAAGACGGTGTCGTCCATTTGACGGTGAGAGACGAAGGAGTCGGCATTCCTGACATCGAAGAAGCGCGCCAGCCGTTGTTTACGACAAAGCCCGAGCTCGAGCGGTCAGGGATGGGCTTTACCATTATGGAAAACTTCATGGACGAAGTCATCGTCGAATCGGAAGTGAATAAAGGGACGACTGTGTATTTGAAAAAGCATATTGCGAAAAGCAAAGCGTTATGTAACTGAGGGAGACATGCCTATGGATGTCGATGTCAAGCAAGATCAGTCGCCAATCAAAGATCAGGAGATGAAAGAGCTGATCCGCCGCAGCCAAGAAGGCGATCAAGAAGCGCGTGATGAAATTATTGAAAAAAACATGCGCCTCGTCTGGTCGGTCGTTCAACGTTTTTTAAACCGCGGCTATGAAGCGGACGACTTGTTTCAAATCGGCTGCATCGGCTTGTTAAAGTCGGTCGACAAGTTTGACCTGTCGTATGACGTCAAGTTTTCGACGTACGCCGTGCCGATGATCATTGGGGAGATTCAGCGGTTTCTTCGCGACGACGGCACCGTCAAAGTGAGCCGTTCGCTGAAAGAGATGGGCAACAAAATCCGCAAGGCGAAAGATGAGCTGTCGAAAACGCGCGGGCGGGCGCCGACGGTTACGGAAATCGCCGACCATTTAGGCATTTCCCCTGAGGAAGTCGTTCTCGCCCAAGAGGCCGTCCGCTCGCCGACATCGATTCACGAAACGGTGTACGAAAACGACGGCGATCCGATTACGTTGCTTGATCAAATCGCTGACGCCGACGAAGCGTCATGGTTTGACAAAATCGCCTTAAAAAAAGCGATCGAAGAACTCGACGAGCGTGAGAGGCTGATCGTCTATTTGCGCTATTACAAAGACCAAACCCAGTCCGAAGTGGCATCGAGGCTCGGCATCTCTCAAGTGCAAGTATCCCGGCTGGAAAAGAAAATATTGCAGCACATAAAGGACAAAATGGACGGATAGCCC
>NZ_LDPD01000023.1:191733-195913 GCF_001026865.1 Geobacillus sp. ZGt-1 | reverse complement strand
AGCCCATTTTGTCCGCACGGGTGTGTTCAAAATCGACGGATGTCAATTCATCGGCGGTGAACCATGAATCGCATCCGTCTTTTGGTCTGTAAGCGCATCTTGGAACGCTTTTTCCATAGCAAGCAACAAAAGTCTAAAAAAGAATGGGCATTTTTTGCCCATTCTTTTCTATTTTTATGAAATCGATGGTGAACGCCGACAGGCCGCATGATCGGTGTTTTTGCCAACCAAACTAAAGAAAAACAAAATGGGGACAAAGGTGTGAAGCAAATGGCCAACACCGTATTTATCAAGCCGCGCCATCGCGTGCAAGTCAAGCCGGGGGCGGTGGTGACGCTCGGGCAGGCGGCCCAAATCGCTGCGCCGGATGGCGGGCTCATTCGGCGGTTGAAGACGATTCCGCTCTATCGCATCCAGCCCAGCGATAAAAATATCGTCATCATCGATATGATGCAAATGATCCGGGCTGTGTTTGATGTGGATTCCTCGCTTGATGTGCAGATGATCGGCCCATCGCAGACGATCATTGAAGTCGTCTATGAAAAACGGAAGGTTTCGACCGCTTCCTTCGTTCTCGTTTGGCTTCTTTTGTTCGTCGGTTCGGCGATGGCGATCATGAACTTTCACGAGGACGTCAGCATGCAACGGGTGCATCGCCATCTGTACGAGATGGTGACCGGCCAGGCGGTCGATAAACCGCTGCTTTTGCAAATTCCATATTCGCTTGGGCTCGGCATCGGGATGATTTTATTTTTCAACCATTGGTTCCGCAAACGAATCAACGAGGAGCCCAGCCCTCTTGAAGTCGAAATGTTCAACTACCAGCAATCGATCGATCAGTACGTCATTTTGCATGAAAACAAAGAAAGCTTGAGGCCTCTTGACGACGCTTGAGATTTTGCTGGTAGTGTTCGTCGGCTTCGCCGGAGGGTTGGCGGTCGGAACCGGATTTGTCGCTTTTTTGGTCGTGCTTGGCGTCATCCCGCGCCTGACGCAGCTGACGAAAACGCCAAAACGCATTCACGCCTATGAATGGGGGGCTGTAGCCGGCGCCATCGTTGGCGGTTGGATGAGTTTGCGCCATTCTGTTTGGCATTTATCCAAATATTGGCTAGCGCCGATCGGATTGTTTCATGGTGTGTTTATCGGAATGCTCGCTGCCGCTTTAACAGAGGTGTTGAACGTTTGGCCGATTTTAGCGAAGCGGATCGGCGTCGATGATAAAATCGTCATTTTACTTATGGCCATCGCCTTTGGCAAAGTGGCCGGTTCGTTGTTTCATTGGCTTTATTTTGTCGATCACTTTCGCTGACAAAGGGGGAAGGAAACGTGGGATTAAAGTCCGATTATGTCCGCGAGGTGAAGGCGTTTCAGCCTTCTCCCCCATACGCCGCCAATGCGGTAAAAGCGTTTCTTGTCGGCGGGGCGCTTTGTGCGTTGGCGCAATGGCTCGTTGATTGGTATGGCGGCACGTTTGCCGCTTCGCCGCTCGAGGCTCATCTGTGGGCGTCTATGGTGATGGCCGGATTGGCGATTGTGCTGACGGCCGTCGGGAAATATGATGATTTCAGCCAATTTGCCGGTGCGGGGGCGACGATGCTCATTACAGGGCTGGCCAATGCGATCGCCAGCGCCGCTATGGAGCATCGCAGCGAAGGATGGACGGCCGGGGTGGCCGGGCAGATGTTGAAAGCCGGTGGGGCAGCGGTCATTTATGGTCTGATTGCCGCCTATGTGCTTGGCCTTGTTTGGCCGTGACGAAAAGAGGGATTGGCCATGAAACGTGTCGGAAAGCAGACATGGGTGTTTGACGATGGTGTTTACATCCAAGCGGCCGCTGCCGCGGTCGGGCCGCTTGAAGCCGACGGGCCGCTCGGAAGTTATTTTGATGTTTGCCATCGCGACTTATATTGCGGCGAAGCGACGTGGGAGCTGGCCGAGCGGAGGCTGATGCGGGAGGCGGTGGACTGCTGCTTGCAAAAGGCGGGCGTCTCTGCCGAAGAAGTCGATCTATTTTTGGCCGGTGATTTATTAAACCAAAATGCGACATCGAATTATGTCGCCCGCGAGCTGCCGATTCCGTTTTTATGCTTGTTCGGCGCCTGTTCGACCTCGATGCAAACGTTGGCGGCAGCCGCTGCGTTTGTCGCTGGTGGATTGGCTGATCGGGCGCTTGCGGCGACAAGCAGTCATAACGCGACGGCCGAACGGCAGTTTCGCTACCCGACTGAACTGGGGGTGCAAAAGCCGAAAACGGCGACGTTCACCGTCACGGGCGCCGGCGCCGCGCTCGTTGGCCGCGCGCCGGGACGTTGGCGCGTCCGGGCGGCGACGATCGGCAAAGTCGTTGACGCCGGGCTGAAAAACCCACTCGACATGGGAGCGGCGATGGCCCCGGCGGCGGCCGATACGATCGAGCAGCATTTCCGTGACTTAGGCGTCTCGCCGGGCGATTACGATTTGATTGTCACCGGCGACTTGTCGCGCGTCGGCAGCGTCATCGTCCGCGAGTTGCTTGCTGAATCAGGCTACGATGTGACCGACGTTTACAACGATTGCGGGCTGATGATTTACCGGCCAGATCAAAAGGTGTTCGCCGGCGGCAGCGGCTGCGCCTGCTCGGCGGTCGTCACGTACGGGTATTTGCTTCAAGAGCTCGCCCGCGGAACGTTTCGACGCCTGTTTGTCGTCGCTACCGGGGCGCTCTTGAGTCAAACGATGGTGCAGCAAAAACAGTCGATCCCAGCGATCGCTCACGGCGTCGTCATCGAAGCGGCTGGACAGGAGCCGGATTTGCCGCCGTAGGACGTCTTTTATTTGGGAACGATCAGGAGGGAATGTGATATGGAATACGTCCGTGCCTTTCTCGCCGGCGGGCTGCTGTGCGCCATCGTTCAGCTCATCATCGACCGCGGCAAATGGACGCCGGCTGGCGTCGCCGGTTCGCTTGTCGTCTTTGGCGTACTCCTTGGCTTTGGCGGCGTCTATGATCCATTCGTCGCTTGGGCTGGCGCCGGGGCGACGATGCCGCTATGCGGATTTGGGTATTGGTTGGCGAAAGGGGCCATGGCAGAACCGCGGCCGGAGGGATTTGTCGAAACCGGAGCAGCGGTGTTCCGATTTGCCGGCGCCTTGTTCGCTTTTATCGTGGCTGGCTCTTTTGCCGCGGCGCTCACTTGCAAACCGAAAGGGTAGAGATGATGGAAAAACGACGAGTCATTTTAGTAACGGATGGGGACGAGTTCGCCTGCCGGGCGATTGAGCGGGTTGCCGCCGAGATCGGCGGCCGTTGCATTTCTCGCTCGCAAGGCAATCCGACGAAACTGAGCGGTGAACAGTTGGTCGAACTCATTTTGCAAACGCCGCACGATCCAGTGTTTGTCATGTTTGACGATTGCGGCGCCCTCGGGGAGGGGGCCGGAGAGCAGGCGCTTCGCTATGTGGCGACGCATGAGCAAATCCAAGTGCTCGGGGCGCTGGCGGTTGCCTCCAATACGCACCAGCATGAATGGACAAAAGTGCATGTGAGCATCGACCGTGACGGCGTGATGACCGAATATGGGGTCGATAAAGAAGGCGTCCGGGACCTCGAGATCGGGCGGATCAATGGCGATACCGTCTACTGCCTTGACCGGCTGAACATTCCGCTCATCGTCGGCATCGGCGACATCGGCAAAATGGGATATCGAGACCATGCGAAATACGGAGCGCCGATTACGCGCAAGGCGGTCGAGTTGATTCTCGAAAGGAGTGGTGGCCATGCCGGAAAAAGAAAAGAAACCGAAAGCGCCGATCGCGAAGCGGCTCGTTGACAACGCGAAGTTTTTGCAACAGCGGATCGGCGTCGGGACAAGCTTTGATTTAGGCGTGCGGAAAATCTATGTCCTAAACCGGGAAGTACATATTTACTACTGCAACGGTTTATGCGACACGCAATACATTATCGAATTGTTAAAACAAATTGTGCGCGTCAACGATGATGAACGCCAGGCGTCCCAAGCGTGGCAGATCATCGAAAATCGACTCGTTCATCAGCAAGTCAGTCCGGTGACGAGCCTCGACGAAGCGGTTGACAAGCTGCTGTCGGGCTTGATCATCGTCTTGATTGAAGGCGAATCGACCGGATTTGCTGTCGACGTCCGCAGCTATCCGGGTCGGCAGCCGCAAGAGCCGGATACGG
>NZ_LDPD01000023.1:187823-191726 GCF_001026865.1 Geobacillus sp. ZGt-1 | reverse complement strand
TGTGCGCGGCGCCCGCGACGGCTACGTCGAGAACATCATTGTCAACACGGCGCTCACCCGCCGCCGCATCCGCGACGAGCGGCTGCGCTTTGAAATTTTGCAAGTCGGCGAGCGGTCAAAAACGGACGTATGCATCGCCTATATTAAAGACGTCGCTGACCCGGGGCTTGTTGAACTCGTCAAGAAAGAGTTGCAGCAAATCAACGTCGATGGACTGACGATGGGCGACAAAACAGTCGAAGAGTTTTTAGTCAAGCAAGGATACAACCCGTACCCGCTCGTCCGTTATACCGAGAGGCCGGATGTAGCAGCGACGCACCTGCTTGAAGGGCACGTGCTCATTATGGTTGATACATCGCCAAGCGTCATCATCACGCCGACAACATTTTTCCACCACGTCCAGCATGCCGAGGAATACCGGCAGTCGCCAGGGGTCGGGACGTTTGTGCGCTGGGTGCGGTTTTTAGGCATTTTGACGTCGTTGTTTTTGCTGCCGCTGTGGGTGCTGTTCGTCCTTGAACCGTCGTTGCTGCCCGAATCGTGGGCGTTTATTGGGCCGAACAAACAAACGAACATCCCGATCATTGTGCAAATTTTGCTCGCTGATTTTGGGATTGAGTTTTTGCGGATGGCAGCCATTCATACCCCGACGCCGCTATCAACCGCGATGGGTTTGATTGCCGCCGTCTTGATCGGACAAATCGCCATCGATGTCGGGCTGTTTGTGCCGGAAGTGATCTTGTACATTTCGGTGGCGGCGATCGGTTCCTTTGCGACGCCAAGCTATGAGTTGAGCGTGGCGAATAAGATTTCTCGATTGGCATTGGTCATTCTTGTCGCCTTGTTTAAAGTGCCCGGGCTCGTCATTGGCACGACCGTTTATTTGCTTTGGCTCGCCAGCATCCGCTCGCTTAATACGCCGTACTTATGGCCGTTCATCCCGTTCGATCCAGCGGCATTTATGCAAATTGTCGTCCGCCGTTCGGTTGCTGGAGCGAGAGTGCGCCCGAGCATCGTTCACCCGCAAGACCGGCAAAAACAGCCGTCATGACGCGAACGATCCATTTGGAAGCGGCCGTTTCCACCTATTGGCGGCCGCTTTTTTCGTTTTAGCGCTATTGCAACTTTTTTATAATTATGATAAGTTATATTTAATTGCTTGCACTGATGGTGCTTGCCTCAGTGCTTCGCACGTTTGCACGGACGGAATGGGCATGGCCCAGCGCGGGGTGTGCGGCCTTCCGTTTCAAGGCAGAGCCGATGGCGCTCTGCGGTTTTCCATTTTGTAAAGGCAGTTGCCGATTTTGCAAACTGTCTTTTTTGCTTTTGCCATGCGATTTCGATAGAGGAATGAGGGGTTTGCGATGTTTCTTCACGGGACAAGCCGCGTGAATGAACAAGGGCATTTGGAAATCGGCGGCGTCGATGTGGTCGAGTTGGCCAAAACGTATGGCACGCCGCTTTATATTTATGACGTTGCGTTGATCCGCGCTCGGGCGCGCGCGTTTAAAGAAGCGTTCCAGCGTCACGGCGTGCGGGCGCAAGTCGCGTATGCGAGCAAGGCGTTTTCCGCCGTCGCCATCGTGCAGCTGGCCGCTGAGGAGGGATTGTCGCTTGACGTCGTCTCAGGCGGTGAGCTGTATACGGCGCTTGCGGCCGGTTTTCCGCCTGAGCGCATCCATTTTCATGGCAACAACAAAAGCCGGGACGAATTGGCGATGGCGCTTGAACACGGCATCGGCTGCATCGTTGCCGACAACTTTTACGAACTCGAGCTGATCGAAGAGCTGGCGGCGTCATCCGGTCGGACGGTGCCGGTTTTGCTCCGCGTGACGCCGGGGGTCGAGGCGCATACGCACGATTACATTTTAACCGGGCAAGAAGATTCAAAGTTCGGCTTTGACTTAAACAACGGTCAGGCGGACGAGGCGTTTCGCCGTGTTATGGCATCGGCCGCGTTTCAGCTGCTCGGCGTTCATTGCCATATCGGCTCGCAAATTTTTGAAACAGCTGGGTTTGTGCTCGCGGCGCAAAAAGTGTTTGCCAAGCTGGCGGAGTGGAACAAGGAGCACGGATTTGTCCCAGCGGTTGTCAATCTTGGCGGCGGCTTTGGCATCCGCTATACGGAGGAAGACGACCCGATTCCGGTGACAGCGTACGTCGACTGCATCGTGGAAGAGGTGAAAAGGCAGGCCGAAGCTTGCCGCTTGCCGTTGCCGGAAATTTGGATCGAGCCGGGGCGGTCGCTCGTGGGTGATGCGGGAACGACGATTTATACGATCGGTTCGCGCAAAGAGGTGCCCAACGTCCGCACCTATATTGCCGTTGACGGCGGCATGAGCGACAACATCCGCCCGGCGCTTTACGGAGCGAAATACGAAGCCGCGCTCGCCAACCGGGTGTTCGGCGAGCCGACGGAAGTCGTATCGATCGCCGGGAAGTGTTGCGAGTCAGGCGACATGCTCATTTGGGACATCGCCCTGCCGGAAGCGAAGCCGGGCGATTATTTGGCCGTTTTTTGCACCGGCGCTTACGGCTATTCCATGGCGAACAATTACAACCGTCTGCCGCGCCCAGCCGTTGTGTTCGTTGAAAACGGCGACGCCCAGCTCGTTGTGAAACGGGAGACATATGAAGATTTGATCCAATATGATTTGCCTTTGAAAACGAAAGTGAAAAAGTGAAGGCCGCCGGTTGGAAAGAGAACGGCCTTCACAAAGAAAAGGCGCCCGCTGCTTTTTTTGGGCGCCTTCTTTCATCGTCTTTGGCGAGGACGAAGTGGGGGTAGTTGACTGTTGATTTGAGGAAAATGCTGATTTGATCGCGTTCCAAATTTCTTTGAAGATGTCGATAAGGTTTTGAATGAACGTTTTCCCTTCTTCTGACTGCAAAAACGCCGATAGCTGTTCTTTCGCCTTGCTCAGCTGATCGTTCACTTGATCCCAATTAATATGGGCGTTTTGCATTTTATGGAAAAGGGAAATCAGGTTGTTGATTTCATTCTCGCTCAGCGTAATGCCAAGGTCGTTGGCGATTTTTTCAATAAGGGCGCGCAAATCAGCGTCCGTCTGCGGTGGGTTGTTGGCGATTTCTTGTTTGATTTTCGCCAGCAGGGCGACCGCTTTGTCCGCGCCGATCGAATCGGCGAGCTTCGCCGTCTGCACCATTTCCTCGTTCGCCACTTTTTTGACATCATCAGGGATGGCTTGGTCCGAGGAAATTTCATACGCCTTCATCAGCCCCGTCAGCGCTGCGGTGCCGGAAACCGGAAACGGGGCGGTGATGTAAATATCGGCATCTTTCACCCCTGCGGTGATCAAGGCGTTTGTATACATCTCTTTCGTCACCCATGTGATGTTGTGCGTTTCGACATGAAGCCCCGAGCCGGGCTCTTTTATCGTGATCATCGACGACGAGATGGCGCGCGTGCCGATTTGCGCTTTCGGAATGAGTCCGTCCAAATATTTATGCTCCTCAACGTTTGAGACGGTGATCGTTTGCGCCCCGTCCGGCGCCTTCATTTCGTCGAGCACTTTTTGCTTTTGTTCATTCGTTAAGTTTTCCCCGAGCGTCACAATGACATCGCCCGGCGCGGCATCGGCCGCTGCGATGCCCGGAGATGCCAAGAGCACCGCCCAAAGCAGCGATGAAGCGATCGTTCGTTTCACATAGCTCGCCTCCTGTTTACGAAAATGCATTATCATTATACCGTACGCTCGCCTGCTTGGCTATCGGCAAAAAGCGACGCGGTCAGGCGGCGTGCGAATTTGAAAAGACATTTTTTCTTTTGTTTCACTTGGCAATCATGGTATGATAAAAGCAGTTTCGATGTCGAAAAGGAGCTGGATGCTTGTGGCGAAAAAAGGATATATTCTAATGGAAAACGGCGGGAAAATCAAGTTT
>NZ_LDPD01000023.1:179961-187797 GCF_001026865.1 Geobacillus sp. ZGt-1 | reverse complement strand
GACGGTGGCCAATTTTGAGAAGCTCGCAAACGAAGGCTTTTATAACGGGTTGACGTTCCACCGCGTCATCCCTGGATTTGTCAGCCAAGGAGGATGTCCACGCGGCAACGGAACGGGCGATGCCGGCTATACGATCCCGTGCGAGACGGACAACAATCCACACCGACATGTCACCGGCGCGATGTCCATGGCGCACCGCGGCCGCGACACCGGCAGCTGCCAGTTCTTTATCGTCCACGAGCCGCAGCCGCACTTGGATGGGGTGCACACCGTCTTTGGCCAAGTGACATCGGGCATGGACGTCGTGAGGACGATGAAAAACGGCGACGTGATGAAGGAAGTGAAAGTATTTGACGAACCGTAAACAGCGCATGAGCGAGGATGATCGGACTGTTCGAAACAACTGGCGCTTGTTTTTCTTTTTGCTTGCGGCCAGCCTGTTGTGGGGAGCGGCGTATTGGATTTGGGTTGCGGAATGATGATGCAGGGCGTTTCGTGTGGTATAATGAACATAACGATATAGTGATGCATCCTTCGGGGCAGGGTGAAATTCCCGACCGGCGGTGATGGGGCTTTCCGCCCCTCAGCCCGCGAGCCGAAAGGCAGGATCCGGTGCGATTCCGGAGCCGACAGTATAGTCTGGATGGGAGAAGGATGCCAATATGCGCACGGCTGTTTTCGGCCGGTTCAGACCCATGGGCAGCGTCTGTCGGCCGACTAGGCATGGTAGTATCTTTTGTTTCCGACCGGCCGGTATAGCCTGCTTAGCGAACGTGTGTTTGTTTGCGCATCATTGGTCATTCTCTCATCAATGAGCCCCCGGGGACATCCCGGGGGTTTCGTTTTTATTGAAGGAGGGAGTGCGGTGCATAACGATGAACATTATATGCGGCTCGCTCTCGATGTGGCCAAAGCTGGGGTCGGGCAAACGTCTCCCAATCCTGCAGTTGGCGCGGTCGTTGTCAACGGTGGGACGGTCGTTGGGCTTGGCGCCCATTTGAAAGCGGGTGAGCCGCACGCTGAAGTCTATGCGATCCGCATGGCTGGCGAGAAGGCGCGCGGTGCGACGGTGTACGTGACGCTTGAGCCGTGCAGCCATTATGGAAAAACGCCGCCATGTGCCGATTTGCTCATCCAGGCGGGCGTCCGTCGCGTCGTCGTTGCCACGACCGACCCGAATCCGCTTGTCGCGGGAAAAGGGATTGCCAAGCTGCGCCAAGCGGGCATTGACGTTGATGTTGGCGTATTAAAAGACGAAGCGGACGAATTAAATCGGATGTTTTTCCACTATATCGCCGCAAAAACGCCGTTTGTCACGTTGAAGTTCGCATGCAGCCTCGATGGCAAAATCGCGACGGCGACGGGGGAAAGCAAATGGATTACATCAAGCGCGGCGCGTGAGGATGTCCATCGCCTTCGTGCGCAGCATGACGCCATTTTGGTCGGCGTCAACACCGTTTTGACCGACAACCCGAAGCTTACCGTCCGCTTTGGGGAAAAGCGGAAAAACCCGCTGCGCATCATTTTAGATACAAAATTGCGTACACCGCTTGACGCCCATGTCGTCGCTGACAAGGAAGCAGAAACGTGGATCATCACCGGCGGCGTCAGTCGGGAACAAGCAGCGGCGTATGAGCGCCTTGGGGTGCGTGTATTTTCAATGCCGACGGCCCAGATCGATGTCCGCGATGTGCTCCGTCTGCTTGGGGAGCAGGGAGTCATGTCGCTGTTTGTCGAAGGCGGCTCGCGCGTTCATGACAGCTTCCTCCGCGCGGGAGCAGTCAATGAGGTCATCGCCTATATCGCTCCGAAGCTGATCGGCGGCCGCGGGGCGCCGACGTCGGTCGGCGGCCTTGGCTTCGCCCGGCTTGCTGAAGCGGTGGAGCTTGACATCCGCCGCATCGAGACGATCGGCCCGGACATCAAAATCGTCGCCGCGCCGAAACGGAAGGAGGAATCGTTGTGTTCACTGGCATTATTGAAGAGATCGGCACGATCGAACAAATGAAGCAAACCGGCGATGCCATCGTGATGACGATTGGCGCCAAGCGGGTGCTCGAAGATGTGCGGCTTGGCGACAGCATCGCCGTCAACGGCGTCTGCTTGACCGTCACATCGTTCACCGAACGGCAGTTTACGGTCGATGTCATGCCGGAGACGGTGAAAGCGACGGCGCTAAAGACATTAAAGCCGGGGGCGAAGGTGAATTTGGAGCGGGCAATGGCGGCTGGAGGACGGTTTGGCGGCCATTTCGTCACCGGGCATGTGGACGGCGTCGGGCGCATCATCCGGCAGTGGCCGAAAGCGAACGCCGTCTACTATGAAATCGAAGTGCCGGCCTCGCTGCGCGCCTATATGATTGAGAAAGGATCGGTCGCAGTCGATGGGACGAGCTTGACGATTTTCGGTCTGAGCGAGCGCACGTTCATCGTTTCACTCATTCCGCATACGCGTGAGGCGACGATTTTAGGCGAAAAGCGGCCGGGCGATCTCGTCAATATCGAGTGCGACATGATCGGCAAGTACGTCGCCGCTTTCCTCACCGCGAAAGCGACGCCGACCTCCAAATTGACGGTCGAATTTTTGGAGCAGCACGGCTATAAATAGTGGAAAAGGGGGCAAGCTTGATGTTTGACACGATTGAAGCAGCGCTTTCGGCGCTGAAAAACGGAGAAGTGATCATCGTTTGCGATGACGAAGACCGCGAAAATGAAGGCGATTTTGTCGTGCTGGCCGAAAAAGCTACTCCGGATGTCATTAACTTTATGATCACTCATGGCCGCGGGCTCGTCTGCGTGCCGATTACGGAGGAATTGGCGGAGCGGCTCGAGCTTGAGCCGATGGTCACTCATAACACGGACGCGCATGGCACAGCGTTTACGGTGAGTGTCGACTACAAAACGACAACGACGGGAATCAGCGCCTACGAGCGGGCGGCGACGATTCAGGCGCTGCTTGATCCGAATGTGAAAGCGAGCGATTTTAAACGTCCTGGCCACGTTTTTCCGTTGATTGCGAAAAAGGGAGGCGTCTTGCGGCGCGCCGGCCATACAGAAGCGGCGGTTGATTTGGCCCGTTTGTGCGGCGCGAAGCCGGCCGGCGTCATTTGCGAAATCATTAAAGAGGACGGGACGATGGCTCGCGTTCCTGATTTGCGGCAAATCGCCGACCAGTTCGGATTGAAAATGATCACGATCAAAGATTTGATCGCCTATCGGAGCCAGCGGGAAAAGCTCGTGAAACGGGAGGTGGACGTTTGGCTGCCGACCGAATTCGGCGAATTTCGCGCCATCGGCTACACAAACGTGCTCGACGGAAAAGAGCATGTGGCGCTTGTCAAAGGAGAGATCATCCCGGATGAGCCGATCTTGGTGCGCGTCCATTCCGAATGCTTAACTGGCGATGTGTTTGGCTCGTACCGGTGCGACTGCGGTCCGCAGCTGCATGCGGCGCTCAGGCAAATCGAGGCGGAAGGGCGCGGGGTGTTGCTTTACATGCGCCAAGAAGGGCGCGGCATCGGCCTTATGAACAAGTTGCGCGCTTACAAGCTGCAGGAGCAAGGTTATGACACCGTCGAGGCGAACGAAAAGCTCGGCTTCCCCGCCGATTTGCGCGATTATGGCATCGGGGCGCAAATTTTGAAAGATCTTGGCGTGACGAAAATGCGCCTGCTCACGAACAACCCGCGCAAAATCGCCGGCTTAAAAGGGCATGGACTCGAAGTCGTTGAACGGGTGCCCATTCAGATGCCAGCGAAAAAGGAAAATGAAAAATATTTGCGCACGAAACATGAAAAATTAGGACATATGCTTCATTTTTAATGATGGGAGGAGCAACGAACATGCGCATCATTGAAGGAAACTTAGTCGGCACCGGATTGAAAATCGGCATCGTCGTCTCTCGTTTTAACGAATTCATCACGGGCAAGCTTTTATCTGGGGCGATCGACGGCTTGACGCGCCATGGCGTGAGCGACAGCGACATCACTGTCGCCTGGGTGCCGGGTGCGTTTGAAATCCCGCTTGTGGCGAAAAAAATGGCGGAATCGAAGCAGTTTGACGCTGTCATTACGCTTGGCGCCGTCATCCGTGGGGCAACGAGCCATTTTGACTACGTCTGCAGCGAGGCGGCCAAAGGCGTCTCCCACGCGGCGCTTGCAAGCGGTGTTCCGGTCATTTTCGGCGTGTTGACGACGGACACCATTGAACAGGCGATCGAGCGGGCCGGCACGAAAGCGGGCAATAAAGGATGGGAAGCGGCGGTGTCGGCGATCGAAATGGCGAACGTCTTGCGGACGCTTGCGTAATTTGCGTAAAAAGGCATGAAATGGTTCACAATATCGGTGAGAATGTTTATAATACGTATAGAGAAAATGACAAAAACTTTTCCATTTCGGAAAAGCGTTTGTCGATAATGAGGGATTTTTATGTTAATCCGTTACCGAAAAAACTATGAGAAAATCGCCATGGGACTGTTGTCGTTTATGCCGACGGAAAAAGACCTGAAACGGCTGCAGCAGACGATGAAACAGTATGAAACAAACAACGATTGGCAGCTGTTTTTATGGAAAGAAGGGGATGACATCGTCGGCATTATCGGCGTCCTGTTGCGCGCTCCTGATGTTGTGGAAATCCAGCACATCAGCGTCAATCCGTCACACCGCCACCAAGGGATCGGAAAACAGATGGTCAAGGCATTGAAAGAGGTGTACCCGGGCTGCCGATTGTGCGCCAACGAGTGGACCGCCTCGTTTTTCGATAAATGCCATGCGTGCAACGAATAACGAAACTAGCGCGGCTCCGCGCTCAGGCGGGCGGCGGAGGGGGAGGGAAGCCAACTCCTTCCGCTTTGGCCCGTTTTTTTTGTTCGCGTGCGGCGACGACGTCCGAGCGGTCGCGGCGCCGGTGTTTATCCACAAGATCAAGGTTGGCTAGGTCGCTGGCTTGCCCCCAAACGAGCTGCCGGTGGGCGCAGGCGGCCTGGCATTGCTCATAAAGGGAACGGTCGCGAATCGGCAGTTCGACGCTTTCGTACGGTTCGCCGCGGGTGATCCGCCCAGCCGTCTCGTCGAGCAAGCGGGCGAGCGCCTCGTCATCGAGGCCGAGCCGCCGGATCATCTCTTGCGCTTCGTCAAGCAGCGCCCGCGCCCGTCGAATGAGGCGCAGCGCTCCCGAGACGTTGCCGCGCCGGTAATGGTAAAAAGCGACCGCCGTTTGAATGAGCACAAGCCAACCTTTGTTTCGACCGTCTTGTTTCCAATGTTCCTCCAAAATTTCGTGGCATTCAAAATAATCGCGGTCGCTATGGAAATGGACCAAATACTCGATATACGCTTTTGGATACATCGGCCATCGTTCCTTTCAAAAGTGGGCCGCGCCATGTGAAGGCGGACGGCTCTTCTTCGATTATACGACTTCGGCGGCCTGCGGCGCAAAAAAGAGACTGTTTTCTGTTCGCTTCGCCGCTTCGTTATGATACAATAAATGTACTGCAGCTGGAGACGAGCCTACCGGGCGGTGGTTCTGGAAAAAATGGTGGGATGGATGTGCAATTGCCGTACAACGTCAAAATCGAAGCGTTTGAAGGGCCGCTTGATCTGCTTTTGCATTTGATCAACCGCTATGAAATCGATATTTACGATATTCCGGTCGCGCAAATTACGGAGCAGTATATGGCGTACATTCACGCCATGCAGGAGCTTGAGTTGGATATCGCCAGCGAATATTTAGTGATGGCGGCCACCTTGCTTGCGATCAAAAGCAAAATGCTGTTGCCGCCCTCCAATGAGGAAGCTGTCGACGGCGACATCGAGTGGGGCGATGACGGGGACCCGCGCGAGGAGCTGGCGCAGCGGCTGCTTGAATATAAAAAGTTTAAAGAGGCGGCGCGCGAACTGAAGCGGCGCGAAGAGGAGCGGGCGCTTTTGTTTACAAAGCCGCCGAGCGACTTAAGCGCATACGCGGATGAGAAAAAGGCGGCGCCGCTGGATGTGAACGTATACGATATGCTTGGCGCCTTGTCGAAGCTGTTGCGCCGAAAAAAACTGCAAAAACCGATGCGGGCGAAAATCTCCCGCCAAGATATTTCCGTCGAACAGCGCATGGCGGAAATTTTGCATGAACTAAAGCAGGCGAACGGGCGGAAAAACTTTTACGAGCTGTTTCCGTCCTACGATCGTTCGTATATCGTCGTGACGTTTTTGGCCATTTTAGAGTTGATGAAGCAAGATGAAATCATCGTTGAGCAAGAACGGAATTTCAGCGATTTGTTTCTGGCGGTGAAACCAGCCGGTTGAGGCGGTGCGGTTTGGCCGCGGCGGTTCGCTGCGGCGGGCCGCTTTTCTTTTGTTGTTTGCCCATGCCATGATAAGGCGGAGAGCTGACTCACATTGGGGTGAGAAGACTTGGGAAACGACGAAAACAGGAGGAAAGGAGGAGGGGCGCCAACGAGTTTGGCGTGGCAGAAGGGCGATGGAACAAAACGAAAGAGAAAAAAAGGGCGCCGGTGCGCCAAATTCGGCAAAGGCGATCGTGGAAGCGTTGTTGTTTGCTGCCGGCGATGAAGGGCTGTCACTTTCGCAAATCGCCGCTGTGTTGGAAGTCAGCGAGCTAGAGGCGAAAGCGGTGATCGAGGAGCTTCAACAAGACTGCCGACGGGAAGAGCGCGGCATCCAGCTTGTCGAACTTGGCGGCGTGTTTTTGTTGGCGACAAAAAAAGAACACGCCCCCTATTTAAAGAAGTTGGTCGAAGCGCCGGGAGCATCGCCGCTGTCGCAGGCGGCGCTTGAGACGCTCGCCATTATCGCATACCGCCAGCCGATTACGCGCGCGGAGATTGAGGAAATTCGCGGCGTAAAAAGCGACAAGCCATTGCAGACGCTGATGGCACGGGCGCTCATTAAAGAGGTTGGACGAGCCGAAGGAACCGGGCGGCCGATTTTGTACGGGACAACCCCGGAATTTCTCGATTATTTCGGGCTAAAAACGCTCGAGGAGCTGCCGCCGCTGCCGGAATGGGCGGACGATGGCGAATCCGAGCGGGAAGCGGATTTATTTTTCGAAAAATTAGCAGAAAATTTGAGCGATGGGCAGCCGGAATATGGTAAACTAAAGAAAAATGGCTGATCGGGAAGGAGAGCGCTCATGAACGTTTGCCGCCTGTACGGTGAAGAGCTGCAAAAGTCGCAATCGAACACGTTTGAAGACTATTTCAACCGCTCGGAAGTCACGTACCGCGACGGGGGCGAAGAGCGGACGCTGTCTGTGTTGTATTTGCGCCATTTTGAGGCGGCGCTGCTTGATTGGCTGCCGTATGAAAGCGATCCACTGTTTACGGCTAACGGGCGCGACATTCATTTGCGCGACATCATTGCTCTTGTCTGTTTATGGAAAAATCCGGCGTATCGGAAGCGAAAGCGCGTCTACATTCATGATGAAGAGGAATTGCGCCGTTATTTTGCTGAGGTAGACGCCAAAACGCTGCAGGCGCTTGTCAGCGAATGGGCGGAAACCGGCGAGTGCCGCTTGCCTGAACGGTCGGCGTAACGAGAAAATGCGGTTGGCGCCGCGTTTTCTGTGCGTCTGGACAAGGAAACCGTTTGGTGCAGCCGGCGGTTTGCCAAAGCAGCCTGCCTTTTTCAGAAAAAAGGGGGGGCTGACCCAAAACGCGAATATGTTTTGGGTCAGCCCGATTTTTTTGAGCGGTTTATCTATGGCTCATTTGCAGACCCGCTGCAGGGAAGCATCACCGCGATTCTGTTCTTCCTTGCTGTCTTTTCCTATGATGACTGCCCTCGCTCCTCTATGTATGAGCGGCCGGGAATTTGGGTGAATGCGG
>NZ_LDPD01000023.1:155496-179929 GCF_001026865.1 Geobacillus sp. ZGt-1 | reverse complement strand
ATGGCGAACAAAACAGGAGGAGGTTTTTACCAAATGGACGATCAGGTGTTGTTCGCCCAATATGCGGCTAGGGTGAACGAATGGGGAAATCAAGTCAAGGAGACGCTCGCTTTGCGTGGGGCAAGCACGGATGGCGCTTCGTCGCTGCTCGAGTTTATTGCCGAGCATGACGGCGAGTGGACGGAAGAGGCCGTCCGCGAGCTTCAGCGCCTTGCCGATGACGTGTATGTCGGTGCGCTTCGCCAGTATGTCATGGAAGCGGCTGCGTGGGGAAGACAAGTTGAACAGGCGCTGTCTGCACGCAGGATGGCTGAGGATGTTGGGCTTTCGTCTTTGTTGGCGTACATCGATGGACACGGCGATGAATGGACCGAAGAAGCGATTTACGAGCTCCAGCGTCTTGTCGATGACGTATACACTCGGGCCGTCCGCCTGGCTGATTCGTCAGCTGCCGATCGGGAAGAAGAGGCGACGCAAGAACAAGTCGAAGGGGAATCGGTGTCGCCTGAACTGGAGAGTGAAAACAAAGAGAACGAAGACGGATGGCTTGACACCAGCGGGACGGCAGAGCGGGTTGAGGACGCAAAAGAGCCGGCTTTTATGGCGGAGCTCTCCGACTCGCCGACTGATGCAGCTGACGGCGAGCCGGATCAAGCGGACAACGTGACCGATGGAAAGCGACGCTGGGTGGATGCGGACGACGGCGGTGAGCCGCGTCAACAAGTAGCGCCCGGCCGTCATGTCTTGCCGCCGCTGCCGTACCGTTATGATGCGCTCGAGCCGCATATTTCCGAAGAAATCATGCGCCTTCACCATACGAAGCATCATCAAAGCTATGTCGACGGTCTTAATCAGGCGGAGCGGATGATGGCCGAGGCGCGCCGGACGAACAATTTTGATCTGTTGAAACATTGGGAGCGGGAAGCGGCGTTCCACGGCTCCGGGCATTATTTGCATACAATCTTTTGGTACAACATGCATCCAGAGGGCGGCGGCGAGCCGCGCGGGGAGCTGCGGGCGCAAATCGAGCGCGATTTTGGCAGTTTTACCGCCTTTCGCCGTCATTTCACCGAAGCGGCGAAAAGCGCCGAAGGGGTCGGCTGGGCGCTGCTCGTTTGGGCGCCGCGAGCGCACCGTCTGGAAATTTTGCAGGCGGAAAAACACCAGCTCATGGCGCAATGGGATGTGATCCCGCTTCTCGTGCTTGATGTGTGGGAGCATGCCTACTATTTGCAATACAAAAATGATCGGGCGGCGTACATCGAACATTGGTGGAACGTCGTCAACTGGCGCAACGTTGAAGAACGCTTTCATGAGGCGCAGAAGCTTCGTTGGCAGCCGTTTTAAACGGGCGGGGGGGAACCCCCTGCCCGTTTTTTTGGGAGAGCAGGCGCTGCGATCCATCAGGACACCTGTCCGCCGTTTCAAGGAGCGGCTTTCTCTTTGCAGGGAAAATGTCATCAACGCGCCCAGCGCAAGCGCCGGAGCGGATCGTTCAGGCTGTCTCCCCTTGCAACAGCATTTTTTCATCATATTTGTCCCATCGAGGCATACACTTGTACAAAACGCGGCTTTGGGGTTCAGCCTGTTTCCGCCGCGACGTTTCTTCGGCTGCGGCCCGTTCAGCCTAATCGGAAAGGAGGAACAGGCGATTCCTCCCCGCTCCTTAAAGGAGGGGGATCCTCGCCGATATGAGATGAATAAGCAGAAGCGGCTCATTGCGCTCATTCTTGCACTCGCTGCGGGGATTATGGCATTTGTTCCAGAGCGGATGCGCGCTATGGATGGGGTGAGCGCAAAAAGCGCGATTTTGATAGAGCAGCATTCCGGGCGGGTTTTGTTTGCCAAGGATGCCTATACAAAACGGCGCATCGCCAGCATTACGAAAATTATGACCGCCATTTTGGCGATTGAATCGGGGAAGATGGACGACACGGTGACGGTCAGCGCCCGCGCTGTCCGGACCGAAGGGTCGTCAATTTACTTGCGCCAAGGGGAGAAAATCAAACTGCGCGATTTGGTATATGGGCTGATGCTTCGTTCCGGCAACGACGCGGCGGTGGCCATCGCTGAACATGTCGGCGGCAGCGTCGAAGGATTTGTTTTTTTAATGAACCAAAAAGCGGCTGAAATCGGGATGCGTGATACCGAGTTTGCCAATCCGCACGGGTTGGATGACGCGGAAAACCACTACTCAACCGCGTACGATATGGCGCTGCTCATGCAATATGCGATGAAAAACAAAGAGTTTCGGCGCATCTCGGGGACGAAGGTGTACCGCGCCCCCGCTCCGCCCGGCGAAGACGGCGCGCGTGTGTGGCGAAATAAAAACAAGTTGTTGACAAGTCTTTACGAATATTGCACCGGCGGCAAAACCGGCTATACGAAACGGGCCCATCGCACGCTCGTGACGACGGCATCCAAAGGCGGCATCGATTTGATCGCCGTGACGTTGGATGCACCGGACGATTGGAATGACCATATCGCTATGTACGAATATGGATTTTCTCATTATCACATCGCCAAAGTGAGCAGCGAGCGGGTGGTCGACAAAATTTCTGATCCGTTTTACCGCGGGCGGCTGCAGGCGGTCCGCGATTTGCGATATCCGGTGACCGATAAAGAGGAGAGCGGGCTGCGGGTGAAAGTGTATTTGCTGAAGCCGCGCAAGGAATGGGAAAAATACCCAGAACGGGCGCCGACAGAGGTCGGAAAGGCGGTGCTTTATTTGCATCAAAAGGCGGTTGATTCGGTGCCGCTGCTGTATGAACCGGGAAAGGAAGGAAGCGGCCGAGGGTTTTTATGGCAAGTATTTCGCTTTTTAGGTGTGAGAAGCGATGGTTAACCTCATTTGGGTGATGATGGCGGTCATTGGCATCGTCTTTGCGGCGGCCAACGGCACGATGGACGAAGTGAACAAAGCGGTGTTTGAAAGCGCCAAAGAAGCGGTGACGATCAGCATCGGCATGGTCAGCATTTTAGTGTTTTGGCTCGGGCTGATGGCGATCGCTGAACGCGCCGGCTTGCTTGACAAAGCGGCGCGCCTGTTTATGCCGCTCGTACGCCGCTTGTTTCCAGAGGTGCCGCCCGGCCATCCTGCGCTCGGCTATATCGTCTCGAATATGGTCGCCAACATGTTCGGCCTTGGCAATGCGGCGACGCCGATGGGCATAAAGGCGATGGAGCAGCTAAAAAAGCTCAACGGCGGCCGCGACGAGGCTAGCCGGTCGATGGTGACATTTTTGGCCATGAACACATCAGGCATTACGCTCATTCCGGCGACCGTCATCTCGATCCGCATGACGTACGGTTCAGCGGCGCCGAGCGAGATCATTGGGACGACGATCGTCGCTTCGACGATTTCGACGATTGGGGCGGTATTGATTGACCGGTACTATTATTGGAAACGGATGCGGAAAGGCAGGAAGCCATAATGGCCATCGTCCAACTTCTTTCTGTTTGGCTGATCCCTGCGCTCATTGCTTTTATTTTGCTTTACGGTACAGCAAAGAAAGTGCCGACGTACGAAGCGTTTGTGGAAGGCGGCAAGGAAGGGATCGAGATCGCGTTTTCGCTCATCCCGTATTTGGTCGGCATGTTGGTGTCGGTCGCCATTTTCCGAGCCTCAGGGGCGCTTGATGCCATGATGGAAGTGATCAAACCGCTGGCTGATGCCATTGGACTGCCGGCCGAAGTCGTTCCGCTTGCGGCTCTCCGCACGCTTTCCGGCACGGCGGCGCTCGGCATGACGACCGATTTGATCGCTACTTACGGCCCGGATTCGTTCATCGGGCGCCTTGCTTCTACGATCCAAGGCAGTACGGAGACGACGCTTTACGTGCTCACCGTCTATTTTGGCGCCGTCGGCGTCAAAAAAATGGGCGATGCGTTAAAAGTCGGCATTTTGGCCGACATTCTCAGCTTTATTGTTTCTGTTTTCATCGTTTTGTTTGTATTCGGGCGCTAGCGGCGCCTTTTTTCGTGTGCGCCCGGCATTCACCCTCTCCTACTCGATTCCCGCCGTCCGGCGGGTTTTTTGTTTGCAAAGGGGACGGGAAAGGTGAAAAATAAAAGTGCCGCACTTGTATCTGTTAGACGGAAAGGGTAAGATGATGAAAGAGGTGAGAGAGAATGGAACGGTTGCAAAAAGTGATCGCCCGCGCCGGCATCGCGTCAAGGCGCAAGGCGGAAGAACTCATTTTGCAAGGGCGGGTGAAAGTGAACGGCCGCGTCGTCAAGGAGCTTGGCGTCAAGGTCGGGCCGCGCGATGATGTCGAAGTCGACGGCATCCCGATCGAGCGCGAAGAGCCGGTGTATTATTTGCTGTACAAGCCGCGCGGGGTGATTTCCAGCGTCAAAGATGACAGAGGCCGCAAAGTGGTGACCGATTTTTTCAAAGATCTGGACAAACGCATTTATCCGATCGGGCGGCTTGACTACGATACGTCTGGACTGCTTTTGTTGACGAATGACGGCGACTTTGCCAACCTGCTTATGCACCCGCGGTATGAAATTGAAAAAGTGTACATTGCCAAAGTGAAAGGCATTCCAACGCACGAGCAGCTGAAACGGCTCGAACAAGGAGTGCAGTTGGAAGATGGCATGACGGCGCCAGCCAAAGTGAAGCTGCTCTCCGCCGACCGGAAGAAGGGGACAGCCATTGTGGAAATCCGTATCCACGAAGGACGAAACCGGCAAGTGCGCCGCATGTTTGAGGCGATCGGCTGCGAGGTGCTGAAGCTGAAGCGGGAGCGGTACGCGTTTCTCGATTTGAAAGGGCTGCGCCCCGGCGAATACCGCGAGCTGACGCCGCATGAGGTGAAGTTGCTGCGCGTCCTTGCCCAATCCGGGGGAAGAAAATGACGAAGATTGTCACATAACGTTCATATCCTTGCGCATAAACGAGCGAGGGACTTTGCTATAATGGAAAATGGGAGATTGTGAACCGCTTGCCTCCCCTCTACCGTTGGCTGTGGGGGAGGAGAAACGTAAAGGGGTTTGAACGATGAAAAAACAACAGCGCTTAGTGATGAGGACAGCGATTTTGCTCGTGTTGCTCGCGGCGATCGGCTATACGATTTACACGAATTTTTTCACGGAGAAAACGGCTGTCGCTGTTGGTTCGACGGCGCCTGATTTTGTGCTGACTGATTTGAAAGGGCATGAACATCGTCTTTCAGACTATCGCGGCAAAGGCGTTTTTTTGAACTTTTGGGGAACGTGGTGCAAGCCGTGCGAGCGGGAGATGCCGTATATGAACGAGCTGTACCCGATTTACAAAAAACAAGGGGTTGAAATTTTGGCTGTCAATGTCGGTGAACCGAAGTTGAGCGTTGAAAAGTTCGCGGAACGGTTCGGCCTGACATTTCCGATTGTGATCGACCGTCAAGATCAAGTATTGAACGCCTATAACGTCGGGCCGCTGCCGACAACGTTTTTGATTGACAAAAACGGCGAAGTAAAACAAATCATTACCGGAACGATGACGAAAGAAGACATCGAACGGCATCTAGAAAGCATCAAACCGTAAGGAGTTTTGCGCCATGGAACACGTCAAATGCGAATGCGGCCATGTCAATCCGCACGGCACGGCGTTTTGTGAGTCGTGCGGCAAGCCGCTTGCCGATTTGGGAGAAAAACTGATTTTGGACATGCGCTACGAAGGAAGCGCGCGCCGATCGCAAACGTACAAAAAAACGATGATCGACCAAATTTGGGCGTTTTTCTCGTCGGTCAAAGTCGGGGTGGCGCTCATCGTCATCACGCTCATCGCTTCGGCGATCGGCACGATTTTCCCTCAGCAAATGTATATTCCGCCGAACGTCGATCCGGCGGAGTATTATAAGCAGCAGTACGGCTGGGCAGGGAAGCTGTATTATGAGCTCGGCTTTAACAACTTGTACGGCTCATGGTGGTACATTTTGCTCATCGCCTTAATCGGCGTTTCGCTTGTCATTTGCAGCTTGGACCGGGTCGTTCCGCTTTACCGCGCCTTGAAGCGGCAAGGGGTGAAGCGCCATCCGCGCTTTTTAGAGCGGCAGCGGTTGTTTGGCGTCTCGCATGTGAGCGATCTCGACAAGACGATGGCTGTGTTGAAAGAACGGCTGGCTGCGCGGCGCTACCATGTCCGCGAGGAAGACGGGCATTTGCTCGCTGAAAAAGGGCGGTTTTCCCGCTGGGGGCCGTACGTCAATCATATCGGCCTCATCATTTTCTTGATCGGGGCGATGCTTCGTTCCGTTCCCGGCATGTACATCGATCGGGTGATGTGGATTCCGGAAGGGGAGACGAAAGAAATTCCTGGGACGAACGGCCGCTACTTTTTAAAGAGTGAAAAATTTATTTTTGAAACATATGAGAAAGGCAAAGACAACGAAGTGTTCAACGCTGCCATCGACCGCGTCGGCAACGGGATGATCGCCAAAAACTATCAAACAAACGTCGTGTTGTATAAGCGTGTCGGTCCTGTGATCCCCGGCGCCAAGCCGAAGCTTGAAAAAGTGAAGGAGTATCCGATTCGCGTCAACGAGCCGCTGGAGTTCGACCATTATGCGCTCTACCAAGTCGATTTCCGCTTGAATGAGCCGAAAGCGATGTCATTTCAGTTGGCGGACAAGCAGTCGGGGGAAACGTTCGGCACGGTGACGGTCGACTTGTATGATCCGAAAGAGTCGTACAATCTCGGACATGGGTATCGCGTTGAGCTATTAAGCTATTTTCCTGATTTTGAGTTTGATGAAGACGGCAATCCGTCAACGAAGTCGCGCGTGCCGAACAATCCGGCGTTCGTGTTCAAAATGTACGCGCCGGACCGTCCGAAAGGGGAAGTAAGCTTTGTCGCCATCCAGCAGACGATCGAACCGTTTGGCAACAACAAATACAAAATGGCGTTCGCGGGGCTTCAAACCCGCAATGTCTCCGGTTTGACCGTCCGCCGCGACTTTACGCTTTGGATTTTAGGGGTAGGCGGCGCGATTTTCATGATCGGGCTCATCCAAGGGATGTATTGGAACCACCGCCGCATTTGGGTGCAGCGGGTAAACGGTGAGCTATGGATTGCCGCGCACACGAATAAAAACTGGTTCGGCTTGAAAAACGAGCTGCGCCGTTTGCTTGACGGCACCGGCGTCATGATGCCGGCTGATCAGCTCGAAAACGACAAAAAAGCCGGACAAGGGGGACAAGTCCATGGACATGGTACAGCTTAGCAGCACGTTGCTATATATCGCGTTCGTTCTATATTTAATCGGCACGTTCTTTTTTGGCGGAGCCATTCGCGACAAGCGAAAAGAACGGCAAGAGAAGGATCGTTGGTCGCAGCTTGGCATCTCCGTGACGATCATCGGCTTTCTCGCCCAAGTCGGCTATTTTGTGACGCGCTGGATCGCCGCCGGGCACGCGCCCGTGAGCAACTTGTTCGAGTTTACGACCTTTTTCGGCATGATGCTGGTTGCTGCTTTCATTATTATTTATTTCATTTACCGGCTGAGTGTGCTCGGCTTGTTTGCGCTGCCGGTCGCGTTGCTTGTGATTGCTTACGCAAGCATGTTTCCGCGGGAAATTTCGCCGCTCATTCCCGCCTTGCAAAGCGATTGGCTGCACATCCATGTGACGACGGCGGCGGCTGGTGAAGCGATTTTGGCCATCAGCTTTGTCGCTGGGCTCATCTATTTGATTCGCGTCGTCGATCAATCGAAGCCGTCGAAACGGACGTTTTGGCTCGAAGTGGTCATGTTTTGCTTAATTACCACGCTCGGCTTTGTCATCGTTTCGACAGCGTTCGGTCTTTCTGGGTATGAAGCGAAGTTCACGTGGGTGGACAAAAACAAGCAGACGGTTGAGGTCATCTACGATATGCCGGCGCTCGTTGGGCCGCACAAAGGGGAGCTTATGAAAGAAAGCGCCGGCCGCATGGAGCCGCTTGTTGAGATGCCGGCGATCATCAATGCAAGAAAGCTCAATACGGTCATCTGGTCGCTCATAGCCGGAACGGCGCTGTACATCATGCTTCGGCTTCTCTTGCGCAAGCGCGTTGCCGCCGCGCTCAAGCCGCTCGTGAAGAACGTTAACTTGGATTTGACCGATGAGATCAGCTATCGGGCGGTGGCGATCGGCTTTCCGGTGTTTACGCTCGGGGCGCTCATTTTCGCGATGATTTGGGCGCAAATCGCCTGGACGCGTTTTTGGGGCTGGGACCCGAAAGAAGTATGGGCGCTTATCACTTGGCTGTTTTACGCTGCCTTTTTGCACCTTCGTTTGTCAAAAGGCTGGCATGGTGAAAAGTCGGCATGGCTCGCCGTCATCGGCTTTGCCATTATTATGTTTAACTTAGTGGCGGTCAACCTCGTCATTGCGGGATTGCACTCGTACGCCGGAACATAATGGAAAACAACCGGATGCTCTGTTGGCGAGCATCCGGTTTTTCGGTAAACTAGAAAATAGGGAGTATTTCCATTGATGATGGGAGGGTGCAAAGCATTGGAAAAACAAGAAAAAACCGTCCGTATTTTAGTGGTTGACGATGAAGAGCGCATCCGGCGGCTCTTGAAAATGTATTTGGAGCGGGAAAACTATGTGATCGATGAGGCCGGTGACGGCAATGAAGCGTTGGAGAAGGCGTTGACGAATGATTATGATGTCATTTTGCTCGATCTGATGCTGCCGGGCAAAGATGGAATTGAGGTGTGCAAAGAAATCCGCGCGCAAAAAACGACGCCGATTATGATGTTGACGGCAAAAGGCGAAGAATCCAACCGCGTGCAAGGGTTTGAAGTCGGCACGGATGATTACATTGTCAAGCCGTTCAGTCCGCGCGAAGTCGTGCTGCGCGTAAAAGCGCTGTTGCGCCGCGCGGCGAACGCCGCCTACGCGCCGGTGGAGACGACGGCGAAAGACGTGCTTGTGTTTCCGCATTTGACGATTGACAACGATGCCCACCGGGTGACGGTCGACGGCAAGGAAGTCAGCTTAACGCCGAAAGAATATGAGCTGCTTCTCTTTCTGGCCCGCTCGCCCGACAAAGTGTTCGACCGCGAACAGCTGCTCAAAGAAGTATGGCATTAC
Organism: Geobacillus sp. ZGt-1; assembly: GCF_001026865.1. Lineage (NCBI taxonomy): Bacteria > Bacillati > Bacillota > Bacilli > Caryophanales > Anoxybacillaceae > Geobacillus > Geobacillus sp. ZGt-1. The sequence continues at coordinate 170,866 of NZ_LDPD01000023.1, read as the reverse complement.
GAGTTTTTCGGCGACTTGCGCACGGTCGACACCCACATTAAACGGTTGCGCGAAAAGTTGAATAAAGCGTCGCCGCAGGCGGGAAAAATGATCGTCACCGTCTGGGGCGTCGGCTACAAATTTGAGGCAGTGAGCGACTAATGTGGCTGTTTCGCAGCGTCGTCGGCAAGCTATGGTTTACGATTTTGTTGCTCGTTTCGTGCGTGCTGTTTATTTTAAGCATTTTGCTTATTAAATTTTTGGAAGATTATTATGTGCAGGAAGCGGAAAACGACTTGACCCGCCTGGCGACAAAAGTGGCCGAGGTGATGCACGATTACCGCGACGAGCAGCTTGCCCGCTCGATCGCTTGGACGCTTGTGGACAATCGAACGAAAGCCGTCATCGTCGCCGATGAGTCGCACTATTGGTATTCGCCTGGCGATGCTGGGTTGGACAATATGCCGCTGTCGTCGATTCGCCAAGATCGGGACTTGCGGCGTGTGCTGACAGATGGGAAAACGGTGAAAAAGCGTTTGTATATGCCGGAGCGGCATCCAAAAGAAAAGCTGCCCCGTGATATGATCATTGTCGGCGTGCCGATGTCGATGCCGGATGGCAGCCGAGGAGCTGTGTTTATCTATCAGTCGCTCGAGGCGATCGCCGACGCGACGGAGCGGACGAAAGAGTTAATTTTTCTCGCCGCGTTTATCGCCATTGTCATGACGACGTTTTTTGCCTTTTTCTTGTCGACGCGCATCACCGCTCCGCTCCGGAAAATGCGGCAAGCCGCGTTCGAAATGGCGCGGGGCCATTTCGATATGAAAGTGCCGATTTTAACGAACGATGAGATCGGTGGGCTGGCGATGGCGTTCAACCAAATGGGACGGCGTCTGCAGTTTAACATCAACGCCTTAAACCAGGAAAAAGAACAGCTCGCCAGCATTTTAAGCAGCATGGCCGATGGCGTCATTACGTTTAACCGCGACGGGGAAATTTTGATTACGAACCCGCCGGCTGAGCGGTTTTTGCAGGCGTGGTATTTTGAGCAAGGGAACGACGCGGAAGCGATGGCGCCGTTGCCGCCGCAAGTGAAAGAGCTGTTTGCCCGCGTCGTTCGCGAGGAGAAGGAGCAATCGACCGAAGTGACGCTGCAGGGGCGGACGTGGGTTATTTTAATGACGCCGCTGTACGGCAAAACGATGGTGCGCGGCGCGGTGGCTGTTTTGCGCGACATGACCGAAGAGCGGCGGCTTGACAAGCTGCGCAAAGACTTTATCGCCAACGTTTCGCACGAATTGCGCACGCCGATTGCCATGCTCCAAGGCTACAGCGAGGCGATCATCGACGATATCGCGGCGAGCGAAAAAGAGAAGAAAGAGATGGCGAAAGTCATTTATGACGAGTCGCTGCGCATGGGCCGCCTTGTTAACGATCTGCTTGACTTGGCGCGCATGGAAGCTGGCCATATCGAGCTAGAGTACGAACAAGTCAAGCTTGTTCCTTACATCGAGCGGGTGATCCGCAAGTTTTACGGGCTGGCGAAAGAAAAGCAGATTGAGCTGACAGCCGAGTTTCGCGATCGGGACATCGAAATCGCTCTCGATCCGGATCGGATCGAACAGGTGCTGACGAACTTAATTGACAACGCCATCCGCCATACGGAATCGGGCGGCACAGTTCGCCTCATCATCGAACCAAGCGGCGACGGCGTGACGATCCATGTCCAAGACTCTGGTTCCGGCATTCCCGAAGAGGATTTGCCGTTTGTGTTTGAACGGTTTTACAAAGCCGATAAAGCGCGCACGCGCGGCCGTTCCGGCACCGGGTTAGGCCTTGCCATCGCCAAAAACATCGTCGAAGCGCATAAAGGGCTCATTACCGTTCACAGCAAACTGAACGAAGGAACGACGTTTTCGTTTTATTTGCCGGCCCGCGGACCGAAAGGAGCGTAGCGCCGTTTGGAAGAGCGGGGAAGCCACGGCTTCCCTGCTTCTTTCATACTGAAGCGAACTGGTTGACGGATTTGTTTTAGTGGTATAGACAACTAGAATATATAATGTTATAATGAGAGACAGAAAGTGGGGAATCGCGATGAAGCGGTGGATATTGAAAAATGCCGAGGTGTATGCAGAAACAGGAAACATTGAACAAGGGTATGTGCTGATCGAAGGGGAAAAAGTGGCCGCGATCGGGCCGATGTCGTCATGCCCAACTGATGCAGGGGCGGAAGTGATCGAGCTTTCCTCACGGTTTTCCATCGTGCCGGGATTCATCGACGTCCATATTCATGGGGCGGCTGGGGCGGATGTCATGGATGCGACCCCGGAGGCGCTTTACAAGATGGCCAACGCCTTGCCGGCGGAAGGGACGACGAGCTTTTTGGCGACGACGATGACAGCGCCAAGCGAACAAATCGAAGCCGCGCTTCGCAACGTCGCTCGCTATATGGCGGAGGCGAACAGGCCGGGAGCGGCCGAAGTGCTCGGTGTTCATCTGGAAGGACCGTTTTTGTCGCCGAAGCGCGCCGGAGCGCAGCACCCGCGCCATCTCGCCGATCCGGACATCTCACTGTTCCAGCACTGGCAAAAGGCGGCGGGCGGCCATATCCGCCTTGTCACGCTTGCCCCAGAGCGGAACGGGGGGCTGGAACTTGCCGCCTACTTGAAACAGACGGGTGTGATCGCTTCGATCGGCCATTCCGATGCCGTTTACGACGAAGTAAAAGCGGCGGTCCATGCAGGGGTGACGCATGCGACCCACCTGTTCAATGGGATGCGCGGCATCCATCACCGTGAACCGGGTGTCGCCGGTGCTGCGCTTATGTTTGAAGAAGTGATGTGCGAGCTGATCGCCGACGGGTTGCACGTTGCGCCGCCGATGGTCCGCTTCGCTTACCGGAATAAAGGAAGCGATGGGCTCATATTAATCACCGATGCCATGCGGGCGAAATGTCTAGGTGATGGGCGGTATGAACTTGGCGGCCAAGAGGTGACTGTTCGGGGCCAAGAGGCGCGGCTTGCCGACGGCACGCTGGCGGGAAGCGTGCTCAAGCTTGGCGAGGCCATCCGCCGTGTGCTCGATTATACTGGCTGCACGCTTGAAGAGGTGATCCGCATGGCGAGCTGGAATCCGGCGAAACAGCTTGGCTTGCTTGATCGGAAAGGCAGCTTGCGGCCCGGCAAAGACGCCGATGTCGTCGTTTTGAATGAACGATATGAAGTCATGATGACGTTTTGCCGCGGCGCCCTTGCCTATCGCAAGCCGGATGAAAGGAGTGGAGAGCGATGGCCATGAAGCTTTTGAAAGTTGCTGACTACGCAGAGATGAGCCGTCAGGCGGCGGACATCATCATCAAACAAGTCAAGGAAAAGCCGAACGCCGTTCTCGGCTTGGCGACCGGCTCGACCGTGCTCGGTGTGTACCGCGAATTGGCCGCCGATCATCGGCAGCATGGGACATCGTATCGGCTCGTGCGCACGGTCAATTTGGATGAATACGTAGGCCTTGGCCCGGATCATCCGAACAGCTATCGCTATTATATGAATCAGCATTTGTTTGCCCAATTGGACATCCCGCTTCACGAGACGCATGTGCCGGATGGCTTGGCCGCTGATCTTGACGAAGAATGCCGCCGTTACGATCGGCTCATCGATGAATTGGGCGGCATCGATTTGCAGCTGTTGGGCATCGGCCGCAACGGCCATATCGGCTTTAACGAGCCAGGAACGCCGTTTTCGACAGCCACCCACGTCGTCGAGCTGACCGAGCTGACACGGGAAGCGAACGCCCGCTTTTTTCCATCGCTTGATGACGTGCCGCGCTATGCCATTACGATGGGAATTGCGACCATTTTGCGCAGCCGCCGCATCGTGCTGTTGGCGTCAGGGGAGGAAAAAGCGGACGCCATGGCCCGGCTTCTCGAAGGCGTTGTCACACCGGACTTGCCGGCTTCAGCGCTTCACCTTCATCCGGACGTGACGATCATCGCCGACTGCGAGGCGCTCTCGCTCATCCCAAAGGAAAAGCGGCGGGTGGATGCGCCGTGATCGATAAACAGTCGCCGATTCCGATTTACTATCAGCTCGAGCAATATATGAAAGAAAAGATCGAAAAAGGGGAGTGGCAGCCGGGCGAAATGATCCCGTCTGAGCGCGAGTTGGCGGAAATGTATGACATCAGCCGGATGACCGTTCGGCAGGCGGTCAACAATTTAGTGAACGATGGCTATCTCATCCGCCGGCGCGGGAAAGGAACATTTGTCGCCGCCCAAAAAATCGAGCAGCCGCTGAAAGGGCTGACGAGCTTTTCCGAAGATATGCGGGCGCGCGGCATGGAGCCCGGCACGATCGTCCTCAGCTTTGAGATGGTTCCAGCTTCCGAGAAACTCGCTGAAGGGCTTGGCGTCACGGAAGGCGATGACCTTTACGAAGTCCGCCGCCTTCGGTTGGCCGACGGCTTGCCGATGGCGTTGGAGACGCTGTACATTCCGGTCAATCTCGTCCCCGGACTGACGCGTGATGTTGTAAGCGGTTCCGTCTATGAATTTATCGAAAAAGAAAAAGGGATGATCATCGGCTCCGCTGTTCAAACATTGGAAGCATCTGTCGCCCGCAAGGTGGAGGCGGAGCATCTGAAGATGAAAGAAGGGGCTCCGGTGCTATTGCTTGAGCGCCGCACGCACCTTGTCGACGGTCGGCCGCTTGAAGTCGTCAAATCGGTGTACCGCGGCGACCGGTACAAATTTATGATTGAGATGAAAAGGGGAGGATCATGATGTTAGGCTTTTTACAGCGGCTTGGAAAAGCATTAATGCTGCCGATTGCCGTTTTGCCGGCGGCAGGATTGTTGCTTCGGCTCGGTCAGCCTGATTTATTGAATATTCCGTTTATCGCAGCCGCAGGCGATGCAGTGTTTTCCAATTTAGCGCTCATTTTCGCCATCGGCGTGGCCATCGGTTTTTCGAAAGACGGCAACGGCGCGGCGGCGCTTGCTGGGGCGATCGGCTACTTTGTCTTGACAAAAGGGGCCGCCGCGATTGATAAAGACATCAATATGTCCGTATTAGGCGGCATCATCTCCGGAGTGATCGCCGGGCTTTTATACAACCGTTACCATGATATCAAGTTGCCCGACTGGCTAGGCTTCTTCGGCGGACGGCGGTTTGTGCCGATCGTGACATCGCTTGTCATGCTCGTGCTTGCCTTGATTTTTGGCTATGTATGGCCGCCGATTCAAGATGGCATCAACGCGGTCGGCCATTGGATCGTTGGTGCCGGGGCGGTTGGCGTCGGCATTTTCGGGTTCCTCAACCGGTTGCTCATTCCAGTCGGATTGCACCATGTGTTAAACAGCTTCGTCTGGTTTGTGTTTGGCGAGTATAACGGAAAAACGGGCGATTTAAGCCGCTTTTTCGCCGGCGACCCGGATGCGGGCATTTTTATGGCCGGCTTCTTCCCGATCATGATGTTTGGCCTGCCCGCGGCAGCGCTGGCGATGATCGCGGCGGCGAAAAAAGAGCGTCGCAAAGCGGTCGCCGGCGCGCTCCTTGGCGTGGCGTTGACGTCGTTTTTAACCGGGATTACGGAGCCAATTGAGTTTCTATTCATGTTTTTATCGCCATTGCTCTACGTTGTCCATGCCGTGTTGACCGGCTTGTCGCTCGCAGTGGCGACAATGCTTGACATCCACCACGGGTTTACGTTCTCGGCCGGGGCGATTGACTTTTTCTTAAACTACGGCATTGCGAAAAAACCGTATTTGTTGATTGTTCAAGGTCTTGTATATGCTTCGTCTATTTCGTCGTCTTCTATTTCCTCATTACGAAGCTCGATTTGAAAACGCCGGGGCGTGAAGATGAGGTAGAGGGAGAGTTTGCCGACAGCGGTGCGGCGCAGTTGGGCGTCAAATACGAGGACCTTGCTGCAAAATATATCGAGGCGTTAGGAGGAAAAGATAATCTCGCGCAAATTGACAATTGTGTCACACGCTTGCGCCTAAAAGTGAAAGACATGTCAAAAGTCAACGAAGCAGAATTGAAACGTTTGGGAGCGAAAGGCGTGCTTCGCCTCAACCAAACGGATTTGCAAGTGGTCGTTGGCACGGATGTCGAATTTCTGGCCAACGCTATGAGAAAATAAGGAACAACGAAGCCGTTCTTTTAAGGGACGCCAGAAAGGGGGAGCTCCGGTGAAGCGGCTGTTGGATTGCAACGCCTCCGATTTTCGTCGGATGACAGGAAAACAGTTAAAACAATCGATTCAAGCGTCAGAAGGCAGGGTGATCGTCGCGGAAGTCGTCGGGGAATTCGCGCCGCTGTATCCGGCGGTCACCAACGCTGAACTGGCCACGGCGTTTGGGGCGGATTTGCTGTTGTTGAATTGGTTCGATGTGTTCCGGCCGGTTGTGAACGGGTTGGACACGAACGAACCGAATCAAATGGTGGAACGGTTAAAGCAGTTGACAGGGCGCCCGGTTGGCGTCAATTTGGAGCCGGTTGACCCAAATGCAAAACAGCTTGAGGAGCTTGCGACGCTGCCAAAAGGGAGAATGGCAACGGCCGAGTCGCTGCAACAAGCAAAACAGCTAGGATTTGATTTTGTTTGCCTAACCGGAAACCCGAAAACAGGCGTGACGAATGATGAGATTGTGAAAGCCATCGAAACGGCGCGGTCCATTTTAGGCGAGGATGCTCTCGTGATGGCTGGGAAAATGCACGCGGCAGGCGTTGCCGATGAAGCGGGAAGCGGGATCGTATCGGAAGAAGTGGTGGTGCGTTTCATTCACGCTGGTGCGGATGTCGTTTTGATGCCGGCTCCTGGAACGGTGCCGGGGGTGACATTAGACAAGACAGAGAAGCTTGTTCAGGTGGCGCATGAACATGGGGCGCTTGCGATGCTGACGATCGGCACAAGCCAAGAAGGAGCTGACGAGAGTACGATTCGTCAAATCGCGCTTGCAAGCAAAATGGCTGGGGCGGATCTACATCATATCGGCGACGCTGGCTATCATGGCATCGCTGTTCCAGAGAATATTATGGCGTATTCGATCGCCATTCGCGGCAGACGCCATACGTATATTCGCATGGCAAGATCGCCGTTGAGATAAAGTGGAATATGATCAGTCGGTCCCAAAAGCATTCGCTTTTGGGGCGTTTTTTTGCCGGGAGAGGATAGGATGGGAGCCAAGATGATGGAAAAATAAGTTTGCGGATGTGGGAAACATTTGCCTTGTACCGCCGCCTCTATTTATTTTGTGATCAAATGAAAGAACAAATTTGTGATAAAATGAAAAAACAAATGGGAAAGCATTGCGAGTGGCGGGGAGAATATGATGATTGCCGAGCCATTATTTCATCTCATTCTCATTTTCAGCGTATTGTTGCCGCTTGTATCGTTGACAGTGTTGGCGCTGTTGGGGGTAGCAGAAAAAGAAGTGGATTATTGGCAGTTGGAACATGCGCGCCTTCGATTGGAAAAAGAACTTCAAGAAAGCAAGTATATGCAGCTCCATCAACAAATCCGACCGCATTTCTTTTTCAATGCGTTGAACGCTTTCTTATCCTTGGCGCGCTTAGGAAAAAATGAAGAAATGATTCGGGGAATGGAGCATTTTGCGCTGTTTTTGCGTGATAGCTATGAGACGAAACAGCCGCTTATTCCGTTCAAACAAGAATGGGCGCATACAAGCAACTATCTAGCGGTGCAGCAACTTCGCTTCGGTTCACGGCTGTCGGTGTCGGTGCAAATGGATCCGGATGGAGAGCGTGCGCTCATTCCTTCTTATACGTTGCAAACGCTGGTGGAAAACGCATTCAAACATGGCCTTGAGAAAAAAGCGGGTGAAAAATGTTTGGCGATCGATTTTCGACGCCAAGGCAACTGGGTATATTTGCGCGTCTGCGATAATGGCAATGAAGGGAAGGAGTTATCCATCGCGAATGGAGGTGTCGGCTTGGATAATTTGCGCAAGCGGTTTGCTCTTTTGTTTGATTTGCCAACTCAGCTCGTGTTGCAAAAAGATGAGCGCGGGTGGACAGAGGCGCTTGTCGTTTGGCCGTATGTTCCAGGGGATGAGGGATAAACGATGAAGGTGTTGATTGTCGATGATGAATATTTAGAATTGGAACAACTCACGTATTTGGTGAAGCGGAAATATCCGCATTGGGAAGTATGGCCGGCGGAGGATGCCGCAGAGGCGAAACGGTTGGCCGCATCCCATCGCTTCCGGCTGGCGCTGATCGATATCCACCTTCCTGGACAGTCCGGGTTGGATTTGGCCTATGAGCTCAAACAAAAACAGCCCGATCTAGCCTTGATCATTATCACAGCCTACCAAGATTTTGCTTATGCCAAACGGGCGATTCAGCTTGAAGTGCTCGACTACTTGGTGAAGCCGCTCATCGAGAGCGAGTTTGATCAAGCGCTGTCGAAATTTGAACAAAAGCATCCGGAAGCGCTCGTCTCGTCCCCGCTCATCCGCGCGGCGCTCGAATATGTGCACTGTCATTATGCGCAAAAAATCAGCTTAACCGAGGTAGCCGCTGCCGTGCATGTACATCCAGCCTATTTGAGCAGGCTGTTTGTTGAGGAGATCGGCATCCATTTTAAGGATTACGTCAATCGATATCGGATTGAAAAGGCGAAAGAGCTGTTGACCAAAAAGCCGGATTGGTCCATGGCACGCATTGCTGAGGAGACAGGATTTTCTAGTCAACATCATTTCAGTCATTTGTTTCGAAAATATGTCGGCATCCCGCCTACGAAGTATAAGGAGACCAATGGATAATGGACTGGTATATGCTTTTATTCATGGCATGCGTACTGCTGCTTGCTGCTGTGCCGCATATTGGTCGCCGCAGTTTTATCGGAGCGGAGGCGCTTGGATTAAGCAAGGGGGTCAATGCTCTGTTACTGCGTTTTGCATCCGGGGAGCTGCTGTTGTTTGGATGCTATGCTTTTATTCATGGCGGAGTGGCGGCGGGGGTGGTGACGGCTATGGCGGTATGGGCCGCCGTTTTTGTGCTTTGGCGTTCAGCAGCGGCCGTGCGCTATCGTTCCCTAACAAAGGAAGGGGATCGCTGGCCGGACTGCTGTTTTACGGCGCGGGCTTTGTTTTTCTTTCGGTTTTTTGTTCGCCTTCTTTCGATCGGCCGGCTGCTTACCGTTGTCGTGTTATGTGCCTATTTGTTGCAGCAACTCTTTCGTTTTTCTCCGACTTTTTTATTCATTTGGTTCGTCTATGTGTACGTGTTTACCGTGCCCGCCGGTTGGTTGGGGATGCGGAAAATCGGAACGGTTCTGCTATACATTGTTTATATAGTGATGGGAATGGTTCCGTTTGCCTATTATCTAACGGGCGGTGTGGCGCGGCAATATGAGATGATTGTACGAACTGTCCCAGCTTCCCTCGATGTGAACATGGTTTCGTTGTTCGTGTTGTTTTGGGCTGTGCTGGCGGCGGCTGCCGGGCAATGGTTGGCCGACGAGTATGTATGGGATATTGCATCAATATTGAAAAAAGAACGCGTTGCGCTGACGTTTTCTATGGCCGCGTTTTGCCTTGCTCCGCTTCCGTTGGCCGTTGCAGCCTTATGCGTCCCGTATGCGGCGGCCGCTTCGACTGCCGCCATACTGAAACGGTGGCTGCTTCATTCTTCTGTCTTGATTGCTTGGCCGCTTACTATTGCCTTGCTGGCGGCGTTGTCACTCAGCTTATCCCTTTCCTTGCATTCCGTTGTGCAAATTTTTTGGCACAGGTGGAGCAGGCATCTCTCATGGACATATGTCATCTCTTTTTTGCTTGTACTAGCCCTCTTTTTTATTGCTCCTCTTCTTCCGATGCGGATGGTCATGTTTTCGACCGCCTTGCTTGCCTCCTCGTGTTTTGGGTTGGCTGCTTTACGGACAGGAGAGAAACCGATGGGGGTTATAGGCATGATCGGATGGGTATGTTTGTTTGCTATCGCCTGGCGATGGGGAATGCGCCATAATGTGCTGGAGGCCATAGCATGGAATGGGATTGGCGGTTTCTTGTTTACTCAGATTTATCGATTAATTCAAAAAATAAAGAAGTAACAAAAATGAATCAAAAAAATGCAAAACAGTTTGTTTGCTCCCTGTTATAATGAGACAAAAACGAAAGGGAGGAAAGCGGACATGTCATTTGTTCCATGCACAACGGCCATTTATTCATTTAGCAAAAACCACCAACCGGTTCGAACAGTCCAGTCAGGGGAAACGTTTGTCATCGAAACGTACGACTGTTTCCAAAATCAAATTACTTCAAGCGAAACGCCGTTTGACTCGATCGATTGGAATCATATCAATCCGGCGACCGGACCGATCTATATTGAAGGGGCGGAACCCGGTGACATTTTAGCGGTAAAAATTGAACAGATTCGCCTCAAAGGACAGGGGGTCATGGCTGTCGGCCCAGGGCTCGGGGTGCTTGGCGACCGGATTCCGCAGTTTGAGGCAAAAATGATTCCAGTAGAAGAAAACCGGGCCGTATTTGACGAGCATCTTTCTATTCCATTAAATCCAATGATTGGCGTCATCGGGGTAGCGCCGAGCGGTGAGGATGTGTCGTGCGGAACGCCCGGGCCGCATGGCGGCAATATGGATACAAAGCTCATTACAACAGGGGCAACCGTTTACTTCCCGGTTTTTGTCAAAGGGGCGTTGTTCGCATTAGGCGATTTGCATGCGGCGATGGGGGACGGCGAAATCGGCGTGTCTGGTATCGAAATTTCGGGGGAAGTGACGGTCACCGTCCGGGTGATGAAAGGATATTCGCTTAACCATCCACTGTTGCAAAACGATGATGGCATTGCGACGATCGTCTCGGCCAAAACGTTGGATGAGGCGGTCAAACAGTCGGTTGAGGAAATGGTTAATTTGCTGTTGCCGCACACTCCGTTGACGCTGAACCATTTGACGATGGTGCTTAGCGCTGCCGGTCAGACACAAATCAGCCAAGTCGTTGACCCGCTCGTCACGGCGCGTTTCTTTGTACCGCGATTTGTGCTTGAAGCGTATGGCATCCGCCTGTTTGAGGATTGAGGAGGGAACGGCGATGGCGCAACTTGAAACGAACACATCGGTCGAGTCGCTTGGTTATAAACAGGAATTAAAACGGTCGCTCACATTTGTTGATTTGTTGATTTACGGAATGGTGTTCATGGTGCCGATCGCTCCTTTCGGCATTTACGGGTATGTAGCGCAAGGGTCAAAAGGGATGGTCGCCTTAGCATACTTAATCGGAATGGTGGGGATGATTTTCACCGCCTTGAGCTACGCCAGAATGGCCGAGGCGTTTCCAATCGCTGGTTCCGTGTATTCCTACGCCCAGCGGGGAATGAATGAATATGTCGGTTTTATGGCAGGCTGGGTCATTTTGCTTGATTACATTTTCGTTCCGGCTCTTCTCTATTTGGTCAGCGCTGCTGCCTTAGCCGATATTGTGCCGCAAGTGCCGATTTCCGTGTGGCTCGTTCTGTTTATTGCCATGAATACGGTCATTAATATTCTCGGGATCGAGATGACGGCCAAAGCGAACAAAGTGATTGTTGTTTTAGAGCTCATCGTCCTTGCAGTGTTTGTGATCACAGGAATTATTGCGATTATAAAAGGTGTCAATGGAGCGCAGTTTACGTTCAAACCGCTGTACGATCCTAATCATTTCAGCGCGGAGACGGTGATGGGGGCGGTGTCGGTGGCCGTCTTGAGCTTCCTTGGTTTTGATGCGGTGTCGACGCTGGCTGAGGAAACAAGGGACGGGAAATCATCGATCGGCAAAGCGATCATTTTCGCTTTGCTCGTTGTCGGTGCGCTTTTCATCGTGCAAACATGGGTCGCCGCTCTCATTTGGCCTGATTATACGACGTTTAAAAACGCAGATGTGGCGTTTTATCAGATTGCGGAGCTGGCAGGAGGACCATGGCTGAAATGGACAACGATCATCGCCACTGCGCTTTCATGGGGGATCGCGAACGCGCTCGTCGCCCAGGCAGCCATCTCCCGCATTTTGTACAGCATGGGTCGCGACCGTAAACTGCCCAGTGTGCTAGCCAAAGTGCATCCGAAATTTCAAACGCCATACGTCAGCACATTGCTTGTCGCTGTGATTTCGCTCATTGTCACGACGGTGTTCGCCTCGCAAATTGATAAGCTCGCTTCGCTTGTCAACTTTGGCGCCTTGACGGCTTTCCTCTTTTTGCATGTGTCAGTGATAAATTATTTTTTGCACAAACAAAAGAGCAACGATTACATCAATCATTTCTTGTTCCCGCTCATCGGCTTTATCATCATCGGTTATGTGTGGGTCAATCTTGACCCGCTCAGCAAAAAGCTCGGATTGATTTGGATCGCGATTGGACTCGTTTACCTGATCTTTTTGCGGCTCACGAACAAAGACTCCCGTCTAAGCGGGGAACTGTAGTTGCTTGTAAGGCCTGACGCCGTCATAAAAGGCGTCGGGTCTTTGATTTTTAGAGGCGATGAAACGTTTTTCCGATCTCGACGTATTACATAGATGAAAGGTATGAGATTACGGCGCCTTGTTAAGGCAAAACGCCGTTCATCCGCCAATAGGCGGGCGCCGATAAAACGTGGAAGGAGCCGGAGGAACATGAGCATGTTTGGAAAAGTCGCCGCCGATGTGCTTGGGTTAAGCGACATCGGTGCGGTCATTCAGCCGAAAGACTATGACAAAGTCGATGCCGATGATTATGTGATGCACGAGGATGGGGAGAAAATCTATTTTCTTATCAAATCAAAATCGGATGAGTATTGCTTCACCAACCGCGCGCTCATTCATTTGGACGGCACGAGCGCCGCGAGCAAAAAACGGACGCTGCGCCGCTACGATTACTACAAGCATCCGATTTCCGACGTATCGCTCGAAACGGCCGGGACGGTCGATTTGGATGCGGAAATTAAATTTAAAATTGGACCGCATTCCTACTCCATTGATGTGCATAAAAAGCATATTGAGGAACTGAAAGATTTGTATAAATCGCTGCTGGCGATCGCGGACATTTGCCATGAAAACGAAACGAAGTTCAACTATGCGGAGCGGAGTTTGGAACTGGCGGCCAAGGTGTTGGCCAACATGCGCGGTGACGGCGCCAATGTGTCGGCGGATTTTCAAGCCGTGAATGAATACGCTTTTCGCTGGCTGACGGAAGTGAAAAAGAACTATACGGTGAAGGATTTCGGCTTTGTGTTTGACAAATATATTCAACAGTGACGAGATGAAGGTTGTATCGGGGAAAGACGCCGTGCCAGAGGTGGGGCGTCTTTCCTAATTTTTTTAGCGACATATGGAAAAGGAACGTTTCTCCGCAGCCGGAAGAAACTCAAAAGATGAGGTTTGTGGGAATCGATGAATAGGCAACATGGCGGCATTTGACATCGCGGAGCTCGATGCAACGGCGCATGCGGCGTTCCGTACAAAACACGGACACTGGAGCCGAGCTGCCTGACCGCAAAAGTGATCGATGACCGCCTGCCGCCAGCCCACTGTAAATTCACAGTTGTCAAATGCCAGGCCTTGCTTTAATATAAAAATGTCCATATCCGATAACTAAATCAACTCGCAGCAAGGCGCCGAAAAGGCTTAATAGGGAATCCGGTGGGAATCCGGAGCTGTCCCCGCAACTGTCAATGCGGACGAAATGAAATCGCCACTGTACGGACGGATGGCTTGCGCTGTTTTCCGTACGGGAAGGCTTCAGAGTAGGATGAAGCATGAGCCAGTAGACCTGCCTTGCTTGCCGCAGTTTCCGAATCTTCGGGGGGTGAGACGCGGAAACAGTCGCATAGGGCATTGTTGTGCCCATTGGCGGTCTGTTTCGCGCTCATTCCCAGATTTAGGCGGAATGGGCGTTTTTTATTGTACATACATCACTGAAGGGGGAATGACGGATGAAACGTTGGACATGGCCGGCGGTGGTGGCGGTGTTCTTCCTTCTGGCCGCCGTGCTGGTCGGCTGCAGCGGTGGAGCCAATAGCAACGCCCAGCCAGCGAAAAAAGAAGAACCGAAAACGGAACAAGCGGCGTTTCCGGTGACGGTGAAAGACGGGCTTGGCGAGGATGTCACGATCAAAGCGGAACCGAAAAAGATCGTCTCACTCATCCCAAGCAATACGGAAATCGCCTATGCGTTGGGGTTGGGCGATAAGATCGTCGGCGTCAGCGATTTTGACAATTACCCGGAAGACGTCAAAACGAAAACGAAAATCGGCGGCATGGAATTCAACGTCGAGAAAATCATTTCGCTCAAACCGGATCTTGTCTTGGCCCACGCGTCAAGCGCCCATAACTCGCGCGATGGCCTCAAGCAATTGAAAGACGCCGGCATCACCGTGCTTGTCGTGAATGACGCGAAGTCGTTCGACGATGTGTATGCGTCCATCGAATTGATCGGCAAAGCGACCGGGGCGTCGGACAAAGCGAAGCAAGTGATTGATGAGATGAAAGAGAAGCTTGCGCAAATTCAAGAAAAAGCGAAACAAATCCCGGCGGACAAACAAGCGAACGTCTGGATTGAAGTGTCGCCGCCGCCGCAGCTGTATACGGCCGGCAAAGGGACGTTTATGGATGAGATGCTTCAAGTGATTTCAGCGAAAAACGTCGCCGGCAGCTTGGAAGGCTGGCCGATGGTGACGGAAGAAAAAGCAGTGGCCTATAAGCCGGATGTGATCATCACGACATACGGCGGAGCGAAGCAAGTGTTTGCGCGCGCTGCTTGGAAAGACGTGCCGGCGGTGAAAAACAAGCGGGTGTATGACGTCAACACCGACTTAGTAAGCCGCCCGGGTCCGCGCCTTGTCGAAGGGGTCGAGGAACTTGCCAAAGCCGTTTACCCGGATGTGTTCAAGTAAAACGTGGATGTATATATTGGCCGTCACGGCGGCCATGTTATCGTTGCTCGTAGGGATATCGACAGGATCGCTGTCGATTCCCTTTTCTTCTATTGTTCGCATTCTTGCGTCCGAATGGTTTGGTATGCCGCTTCCGTCTGACATTCCGGCCGATTGGGTGCCGATCGTGATGGCGATCCGCTTGCCGCGCGTCGTGCTCGCTTTTTTGGTCGGGGCGTCATTGGCGCTGGCTGGCGCGGCGTTCCAAGGGTTGCTGAAAAATGCGCTCGCCGATCCGTACACGCTCGGCGTCTCGTCCGGCGCCTCGGTCGGGGCGGTGCTCGTCATCTTTCTCGGCTGGCAATGGCCGCTCTTTGGCACGTTCACGCTGCCGATCGTGAGCATTTTATGCGGCATGGCGACGCTTGTCGCCGTTTTGGCGTTCACTCGCGCGGTTGAGCCGCAGCTGTCGGTTGAGACGATCATTTTAGCCGGCATTATCTTCGGCGCGTTTTTCAGCGCCT
>NZ_LDPD01000023.1:143525-154502 GCF_001026865.1 Geobacillus sp. ZGt-1 | reverse complement strand
GGCGCGTTTTTCAGCGCCTTCATTTCACTGATGATCGCTTTGACCGGGGAAGAATTGCGGCAAATCATCTCATGGCTGATGGGAAGCGTCGCGATGCGCGGCTGGAAATACAGCGGGCTTTTGTTGCCGTTTTTTCTCATCGGCGCGGCGGTGCTTCTCGCCAACGGCCGCGAGTTGAACGCGTTTGCTTTTGGCGAGGCGGCGGCGCTTCATGTCGGCGTTGATGTTACGCGCCGAAAAGTCATCATTTTGACGGCGGCGGCGCTGCTCACCGGCGCGGCGGTGTCGGTGTCCGGGACGATCGGTTTTGTTGGGCTCGTTGTTCCGCATATGGTTCGGCTTGTGTGCGGGCCAAACTATCGGGTGCTGCTGCCGCTGTCTCTCTTGTATGGCGGTGCGTTTCTTGTGCTTGCCGATGTGGCGGCGCGGACGATCATTGAACCGCGCGAACTGCCGATCGGCGTCATCACCGCGCTGATCGGCGCCCCGCTATTTGCCGTCTTGTTTTTCCGAAAAATGAAGCGAAAGATGGGATGATGATGCTTGAGGTGCGGGCCGTATCGCATCGGTATGGACCAAAGCAAGTGCTTGATCGTGTGACGTTTTCCGTGGAAAAAGGGGAGCTGTTTGGCATCGTCGGGCCGAACGGCAGCGGAAAAACGACGCTGCTGAAACTCATTTGCAAAGAGCTTCCGCTTGCCAGCGGTGAGATCAAGATTCATGGCCAGCCGCTTTTGGCGCTGTCTGCGAAGCAATGGGCGCGGTTTGCCGCTGTCCTGCCGCAGACGGCGGAGGCGGCGCCCGGCTATACGGTGAGAGAAACGGTGGCGCTCGGCCGCTACGCCCATCAGCGCGGCTTGTTTCCGACGTGGACGAAAGAGGATGAAGCGGCGGTTCAAGAAGCGCTTCGTGCGGTCGGCTTGGCTGACAAAATCGATGAGCCGCTTGAGCGGCTAAGCGGCGGCGAGCGGCAGCGCGCCTATTTGGCGCGGGCGCTTGCCCAAAAGCCGCAGCTGCTCTTGCTGGATGAGCCGACGAACCATATGGATGTGAGCGGCCAAGTCCGGCTTTTGGACCGGCTCGCGGAAGCTGCCCGCTCCCGCGATTTGACGGTCGTCGCCGTCTTTCACGATATGAACGTCGCTAGCTTATATTGCGACCGGGTGCTTGTGTTAAAAGAAGGAAAAACAGCGGCGCTTGGAACGCCGACAGATGTGATGACGCCGGCGCTGCTTGAGGAAGTGTTTGCCGCGCCGATTGTGCGTCTGGCTCATCCGGCGGCGGCAAAGCCGATGTTTTCGTTTGTGCCGAAAGGGAAACAAGAAGAATCGTCGGCCGGCGGGCTGCGTTTGTCCTTTCTTGATGACGCCGCTGTTCTGGCCTCCTGCCAGCCGCTTCGCGTCCTGTCCTCGGCATTGATCGGCGCTGGGTTTCAATGGGCGACCCATTTTGTCAACCGCCAAGTCGGGTTGGATTACGATTGCGGCGATGCGGAAGGAGACATGCGCCGCTATTTGGAGCAGCACGGGTTTTCGCCGGAACGAACGATCGGCATGATGACGGCGGTTGACGTCCATGATGCCGTTTGGCTTCAGAAAGAAGGGGAAGCGTTTTCGGTTGCAATCATGACGACCGCTGGCGTCGGCAATGCGGTTGATGCCGCTCGGGCGTGGCAGCATAAGCCGCTTGCGGCAAGGCCGGGAACGATCAATATGGTGATTGTCATTGACGGAGTGCTGACGGAAGCGGCGTTTGTCCAGGCGATGATGACAGCGACGGAAGCGAAGGTAAAAGCGCTCGCCGACTGTTCGGTTTGCGACCTGGAAACAGGGACGCTTGCCACCGGCACGTCGACCGATTCGCTCGCCGTGGCGGCGACGCAAACCGGGCGGACGTTTGCCTATGCCGGAACGGCGACGGAACTCGGGCGCGCGATCGGTCGGCTCGTGTATGAAGCGACGATCGAGGCGCTTGACCGCTACAAGCGGCGGAGGGGGCGGCGATGACGCATTTGCTGGCAATGACGTTGGCTTTGCTGTTGGATGCGCTGCTTGGCGACCCGCGCTGGCTGCCGCACCCTGTGCGCGGGATGGGAACGCTGATTGCGTGGCTTGACCGCCGCTGGAATCAAGGAACAAAGCGGCGGGCGAAAGGGGCGGCGGCCGTGGCGGTCGTGTTGGCCGCTGTTTACGGGGTATCGGCGTTGGTCGTTTATGTGGGCTNCGCGCTGTCCGTATACGTGGGGGTGGCGATCGAGGCGGCGCTCATTTTCACCACCATTGCGACCAAAAGCCTCGCTGAAGCGGCTGAGGATGTGCGCCGGCCGCTTGAAGCGGGCGATCTTCCCGAGGCGCGGCGGGCGCTGTCGATGATCGTTGGCCGCGACACCGAGCGGCTCGATGAGGCCGGCATCACCCGCGCCTGCGTCGAAACGGTGGCGGAAAATACGAGCGACGGCATCACGGCTCCGCTCTTTTACGCGGCCTTGGGCGGCGCGCCGCTTGCCATGCTGTACCGGGCAGTGAACACGTGCGATTCGATGCTCGGCTATAAAAATGAAACGTATCGCGAATTTGGCTGGGCGGCCGCCCGGCTGGACGATGCGCTCAACTACATTCCGGCGCGGCTGACGGCGCTCGTGATGGTGTTGGTTTGCGGCGGCCGCCGCCTTCGTTTGGCGCTGTCGATCTTGTTTCGCGATGCCCGCCGCCACCCAAGCCCGAACAGCGGCTGGCTCGAGGCGGCGATGGCTGGATTGCTTGGGGTGCAGCTGGGCGGGACGAATACATATGGCGGCGTCGTCTCTGAGCGGCCGACACTCGGCGATCCCGATGTTCCGCTGCGCTCGGTTCATATTCGCCAGGCGGTCGGCATCATGATCAGAACGGTGCTCGCCTTTACGTTATTGCTGCTATGGATCGGGGGGATGATCGTTGCGTTGGCCGGCGCATGGGGCGAATCCGCTCGCGTTGTATGAGCAATGCGGATTGGCCCCTCCAGACGAATACATTGATTTCAGCGTCAATACGAACCCATATCGCCTGCCGCCGTCGGCTTGGCCGAACGGCGAGGAATGGATTCGCTGGGCCGGTGAGTATCCGGATTCGGAAGCGAAGGCGCTCAGGGAGCTCGTTGCCAAGCAGGAGCAGATTCGACCCGGACAAGTGCTGGTGACGAACGGGGCAGCGGAGGCGATTTATTTGTTGGCCGCGCTGCTTGCCGGCCGGCGCGTCGGCATCTTGGAGCCGACGTTTTCCGAGTATCGGCGCGCCTGCCTTGCTTACGGATGCGAAGTCAAGTCTTTGCTGGCAGAGGAAAGCCGCGGTTTTTCGTACGACATTGACCAAGCGGCGGCATGGGCGGCGGAATGCGACGCGGTTTTTTTCTGTCATCCGAACAATCCGACCGGAACCGTGATGCCGGAGCGTGATCTCCGCTCGCTCGTCGCTGCAGCGGACCAAGCGGGGACGTATATCGTGGTGGATGAGGCGTTCTATCCGTTTTGGCGCGGCGGATTTACAGCCATGCGTTGGCTGGATCGCTATCCGCGCCTCATTGTGCTTCGATCGTTGACGAAAATTCATCATCTGGCCGGCGTGCGCCTTGGTTATGTCGCTGCCGACGAGGCGGTGATCGCTTCGCTGAAAACGCATCAGCCGCCATGGAGCACAAACTGCATCGCCCAACAATTGGCGCTTCGTTTCATGGCGATGGAATCGTTTGTCAAGTGGACGAAAGAACGGATCGCCGCCGAGCGGGAGCGCGTGTTTCGGTCGCTGCCGGCCGGCCGGTATGCCGTCTCGCCGTCGGTCGTCAATTTTTACTTGCTGCGTCCGCTCTCCGGACGGACAGAGGATTTGTTTTTCTATTTATTGCAGCAAGGAATCGTCCCGCGGCATACAATGAATTTTCCTGGACTGGACGGACGTTACGTGCGGCTTGC
Organism: Geobacillus sp. ZGt-1; assembly: GCF_001026865.1. Classification (NCBI taxonomy): domain Bacteria; kingdom Bacillati; phylum Bacillota; class Bacilli; order Caryophanales; family Anoxybacillaceae; genus Geobacillus; species Geobacillus sp. ZGt-1. Next base: position 150,559 of record NZ_LDPD01000023.1, on the reverse strand, counting down.
GGTCAAAACGCAGGTGGAAAACGATCGGCTTCTTGAAGCGCTTGCGAGGTGGAGCGGATGATGGTGTTTGTCAGCGGCGCCGCGCGCAGCGGAAAAAGTGAAGCGGCGGAAATATGCGCCATCCGGCTTTCTCGCGGCGGTCGGCTTCACTATATCGCCACCGCGCAGGCAATGGATGAAGAAATGACGGAGCGCATCCGCCGTCATCAAGAGCGGCGCGCGGCGCAGGCCGCGCATTGGACAGTGTGGGAAGCCCCGTTCTCTTCTCAGGAGATTGCCGCTTCCTTGCACCCTGATGATGTTGTTCTGCTTGATTGCTTGACCACATGGCTCGCCCACGAGCTGTTCTTTGGTGAAAATTGGAAAACAGACGCAACCGCTCAAGCTGTTGCTTGCCGCATGCTCGATGAAGTGCGGGCGTGGGCGGATGCCTGCCGTGCGGTCGTGATTGTATCGAACGAGCTGTTTGCCGGGGGTGTTCCGGATGATCCTGGCACATTTCGCTACATGAAAACGCTTGGCTTGCTTCACCAACAGTTGGTCGCGGAAGCGGCGGCCGCCGCGGTCGTTGAATGCGGCCTTCTCCGCGTGAAAAAAGGGCGGTGGCCGGGATGAAGCAAGCATGGAACGGATGGTTGTTGGCGCTGCAGCTGTTTACCACGATCCCGATTCGGCGCTCGATCGCATGGAACGCCGCCCATGTCCGCTGGCTCGTGCGCTGTATGCCGCTTGCGGGGGCGCTGATCGGGGCGCTTTCGGCCGGAGTGTATGCACTCTTTTCCACGTTTTCATTCAGCTCGCCGCTTGTTTGGGCGCTTCTTCTTCTTTGGCTCGGCATTTGGATGGCCGGGGGGATGCACGCTGACGGCTTTATGGATGTGAGCGACGCGTTTTTTTCGTACCGCGACGTCAAGCGGCGGCAAGAGATCATGTCCGATCCGCGCGTCGGCGCGTTTGCGGTGTTGTCGCTTATTTGTTTGTTGTCATTTCGTTGGCTGTTTCTGTACGAATCGCTCCAGACAGGCATTCCGCCGGCGCTGTTCGCCGCCGTTCCGCTGTTGTCGCGGGCCGGGGCTGCCTGGCTTCTTTCCGTCGGCAAGCTGGCAAAGCCGACAGGAATGGCTGCATCGCTTCGCGAATATAGTTCATGGCGTGATGCCATTTGGGCGCTTGGACTCGCTTTTGTATTGCTTTCGCTTCTTTGTGCATCCACCGCCATTTCGGTGCAAACAGGGGCGGCGCTGGCTGCAGCGGCTGTCGTTTTGGCGGCGGCGGCAAAGCCGTGGGCGGAAAAACAGTTTGGCGGCATCACCGGTGATGTGCTCGGCGCGCTGATCGAAGGAGGAGAGACGGTGCTATGGGGCGTCATTTGGCTCTTACACTCATCCGTCATGGGATGACGGAACAAAACCGACGTCGGGCGTATATCGGCTGGACGGACGCGCCGCTTGCGGCCGCGGAGCGCAATCGGTTGTGCCGCTTGCAGCTTGAGCGGCCGTATCCGGTCGACTGCATGGTTACAAGCGACCTTCACCGCTGTCGAGAAACGGCCGCCTTGCTGTTTGGCGGACGCGGGGCAGATTGGTGCACCAGCCGTTGGCGCGAGCTTCACTTTGGCGCTTGGGAAGGAAAAACGTTTGCTGAGCTGGAAGCGGAGCCCGCCTACCGCCAATGGCTTGCGTCGCCCTTTTCTGCGGCGCCGCCCGGCGGGGAGCGTTATGCCGACTTTCAAGCGCGCATCAAACAGGCGCTTGCGGAGACGATTGCTTTCGCTGAGCGGGCGGGCGCCCGTCATGTGGCTGTCATCACCCATGGCGGCCCGATTCGCCTCCTGCTCGAGCAGTATGCGCCCGATGCTCGTTCGTTTTGGGAATGGGAGGTGCCATTTGCCGGCGGATATACATTGGAATCGACGATCGAGCGTTGGAAAGGGGGAGAGCGGTGCATTTCGTTATCGGTGGTGCGTTTCAAGGAAAACGAAAATGGGTGAGGGAACGGTATGGAATAAATGATGGAGTTCATATTGTATGGCATAACGGTTATGTGGAGCCGTATAGGCCGCCGGATGGCATCGAAACGGCAAAAACGGTCGTCTTTGACGGGTTGGAAGCCGCCATCCGCCCCCGTCCGGACCCAGACGAGTGGGAATCCTATTTCCGCGCTTGGCAGCGGTGGGAAGCGGCAGCGCCTAACCGCACGGTCGTTTGGATCGGCACCGATGTGACGCAAGGCGTTGTTCCGGTTGATCCGCAAGAGCGGCGCTGGCGCGACGCCGTGGGAATGTGCTACCAGCGACTAGCTTCCTTGTGCTGCCGCGTCGACCGGCTTTGGTGCGGACTGGCGGAACAATTGAAATAAGGGGGAGAGGAACAGTGAAATTGTATACGCGAACAGGAGACCAAGGGAAAACGAGTTTAGTCGGCGGGCGCGTGGACAAAGACCATTTGCGCGTCGAGGCGTACGGAACGATTGACGAGGCGAATTCGTTCATCGGATGGGCGCTTGCGTTATTGGCCGGCGATGAACGGTTTCGCGACCTTTGCGCTGAGCTGCAAAAAATCCAGCACGAGCTGTTTGACTGCGGCGGCGACCTGGCCATCGTCAACGGCAAGCTTCCGTATAAGGTGACCGAGGCGATGGTCACATTTTTAGAAGAGCGCATTGATGCGCACGTGCAAGAAGCGCCGCCATTGCAAAAATTCATTTTGCCGGGCGGCTCCAAGGCGGCTGCGGCGCTCCATATGGCGCGTACGGTGGCAAGACGGGCGGAGCGGTGCATCGTTTCCTTGCAAAAAGCGGAGCCGATCAACGATGTTGTGCTCAAATATATGAACCGCCTGTCCGATTATTTGTTCGCCGCTGCCCGGGTCGTGAACGCGCGTTTAGGGGTGAAGGACATCGAGTATGAACGGAGCGCGATTGTGTTCCGCGACAAGGAGGAGAAACAATGAACCGCCGCTTGGCTTGGACGGCCGTTTGTTTGGCGCTTTCGGCGATCGGATCGTTCATCAAGCTGCCGACGTTTGTCGGCAGCATCGCTTTGGACAGCGCACCGGCGCTTGTCGCCGCCGGGGTTCTTGGCCCGCGCGCCGGAGCGGCGGTCGCTGGGCTTGGGCATTTGGTTTCGGCGTTGATCGGCGGTTTTCCGCTCGGCCCAGTTCATTGGTTTGTCGCTCTTGAAATGGCGGGGCTTGGCGCCCTGTTCGCCGTGCTGCATCGGCGGGGATGGAAAATCGGCAGCGCTGTCGTCTTTTTCATCGGCAATGCGTTTTTGGCGCCGTTGCCGCTTGCCGTTTCGTTCGGCTGGCCGTTTGTTTTTGCCGTCATTCCGCCGCTTTCGGCAGCCGCGGCGGTCAACGTGTTGATCGCTTTGGCCGTCATGCCGGTTGTCGTCCGGTTGGCGGCGAAAGCGGGGGTGGAGGCGCCGCATGCGTGATGTGCTTTTCCTTCCGTTTGTCGACGGCATGGAGCTCGCCGTTGCGGCCGACGGTTCGGCGGCGGTCGGGGACAAGCCGGGTGATGCGGTGTCCGTCTCGGTGGATGTTGTTGCGTATTTTTCCGCCCGCGTTGCCTTGATGGAGCTGTTGAGCGTCGGAGCGGAAGCGAGGGTCGTCGTGCTGCAAAACTTCATCGCTGATGACCGGTGGGAAGCTCTTTGCCGCGGTGTCAGGAGAACGTGCCGCGAGCTGGGGATTGATCTCCCGATCACCGGCAGCACGGAATCGAATTTTCCCACCGTGCAGTCGGCGCTTGGAGTGACGGCCATCGGGACGGTGGCCAACGAACGGAAACGAATCGGCATCACACCCGAAGAGGCGAAGTTTGCCGTCATCGGCCGTCCTCTCGTCGGCTCGGCCGTGCTTTCGCATCCGGAATGGGTTGCGCCGCTTCCGCTGTTTGCCGCGCTTCTCCGCACACCATACATTTACGAATTGATTCCCATCGGCTCGAAAGGTATTTATTACGAATGGACACAGCTGTTAGCCGCTAACGGCCGCCAAGGGCGGGCCTGCGCATGCCCGCTTCCGCTCTTTTCCTCCGGCGGCCCGGCGACGTCGGTGCTTGTCAGTTATGATCCAGATGGCGAACGTGAAATCAAAAAGCAAGCCGGCTCTCTCTTTTTTCCACTGCACGTCGAGTGGTAAAAGCCGGCTGCTTTTGGTGAAAAAATCATTCCCTTTTTCGCTCGGACCCGTTATCATGAAGATAATGGGATTTTTTTGTCGTGGTCCATGGAGGAGATAGGGGGAGAGAAGCGATGGACCCCGTCTTTGAACAGTTGTATGAAAAGTACCATCATGATTTGTTTAATTTTTTATTCTACATGGTGCGGAATCGAGAGCAGGCCGAAGATTTGGTTCAGGAAGTGTACGTCAGAGTGCTGCGCTCATACAAACGATTTAAAGGGCAGTGCAGCGAAAAAACGTGGCTGCTGTCCATTGCGCGCCATGTGGCCATTGATTTTTTCCGCAAGCAAAAACGCCGACGCCAATGGGCTGGTTCGGCGGAATGGAGCGAGGAACAAATCGGCGCCGACGAGCCGATTCCTGAGGAAATGGCGATTCAAAAAGAGGAGATTCAGCTTATGTACCGTGGTTTGGCGCGCTGCACGGTTGATCAGCGGCTTGTGCTCGTCCTTCGATTCATCCAGTCGCTGTCGATCGCGGAAACGGCGGAAGCGCTCGGCTGGACGGAAAGTAAAGTGAAAACAACGCAGCACCGCGCACTAAAGGCGCTCAAGCAATATATGGAGGAAGAGGCAAAACAGGAGGGGTGGCGGTGTGAAAAAGCTCAATTGGAATGAGCGATGCATTGAACATGGCCTTGAACAGTTGCCCGTCATCAAAGACCGGCGCACGAAAGAAGAAGTGTATGTCCGGCTGGTGCGCGCTCAGCGGATGGCGCGCTGGAAGCGGCGTTGGCTCCCAGCGGTTGCATCGGCGGCCGTGCTTGCATTGGCGGTTTATGCCGGTCCGCATTTTATCGTTCCAACACGTTCGGACAAAAACGAGGCTTCCTCATCCCCTGTTCAGACGCTAGAGGCGGATGGCGCTTCCTCTCACCCAAAAGCGATGATGGCCGCCAGCGAACCGGCGAATGCAGTGGTGATTGCCTTGCCCGATGAGCGAATCGGCCAAGTGGTGCCAGTGGTTGTTCCCCTTCCTGGCCGTTTTGCGCCGAAAGAACGGCTGTCCGCGGCGCTCGGTGAGCTTGCCCGTTCCCCGTTGCGTGAGGCGTCCGCGTGGCTCGACGGTGTGAAGATGGCCCCGGCGGCAGGCGATGGGCGCGTATGGGTTGTTCGCGTTCCAGCGAGCCATCGCGTGTTTGCCGCCAGCCATGAGGAACAGCGCCTCTTTTTCGACGCGGTCATGGAAACAGTGCGGCAGATGGGCGGGCGAAGCATCCGCTTTTTCACTGGGGAGGAGGAGGGGCTCGATTTGCCAGTGTTGGGTCGTCTAAAAACGACAAAAATCAATGAGCAGAAGCGAATGTATTATCAAAACCGCTCCTCCTCCTTCGGCTATCCGGTGCTCATCCCGGCGCTAGGCAGCGCCCGCTCGTTTCCTGAGGCGCTGCAGCAGATGAAAAAATCGACGATCCACGGGCTTGAGCCGGCCATTCCACCAGGGGTGGAAGTTGATTCGGTCGATGTCGATGCGCGCCATGCTACGGTCCGGCTTCATTTGTCCGCTCGACCAAGCGCGGAAGAAGCGGCGAGCATGGCGGAGGCCGTGCTGCTGACGGCGAAAGAGTTTGGGCTGCTTGACGTCACATTCGAATCGAGCGGGTTATCGACTCTTGGCCCGTATCCGCTTGGGAAGCCGATCAACGTGCCGGCCGGACCGAACGCCGCGTTGCTGGCAACCGGCCCGTAGCCGCCAGCGTGAGCTCTTAGCGGTTTTTAGACGGTATCATTTTGTTACATTTTTGGTAATGTCGACGCGAGGCCGTTCTATCGGCGTTCGTTTTGACATAAGACATATATGGTGCGACATAGGCAAGGAGGGATGGAAATGGGCGATGTGATGAGACGCCTTTTGGCGGTGGCTGGTGTGGCGGTATGCGTCGGACTGTTGTTTCTTGTCGGCGCCAACGGATGATTGGATGAATATTCGCAAAACGGTTGTCCTTTCTTGCGGTAATGCGTTATAATGAGAAAAACAGCAGGAGAGGAGAAACACCGATGTTGACCGATTATCATAACCATTTGGAACGAGGGGCGTTGACGCTTGATTATTTGCGCCAGTTCACGGATGCAGCGGTCAAAAAAGGCATCCAGCATTTCGGCATTTCCGAGCACGCGTACCATTTTTACCAAACGAAAAACATTTTGTCCAATCCGTGGGTCGACGCGCGCCGCTGCTACGATATGGACGATTATGTCCGGCTGTTCCACGAAGCGTGGGATGCGGGCCTCGATGTGAAAATGTCGATCGAAATGGATTATACGCCGGGCAAACACGAGGAAATGGCCGCCTTTATCCGCTCATACGAGTTTGACTATGTCATCGGTTCGATCCATTGGGTCGACGATTTCGGCATCGACTTAGCCGAATATCGCCACGAGTGGGAACGGCGCGATTTGTACGATACATACCGCAAATATTTCGATCAAGTCGTGACGCTCGCCGAGTCGAATTTGTTTGACATTATCGGCCACCTCGATTTGGTGAAAATTTTTAAATACGTCCCGGAAGATGAGGAATTTTTGCTTGAACAATACGACCGGGCGACAACAGCGCTCGCCAATTCGAAAACGTGCGTCGAAATCAGCACCGCCGGGCTGCGCAAGCCGGTTGGCGAACTGTATCCGGATCCGCGCCTGCTCCAAATGTGCTATGACAAAGGCATTCCGATTGTGTTGTCGTCCGACGCGCACGTGCCTGAGCATGTCGGCGCCGATTTTGACAAGGCGGTGGAACTCGCCCGCAGTGTCGGCTACACCGAGCTGATGACGTTCTCGAAAGGCGAGCGGAAGGCGGTGCCGCTCGGCTGAACGGAACTGACAAAACACGAGGGTGTCCCAAAAGGAT
>NZ_LDPD01000023.1:142968-143112 GCF_001026865.1 Geobacillus sp. ZGt-1 | reverse complement strand
ATCGTGGGATGAAAGACGGCGTTGCTCGGTAATCTCTTCATGGGATTGCTTAGAGCAACCATTTTTTATCTTTAATTGTTTGAGTATGACCATTAAACTGATACAATTAATAATATGGAACAAAAATATCGAAGAACGAAAACA
>NZ_LDPD01000023.1:142407-142532 GCF_001026865.1 Geobacillus sp. ZGt-1 | reverse complement strand
GAACGGATGACAGAAGTGAACACAGAGTTTGCGAATTGGCTGTTGGATCATCCAGAACTGAATCAAGCGACGAGTAAAATTTTTAAAGCGTTTTCGTCACAACGATTTCCTTCCGCCGTCGTGAA
>NZ_LDPD01000023.1:142215-142307 GCF_001026865.1 Geobacillus sp. ZGt-1 | reverse complement strand
AAGAAAGGAGAGTTCTACACCGTTTCATTCCCAACATTAGAGAAGCGAGTCGGTGTGCCGGTGGTCACGCGTCCCTATCAAGAAGCATGGCT
>NZ_LDPD01000023.1:141933-142001 GCF_001026865.1 Geobacillus sp. ZGt-1 | reverse complement strand
CGACGATATGCGGCTTTGCGAAGGAGATTAGGAAAAGCCAAGAAGCTCCATATGATTCGCAAAATCGG
>NZ_LDPD01000023.1:127948-140271 GCF_001026865.1 Geobacillus sp. ZGt-1 | reverse complement strand
GATCGGGACACCCTTTCTTAGTATGTAGGCGTAAAACAATCATGAAGAAACGATGCATTGTGTTTGGTTTAAGGAAAAACAACCTTTTGGGTCATGATCATCGCCTTTTCGCAAGAGGGAACTATACGATGCGAATGGCTGCTGTGGGGCTTGCTCGAACGAAAAACGCAGGCTCCTTTCTGGGAAGGCCTGCGTTTTTTGTATGATCTGCCCGCAGAAGCGGGTGGTTACGCTTCGAGCCGCTTCACCGTTTCGATGTCATCAATTTGCGCCAACGCCTGCAATACCTCATCATCAACCGGTTTGTCAAGCGATAAGATCATCATCGCCTTGCCCCCCGCTTCTTGGCGGCCGACTTGCATGGTGGCGATGTTGACATCGTGCGCCCCAAGCACGTTCCCGACTTTGCCGATCATCCCCGGCCGGTCTTGGTGCTGGATATACAGGAGATGGCCTTCCGGGGCAAAGTCGATGGCGACGCCGTCAAAATGGACGATGCGGTCGCCGTAGTTCGGCACGTGCGTCCCTTTGATGGTGAACGTTTTGTTTTCGCCATGGACGGTGAGCGAAATGCAGTTCGCATAGCCGTGCGTTTCATCGGAAAATTTTTCGCCGTATGTGATGCCGCGCTCTTTGGCGACCATGGCGGCGTTCACCTCGTTGACGGTTGAGGCGACGCGCGGCCGCAGGAAGCCGGCGAGCAGGCTGCGGGTGATGTACGTCGTCTCCAGATCAGCGACCGTGCCGGCGTAGGTGACCGACAGCTCTTGCACCGGGATGTTCATAAACTGCGATGCAATCAAGCCGAGCTTCCGGCCTAAATGATAGAATGCTTGAATTTTTTCATAGACGTCTTTCGACAACGCCGGCAAGTTGATCGATGAGGTGACGGGCCGCCCTTCAAAAAAGTGGAGCAGCTCTTCCGCGACTTGGGTGGCGACGTTCAGCTGCGCTTCGACGGTCGACGCCCCTAAATGCGGCGTAACGATCACATTGTCAAACGCTAAAAGCGGATGATCCCCTGGCGGCTCTTGTTCAAAGACGTCGAGGGCGACGCCGGCGACATGCCCGCTTTCCAAGAACGGGATGAGCGCCTGTTCGTCGATGATGCCGCCGCGGGCGCAGTTGATCAAATAGACGCCCTTTTTCGTTTTCGCCAAGTTTTCCGTGCCAAGCAACCCGCGCGTTTCTTTCGTGAGCGGCGTATGAACGGTGATGATGTCAGCCACGGCCAGCACTTCGTCAAGCGAGTGAATCGAGACGCCGAGTTTTTCGGCGCGTTCTTTCGTTAAAAATGGGTCGTACACGTGCACGCTCATGCCAAAGGCGCGCGCCCGTTTGGCGACTTCCGAGCCGATGCGGCCGAAGCCGATGATGCCCAATTTTTTGCCAAACAGCTCGTTGCCGACAAACGCCGAGCGGTTCCACTCCCTCGATTTGACGGAAATGTGCGCCTGCGGGATGCGTCGGACGAGGGCGGCCATCATGGCAAAGGTATGCTCAGCGGCCGAAATCGTATTGCCGTTTGGCGCGTTAATGACGACGATGCCGCGTTTCGTCGCTGCATCGACATCAATGTTGTCGACGCCCACCCCGGCGCGGCCGATAATTTTTAAGTTCGGCATTTTTTCCAATAGTTCTTCCGTCACTTTGGTGGCGCTGCGCACGAGCAAAGCGTCAAAGGTGTGCAATTCCTCTTCCGCTTCGGTTGTTTTCTTTTGCACGATGTCGATCTGCGCCGATGCGCAGAGCGGCGCCAAACCTTCTTCACTGATGGCGTCGGAAACGAGTACGCGAAACACAGTGGGTGCCCCTTTCTGTTTCAAGGATGTTAAATTTCTGATAATTTAACATGCGAAAGCGGTTTCTGTCAATGGGGGAAAAAGAAGTCATACCAATGAAAACGTTTTTTTGAGCAGGAATGTTCGGGGTTTGAAAAAGAAAAGCGCCCATATCAAACGACATGGGCAAAATTGTTCGGAAATAGAAAAACGGCGTCTGGTGAAATGAGATGTTGGACGGATTACTTGTTTTTCTGTTCGTTGTAGCGGGCGATGCATTCGTCGATCAATTTGGCGGCTGCTTCCGGCCCCTCCCATGTGCCGATTTCCGTCCGTTTCCCTTGCAAGTCTTTGTAGCGTTCAAAGAAGTGGGCGATTTCTTTCAGTTTGTGCTGCGGGAGGTCTTCAATCGATCTCACTTCGTCAAAGCGCGGATCTTCGACCGGAACGCCGATCAATTTCGCATCTTCTTCGCCGCTGTCGACCATGTTCAAATAGCCGATGACGCGCGTGTCGATGACGCAGCCCGGGAACGTCGGGTTTGTCGTGATGACCAAAATGTCGAGCGGGTCGCCATCCAGCGCCAACGTATTTTGCAAATAGCCGTATTCAGCCGGATAAAACATCGGTGAATATAGGACGCGGTCGAGCTTGAAAATGCCCCGTTCTTTGTCGAATTCGTATTTGTTTTGGCTCCCGGTTGGAATTTCGATAAACGCTTCGACAATTTTATTTTCGAATGCCATAACCCGTTCCTCCTTTGTTGGTTATGTATACATGAAAACTTGTCCACCCAGCAGGCGCGGCGGACAAGCCAATCTTATTGTAGCACGTTCGTTCAAGATGCGCCACTTGTGATTTCACGCTTGCATCAAAAAACCCTCTTGCCGGCAAGGCAAGAGGGGGAATGTCAGTCGAATTTATTCGGATCGCCGTCAAACGGCTCGTCAGCAACTTTGATCGATTCAGTCGGACAGCCTTCGAAGGCGTCCATCATATCGTCAATCAAAATCTCCGGCACTTCGACGATGCCTTGGTTGTCATCAAGGGTGACGTAGGCAATGCCGTCCTCGTCGTAGTCGTAAATGTCGGGAGCGGCGGCGCCGCAAGCTCCGCAGGCGATGCAAGTCTCTTTATCCACAATCGTATACTTTGGCATAAAAATCGAACCTCCCCAAGTTTATTGGAAACGGACGGGCCATCTCCGTGTTGCCTGCTCGGAAATGAACTTTTCACTTTTAATAATAAGACCGTACGGCCGGCTTTTCAACAAAAAAATCGCTCTCTTGTATTTTTACACATATGCATCTTATTTAGTTTTGTTATCATATGGCGGAACTGTCAACCGATCGATTTTTTCTGCCGACCGGTTGGGCGATTTTTGCTACAATAGAGGCGAGGGAGGAACGCAGGATGCGGCATGGCTATGCCTCATTTTTGCTCGCCCATTGCTTGCGCCGCTTCAACGGCGAACGGACGCTGGCGGCGGTGTATCATTTATTTTCGGGAAAAAAATCGGCGCAGACGCTCCAAGACAGCAAATGGTTTCAGCTTGAGCCGCTGTTTGGCACATGGAAGAATGTGACGCTGGCGGCGCTCGAGGAAGCGGCAATGGCGCTTGTCGAACAGCGACTCGCTTTATCCGCGAAACAGCGGACATACACGTTGACCGCGGCAGGGGAAGAATGGCTTGCCGAGCAAGCAGCGCTTTTCCCCCGCCATCTGAACGGCTGGCGCTATCATGAGGCGGAACCGCTGTTTTGGCAGCGTCTTTCCTTGATCGGGCAGACATTGTCAAACCTCGTCTATGGGCGGCGTTTTGCACCGATTTGCCGCGACGAGCGGACGCTTCAATGGGTGAAGCAATATTTGCTTGCAAAAGGATCGCGCCAAATGTTGGCCGAGACGCTGTATCAAGAGCTCATCCGGCTGCTTGAAGCGGTTTCGGAGGAGGCGGCGGTGATCTTTACGCTGCGTTTGACGAGCGCGGTCCGCATCGGCTGGACGATGGAGCAAATCGCGGCCTATTTGCAAAAGGACGCGCTCTACGTGCAGTTTCAATTCCGCAACGTGCTTCATTACATCATGGCGGAAGCTGAGGCTGGACGCGTTCCGATGATGGCCGAATTGATGAGCGGACTGGCGCCGGCGGTGCTGACACAATCGGCGCAAAAAACGTACGAATGGCTGCGGAAAGGAAAAACGATAGAAGATATTTCCAATCTTCGCCGCTTGAAGCGAAGCACGATTGAGGATCACGTTGTCGAAATCGCTGCCAATGTGTCCGGTTTTTCGATCGCCCCGTTTGTCGACGATGAAAAGGCGGCGGCCATTCGAGCGGCGGCGCAGGCGCTTAGGACGAGGAAATTGAAAGAGATTCGCGAGGCGCTTGATGGCAAAGTCAGCTATTTCGAAATTCGGCTCGTGTTGGCAAAGGAAGTGGGACGTTGGACGAGTTGACGAAAACGCTGCGCATGAAGTTCGGACATGCTTCATTCCGCCCGGGTCAGCGGGAAGTGGCGGAAGATGTGCTTGCTGGGCGCGACGTGCTGGCGATGCTGCCGACCGGAAGCGGCAAGTCGCTTTGCTATCAGCTGCCAGCGTATTTGCTTCAAGGCAGTGTGCTGATCGTTTCGCCGCTTGTGTCGCTCATGGAGGACCAAGTCGAGCAGTTGCGCCGGCGCGGGGAAAAGCGAGTGATTGCTTTTCACAGCCTGCTTGATGCCGAAGAAAAATGGCAGGCGCTCGCTTCGCTTGCGGAGTTTCGCTTTATTTACGCGTCGCCGGAGATGCTGCAGTCGGCAAAATTTTTAACGGCGCTTCGGCGCGTATGCATTTCGCTTTTTGTCGTCGATGAAGCGCACTGCATTTCTCAATGGGGATATGACTTTCGCCCGGACTTTTTAAAGCTTGGGGAGATCCGGCGCGCGCTCGGGGCCCCGCCGTGTTTGGCGTTGACGGCGACGGCGCCGCCCGAGGTGCAGGAGGATATTATTCGCACGCTCGGGATGGATGGCGCCCGCCGCCATATTCATTCCGTCGATCGTCCGAACATCGCCTTGTGCGTGGAGCATTGTTCATCAACGGAGGACAAAGCGGCGCGCTTGGCCGATTATGCCAAGCGTCTCGAAGGCCCGGGAATCATTTATTTTTCGAGCCGTCAATGGGCGGAAGAGATGGCGCGCCGGCTCGAACAGTGCGGCGCGGGGCGGGTCGCCTATTACCATGCCGGCATGGACGGGGAGCAACGGCTGCTCGTGCAGCAGCAATTTGTCTACGGTCAGCTTGACATCGTATGTTGTACAAGCGCATTCGGCATGGGCGTGAACAAAGAAAACGTCCGATTTGTGCTTCATTTTCATATGCCGGCCCAGCTCGAGGCGTACGTGCAGGAAATCGGGCGCGCGGGGCGCGACGGAGCGCCAAGCCTTGCTGTGTTATTTTATGCGGACGGCGACCGGGCCATGGCCCAGGCGGTGGCGGAGGCCGAGCTGTTAAGTCCGCGCGAGCTGCGTGAGTGGTGTTGGCGGCTGCCGGAAGGAGCCGGATGGGAAGCGGCGATGGCGACGCTCGAGGCTGCCGGATTCACCGACGTACAAAAGCGGCTGTTGGCGTATTTTTTAGAACGGGAACAACGGGCGATGCCTGGTTGGCTGACAGCGGAGGCGAAAGAGCGGCTGTACGGCAGGATGGCAGCCGCCATCGAGGCGCGGCGGCGCTGGAAGCGGAAAAAACTGCAGGAAATGGATGAATGGGTGCACTTGTCTTCGTGCCGGCGTCAAGCGCTTGTCCGCGCGTTTGGCGAGGAGCTGACGGATCAGCAGAATGTCTGCTGCGATCGCTGCGGGCTTTCGCTTGACGGCTATGAACGAGCCGTCCGCCGTCCGGAGGAGGCGCCGGTTCGCCATTGGCGCGAGGAGTTGTGGGACATGCTTTTTGGCGGGGGGCGGACGAATGAAACGGCAAAGTGAACAAATCCGGCAGATGACAGAGCGCGAGCTGCTTTTTCATCTTTATGTAACGCAAGGGTTGCTGCTTCTTGCCGCCGGCGGCTGTTCGCTCTTTTTGTTCGATTGGGCGGAGTGGCGCCGGCTTTGGCGGTTCGATCTCACCGATGTGCTGCTATACGGAGCGGGCGGGGCGGCGCTCGTGCTGGCGGTCGATTTTTTGGCCATGCGCTATTTGCCGGATGATTGGCATGACGACGGCGGGGTGAACGAAAAAATATTCCGCGGCCGCTCGATTCCGCATCTCTTTTTTTTATGTGCGCTCATCGCTGTGACGGAAGAATGGCTGTTTCGCGGTGTTGTGCAGACGCATTGGGGGCTTGGAGCGGCAAGCGTCATTTTTGCTGTGCTGCATGTGCGCTATTTGGAAAAATGGTTTTTGTTTCTGATGGTTGTGCTCATCAGTTTGTTTCTCGGTGCGCTTTACGAACAGACCGGGAGTTTATGGGTGACGGTTGTCGCCCACTTTTTGATCGATGTGGTGCTCGCTTTGCATATTCGGTTGCAGCGGGAGGAAGGGGTGAAGCGATGAAAGGAACACAGGAGCGCCGAGCTGGGCGGCGCTTGCGGATCGATGAGAGCGCGCCGTCCTCGCGCATCAAACGGCGGAGGGAAAAAGAAGAACAAAAGCGAAAATACGTCCCGTCCCGCCTGCTCGTGTTCTTGTTTTTGGCGTTGCCGGCAGTCGTGCTGGCCATCCACCATGTCCAATCGAAGTCCGACACGGTCACAGTCGTTCGTCATGAAGATCAAAGCGGCCGCGAGACGGTGCGCATTATTCAAGACGACGAAGTCAAGAGGACAGAACAGGCGGCCAAATCGAAGCAGAAGAGCGCCGCCGACCGAGGAAGCGTCGGCGGCCGGGAAAAGAAGACCGATGATGAACAAGGAAAAATCATCACCCATGTCGTCGCAGCCAATGAGACGCTCTACAGCATCGCCATGAAATATTACGGCACGCCTGATGCGATCGATCTCATTAAAAAGGAAAACGGCTTGTCGACGGGCCGCCTTCAGCCAGGGCAAACGCTGCGCATTCCGCTTGACGAAAACCATTGAGCGAAACAAAGCATTGTCTGCCGCTCCCCTTTCTTTGTTCTAATGCTGCCTTCTGCGGCATATGATGGACAATAAAAACAGGACAAGGGGGAGAGGAGATGGTCCATTTTCCAGATGAATTTCCCCTCGATGAAGTGGCGAAGGAAATGTTGATGGCCGTCATCGAAAAAAAGAAAAAATGGGANCGGCTCGAAAAGCGGACGTTGCTCTTGCAGGCGGCCGCGTTTTCCGGTTTGGCCGTTTTCCTGCTTTATCTTTTGGCCAAGGCGGCGGCTTTCGGGACGTGGGGAGAGCGGATCGCCTGGTTTTTCGCTGCGCCTGCCCATGTGTTGATTCTGCTTCTTTTAAGCACCGTTTATTGGGCAGCCGTCTACTACAAAGGAAAAAGCGAAAAGGCGGAAGACGATTTTCACGCCCTTCGCTGTGAGATCATTCAAAAAAGCATCGATTTATGGCAGGACCAAGAACAGTGGAACGGGCGCCATCGGCTGTTTGAATGGATGAAGCGGGAGTATGGCATCAATCTTTATTATGAACAAAGTTGAGCGGGGGTTCCGCTCAGCTGCTGGCTTAGAAAACCTTTTTATGGTTGCGCTCCTCTTTTAAAATTTCCACCGCTTCACGGAACCGTTGGGCATGGATGATTTCCCGCTCGCGCAAAAAGCGGAGTCCGTCGTTTAAATCCGGGTCGTCGCTCATATTGATGATCCACTGATATGTCGCGCGCGCTTTTTCTTCGGCCGCGATGTCCTCATACAAGTCGGTGATCGGGTCGCCTTTCGCTTGGATGTACGTCGCCGTGAATGGAACGCCGGCGGCGTTATGGTAAAAGAGGGCGCGCTCATGGTCGACGTAATGCGGCTCCAGCCCGGCTTCTTTTAGCTGCTCAGGCGTCGCGTCTTTCGTCAGTTTGTACACCATCGTTGCGATCATTTCAAGGTGGGCGAGTTCTTCCGTACCGATGTCGTTTAGCAGCCCGATGACTTTCGGCGGCAGCGTATAGCGCTGGTTTAAGTAGCGGAGCGCCGCTGCCAGCTCCCCGTCTGCCCCGCCGTATTGCTCGATCAAATATTTTGCCAGCCGCGGATTGCACGTGCTGACGCGGACCGGGTATTGCAATTTTTTTTCATAAATCCACATGATCCGTTCCCCCCTTGCGTTCGTGATGGATCGGCTACACTTGCCAAGGCCATGGCGTGTCGTCCCAGTTCCACGGGTAGTTGGAATAGCTATGGCCAAACTGTTCAAGCGGACCATAGGCGGCTTCAAATTGTTTTTTCAGCTGTTTCCGTTTTTTGGCGAGTTGATTAAATTGTTGAATCGCTTGATAGTCGGTCGGATGGGTGTCCAAGTAGAGTGTCAGTTCGACGAGGGCAAAGTCGACGGCTTGCAGCTCTTCAAGCTGTTCATAATACTCCTTTGGCATTTGTTTCATGAGCCATCACCTTTTGTCTTTGTTTCGTAAGGGCTGTAGTACGGATCGTAAAACACTTGCCAAAGCGTCCCTTTCATCAACGCTTCACGAAGAGGGAATTGCGGCAAGTTGGGCGGCTGGAATCCGACGTATAAGTTTGGTGCGGTGACGTATGTTTTCACGCGGATCGGCGGGCATGGGTCAAACGGGCTTGTATACGGCTCATATTGTTTGCGCGTTGTAAACATGAAACCCCTCCTTTTTTGGCAAAGTTCAGTCTATATTATGATAGAGCAGTACCGTTCATGCCTGTTTGTCATGGCGAATCATGGCAATAATAAGGAGGAAAAAATGTGCCGCCTATGGATGATCGCCTTTGTCGCTGTCTTGTGCACGTATTTGTTTTTTCGCTGGCTGCCGCCCCTTGAGCCGTTTTCCCCAACCTTGTTTTTGACGCAGCTGTTGTTTTCCCCGTTTCGAACATGGCTTGCTTTTGCTTGTTTTTTGCTCGGCGTCGCTGCCAACGGGGCGCTTCTTAGCATCGCTGTAACCGGGACGGTGCGTTTGTTGTCCGGCCGGCGGCTCCGCTTAGGCCAATGGTTGTTCAGCTTGGCGGCGCTCGGCCATTTTTATTGGGCGTTTCAGTTCCATTGGCGGCTGGCGGCGCTTTTTTTCGTTTTTTCCTTTTTTTATGGTATGATGACGTTGAGAAGCCGCCAGACGATGCCGCATCGCTGGCCATGACAGGAGGAAGTATGCTGATCGGGGAGCAACCGAGAAAAAATGCTTGTCTAAAACGGGGAAAACGATGTAAACTCATTAATAACAACAAACGAACCAATTGCCGCTTGCGTCATACAATAACGGTAAGAGATGGCTCTGTAGGTAAGGAGGGGTGCCGATGCGTCTTGAGCGCTTGACCCACAACAAAATCAAAATTTTCCTGACGTTTGACGATTTGCTGGACCGCGGGTTGACGAAAGACGATTTATGGAAAGATACGTTTAAAGTCCATCAGCTGTTCCGCGATATGATCGAGGAAGCAAGCGAAGAGCTCGGTTTTGAAGTGAACGGATCGATCGCGGTCGAAGTGTACTCTTTACCGGCGCAGGGCATGGTCGTTATCGTTACGAACGAAGGCGACTACGACGACATGGAAGAAGAATTCGCCGACGATTATATCGAAATGCAAGTAACGCTCGATGAGAGCGATGACATATTTTACGAATTCCAAACGTTTGAAGATGTCATCCAGCTCGCTCATCGCCTGCATGCGGTCGGTTGCCTCGACGGCACGCTTTATTCCTATCAAGGCCGCTTTTACTTGCATGTTCCCGAAGAGCCCCCAATTCCGCTCGACAACTTTGTCGCCTTGCTGGCCGAGTTTGGCAACCCGGCTACGATAACGATACATCGTGTGCAAGAATATGGGAAGCGGCTGATTGAACGCCGCGCGATCGAACAGCTCGTTCGTTATTTCCGCGCCAATTAAAGGTATAGAAAGGCTCCTTGAAATGGACAAGGAGTCTATTTTTTTGCGCCAACTGTTCGACGCCGCTTCGCCATTTTTCCTTTGCATCCGGCCACAGAAGGTGTATACTATGACATGAAAGGCGACAAATTACTATAGCGAGCTTATAGGAGGTTTACGTATGGCAGCCGATAAGCATACGGAAGAGAAAGAACAACAATACGACGTGCTGGCGTCGACACAAATTGTTATACATAGAGCGTTGGAAAAGCTCGGCTACCCGGAAGAAGTGTATGAGCTGTTAAAAGAGCCGATCCGCGTGTTGACAGTCCGCATTCCGGTGCGCATGGACGACGGGTCGGTGAAAATTTTTACCGGCTACCGCGCGCAGCATAACGATGCGGTCGGTCCGACGAAAGGCGGCGTGCGTTTCCATCCTGATGTGACGGAACGAGAAGTGAAAGCGCTGTCGATTTGGATGAGCTTAAAGTGCGGCATCGTTGACTTGCCATACGGCGGCGGCAAAGGCGGCATCGTCTGCGACCCGCGCACGATGTCGTTCCGCGAGCTCGAGCGGCTAAGCCGCGGCTACGTGCGCGCCATCAGCCAAATCGTCGGACCGACAAAAGACATTCCGGCGCCGGATGTGTTTACGAACTCGCAAATTATGGCGTGGATGATGGATGAGTACAGCCGAATTCGCGAGTTTGATTCGCCAGGGTTTATCACCGGGAAGCCGCTTGTCCTCGGCGGTTCGCACGGCCGGGAAACAGCGACGGCCAAAGGAGTGACCATTTGCATCCGCGAGGCGGCGAAAAAACGCGGCTTGTCGCTCAAGGGAGCGCGCGTCGTCGTTCAAGGGTTCGGCAACGCTGGCAGCTATTTGGCCAAATTTATGCACGACGCCGGGGCGAAAGTCGTCGGCATTTCCGATGTGTACGGCGCGCTGTACGACCCGAACGGGCTCGACATCGACTATTTGCTTGAACGGCGCGACAGCTTTGGCACGGTGACGAAGCTGTTTAAAAATACGATTTCGAATCAAGAGCTGCTTGAGCTCGATTGCGATATTTTGGTGCCGGCGGCCATCGAAAACCAAATTACGGCCGAAAACGCTCCGCGCATTAAGGCGAGCATCGTCGTCGAGGCGGCGAACGGGCCGACGACGCTTGAGGCGACGGAAATTTTGACGCAGCGCGGCATTTTGCTCGTTCCGGACGTGCTTGCAAGCGCTGGGGGCGTGACTGTGTCGTACTTCGAATGGGTGCAAAACAACCAAGGTTACTATTGGACGGAAGAAGAAGTGGAACAGCGGCTTGAAAAAGTGATGGTCAAAGCGTTCAACAACGTGTATGAAATGGCGCAGACGCGCCGCGTCGACATGCGCCTTGCCGCCTACATGGTCGGCGTCCGCAAAATGGCGGAAGCGTGCCGGTTCCGCGGCTGGGTGTGAGGCGAGCAAGCGCCGATGTTTGCAAGCTTTGGTGAAATCCCCTATCATAAGATAGGGGATTTTTTGCTTCATGCGAGGTGGCAAAAACGATGAAAGAGGAGAAAATCATTATTGTCGGCGGCGGTCCGTGCGGGCTGGCGGCGGCGATTGCTTTGCAAGACGCAGGATTTTCGCCGCTGGTGATCGAGAAAGGAAACATCGTCCATTCGATTTACCGTTTTCCGACGCATCAGACGTTTTTCAGCACGAGCGACCGGTTGGAGATCGGCGGCGTGCCGTTTATCACGGAAAACCGGAAGCCGACGCGAAATCAAGCGCTCGCTTATTACCGGGAAGTCGTGGTTCGCAAGCAAGTGCGCGTCAATACGTTTGAAGAAGTGAAAACCGTCAAGCCGCAGGAAGATGGAGCATTTCTTATTGAAACGACAAAAGGGACGTACCGCGCGCAGTACGTCGTCATCGCCACCGGCTATTACGACCATCCAAACTATATGAACGTGCCGGGGGAAGAGCTGCCGAAAGTGATGCATTACTTTAAAGAAGCGCATCCGTACTTCAACACCGACTGCGTTGTCATCGGCGGGAAAAACTCGAGCGTCGACGCGGCGATGGAGCTTGTGAAAGCTGGGGCGCGCGTGACAGTGCTGTATCGCGGCAACGAGTATTCGAAAAGCATTAAGCCGTGGATTTTGCCGGAGTTTGACTCTCTTGTGAAGAAAGGCGTCATCCGCATGGAGTTTCGCGCACATGTGAAAGCAATTACCGAAGATGCGGTCGTGTATGAAGTGGACGGGGAAACGAAAACAATCAAAAACGACTTTGTGTTTGCCATGACCGGCTACCATCCGGATCATCGCTTCTTGATGAACATCGGGGTGCAGATCGACCCGGAAAGCGGCCGGCCGCATTATGATTCAGAGACGATGGAAACAAACGTGCCGGGGGTGTTTATCGCCGGGGTGATCGCCGCTGGCAACGATGCGAATGAAATTTTTATCGAAAACGGCCGCTTCCATGGAGACGCTATTGCCGCCTGCATCGCCAAGCGCGAACGGGAGGGGTCGGCCAAGCAGCTGCAGTAGCGCTTCTTGGCCAATACATCGACTGGGCATATGACGGCATGCCCTCCTCGAACAAT
>NZ_LDPD01000023.1:112072-127902 GCF_001026865.1 Geobacillus sp. ZGt-1 | reverse complement strand
GAGGGAAGAGGCAGAAAAGCGTGTGTTCAGCCATACCATTCTTTGTTTTTTAGTAAAATAATGGATAATCAACATTCGTGTAATGATGCTAAAGCGAGAAAGCGAGGGTGGCTTGCGTGACGAAACGGAAAGTGGTGCTCCTGACAACCGGCGGCACGATTGCGAGCAAGCGAAACGAACGCTCCGGCCGCCTGCGGGCCGGGGCGCTAAGCGGTGAAGAACTTGCGGCGATGTGCCATTTGCCGAAAGAAATTGAAATCATCGTGGAAAGCGTATTTCAATTGCCAAGCATGCATTTGACGTTTTCGCATTGGCTTGAGCTGAAAAAACGGATTGAGGCGCATTTCACCGATCCATCCGTTGATGGCATCGTCGTCACTCACGGAACCGATGCGCTCGAAGAAACGGCCTATTTCCTTGATTTGACGATCGATGACCCGCGGACGATCGTCGTCACCGGTTCGCAGCGGGCGCCGTCTGATTTGGGCAGCGATGTGTACATCAACATCCGCCATGCCATTTACGCCGCGTGCGCCGAGTCGTTGCGTGGGGCGGGGGCGGTCGTTGTGTTCAATGAACGCATTTTTGCCGCGAAATACGTGAAAAAAGAACACGCCTCGAACATTCAAGGATTCAACGCTTTCGGCTTCGGCTATTTAGGCATCATTGACAACGATGAGGTGTACGTGTACCAAAAGCCGATCCGACGCGAATATTACAAGCTTGTGCGCCCGCTTCCGCCGGTGGACATTGTGAAATGCTACTTGGAGGCGGACGGCAAGTTCATTAAAGCGGCTCGAGAAAGCGGCGTCGCTGGCATTGTGCTCGAAGGGGTCGGCCGCGGGCAAGTGGCGCCAAAAATGGTCGATGAAATCGTCAAAGCCATCGAAGCGGGGATCAAAGTCGTTGTGACGACGAGCGCCGAGGAAGGGGCGGTGTATACAACGTACGATTACCCCGGCAGCGCCTACGATTTGCATAAGAAAGGGGTTATTCTTGGCAGCGACTACGATGCGAAAAAGGCGCGCATCAAGCTCGCTGTCGCTCTTGCTGCCGACGCCGCCGTTGATGGCTTGTTCGCTTATTAGGCAACAAGCGGCCCAGCAATTCCTCTTTTTTTCTCCCCTGTTTCGTGGTACGATGAAGTTAAAAATGCCAAAGAAACGGGGATCGAGGATGTTTTCGTTGATTTCCGCCGGCGTCGCCCCCGGGGTGGCGCTGCTTAGTTATTTTTATTTAAAGGACGAGTATGAGGCTGAGCCGCTTTCGTTTGTGTTGCGCATGTTTTTGTTCGGCGTCTTGCTTGTGTTTCCGATCATGTTCATCCAATACGTGCTGGCGGCAGAAGGGATCGTCGCGTCGCCGGCAGCCGAGGCGTTTCTTTCCGCTGCGCTCCTTGAGGAGTTTGTCAAATGGTTTGTCGTTTATTTTTTTGTGTATGACCACGACGAATTTGACGAGCCGTATGACGGCATTGTGTACAGCGCCAGCGTCTCGCTTGGGTTCGCGACGCTGGAAAACATTTTGTACTTGTTGGCCAACGGAGTGGAGACGGCCATTGCCCGTGCGCTTTTGCCGGTGTCCAGTCATGCGCTCTTTTCCGTCATCATGGGGTTTTATTTCGGCAAGGCGAAGTTTGCCGTAAAAAAGCGCCGCTATTATTTATGGGCGTCGTTTTTGTTGCCGTTTTTCCTTCATGGCGTCTATGACTGGCTGTTGCTCGCCAAAGAGCGATGGGGCTATTACATGGGGTTGTTTATGCTCGCCTTATGGTGGGCGGCGTTGCGCAAAGTAAAACAAGCGAAAGGATACGCCCGCCCTCAAGCGGTGCCGCCTGTGAAAAGCCAAGCGTAAAAGCTTTGGCTTTTTCTTTTTTTCGCATAAAAAAGGGGAAACGGAAGGAAAATAGGGGTAAAAACGGTGAGTGTTGACGGGAGGTTCACATATGGCAAGAAAATGGGTTCTATTCATCGCATTGGCTGTTTGGACGTGCATTTACCCATCAGGCCATGCTTTCGCGTTTTCCCCGCAAGTGATTCAGCGTGGAGCAGTTGGCGATGATGTCATTGAACTGCAGGCGCGGCTGCAATACCTTGGGTTTTACAACGGCAAAATTGACGGCGTGTTTGGCTGGCGAACGTATTGGGCGCTGCGCAATTTCCAATACGAATACGGCTTGCCGGTCGATGGACTAGCCGGATCGGAGACAAAACGGAAGCTTGTGAACGCTTCAAAATATTACGAGCAGTTTGTGAAAGAGCAAATCCGCCAAGGAAACGATTTCACCCATTACGGCGGCATTCCGCTCAGCCAGCAGGTGAAAAAACGCGGCGGAGGATCGTCGCGGGCAGCGAAAACGACGGCGTCGAACGTGCCGAAAGGGTTTTCGCAAAACGATATTCGGCTGATGGCAAACGCCGTTTACGGGGAAGCGCGCGGGGAGCCGTACATCGGACAAGTGGCGGTTGCCGCCGTTATTTTAAATCGGCTGGAGCATCCGTCGTTTCCGGATACGGTCGCCGGGGTGATCTTTCAGCCAGGCGCGTTTACCGCGGTCGCCGATGGGCAAATTTGGCTGACGCCGAATGAAACGGCGAAAAAAGCGGTGCTTGATGCGATCAACGGCTGGGACCCAACCGGCGGAGCGATTTACTACTTTAACCCAGCCACGGCGACGAGCGCTTGGATTTGGAGCCGCCCGCAAATCAAGCGGATTGGAAACCATATTTTTTGCAAATAAAAGGAGGGAGACGAGATGGTGCGAAACTTACTGATTGCAGCGCTTGTCGTCGCTGTCGTCGGCACTGGTTACTGGGGCTACCGGGAGCATCAGGAAAAAAACGCGATCTTAATTCATGCGGAAAACAATTACCAGCGCGCGTTCCACGATTTGGCCTACCAGATCGATTTGCTGCATGACAAGCTTGGAGCGACGCTGGCGATGAATTCGCACGCCTCATTGTCGCCGGCGCTCGCCGAAGTGTGGAAAATCGCATCTGAAGCCCATTCCGATGTCGGCCAACTGCCGCTGTCGCTTTTGCCGTTTAACAAGACGCAAGAGTTTTTATCGAAAATCGGCGAGTTCAGCTACCGGACGGCCGTGCGCGATTTGGAAAAAGAGCCGTTGACCGAAGAAGAGCACAAGACGCTCGAGGCGCTGTACAAAAGCGCCGGCGCGATCCGCCAAGAATTGCGCAACGTGCAGCATTTAGTGCTGGAAAACAATTTGCGCTGGATGGACGTCGAACTGGCGCTGGCGACGAACGACGAGAAAGGCGACAACATCATTATTGACGGCTTAAAAGCGGTGGAGAAAAATGTTGATACATTCTCAAGTTCGTCCGAGTTCGGCCCGTCGTTCATCGGCCTCGCCAACGAGGAAAAAGGCTTTGTCCGCGCGAAAGGGCGCCCGATTTCCAAAGACGAGGCGAAACGGATCGCCCGCGAGTTTCTCGGCTTAAAAGGAACAGAGAAAATCAAGGTGACGGACAGCGGCAATGGGGCGGATGAGCGTTTTTACAGTTTAACGATTCACGATCCGAAAACAAAGGGCGACATTTATATGGATGTGACGAAAAACGGCGGATATCCGATTTGGGCGTTAAACAGCCGGCCAATCGGCAAGCCGAAGGTCAGCTTGCATGAGGCGGCCAACCGTGGGATGGCGTTTTTGCGACGGCATCAATTCACCGGCTTTGAGTTGTACGACAGCACGCAATACGATAATGTCGCCGTGCTGACGTTTGTCAAAAGCGAAAACGGCGTCCGCATTTACCCGGAAGCGATCCAAATGAAAGTGGCGCTTGACAACGGCCATGTCGTCGGCTTTACGGCGCGCGACTATTTGTCATCGTCCATTCCGCGTCCGTTGCCCAAACCGACGCTCACCGTCGAGGCGGCGAAGAAAAAGTTAAACCCACATTTGAAAGTGATGGAAGAGCGCCAGGCGGTCATTATGAACGATTTGCAAAAACCGGTGCTTTGCTATGAGTTTTTAGGAACGCTTGGCGATGAAACGTATCAACTGTTCATTAACGCCGCAACCGGCCTTGAAGAAAAAGTCGAGAAGCTCGAAAGCGTGGAGCCGAATTACAGATGAAAACAAGGGAGGAAAAGCTGGCGCTGTCGGCTTTTCCTCTTTTTTTGGTCAAAGGCAGTCGGGCGGTATGGTATAATCGTCATGGGACATCATGCGGGTCAGCGAAACGATCGCCGGTTCGGCAGCTGACTGAAAAGGAGAAAAGGAAACATGATGATCAAAATCGGAGATTCGATCCGGCTTGAGCCGTCGGACGGCTCAGCGCGGCAATACCGAAGCAAAGCGCTCGCTGTTGCTGACGGGGCGGTTCATATCAGCTATCCGATCGATGAACAGAGCGGAAAAACCGTCTATTTGTTGAACGGGATGCAGTTTAAAGCGACTTTTGTCGGGCAAGACGGCGGTTTATACATGTTTGATACCGAAGTGAAGGGGAAAATCCGCGATCCGTTGCCGATGGTCGTCTTGGCTTACCCGGGCGAGGAATACGTCGTGCGCATCCAGCGCCGCCGTTATGTACGGGTGAAAGCCAATGTCGATGCGGCCGTCCATCCGTCTGACAGCGAGTTCGCTCCGTTTGTGACGATGACGGTGGATATCAGCGCCGGCGGTGCCGCCCTCCTTGTGCCGCCGGCGCACGCTCCGCTTCTTCGCCCCGGCATGGCGGTCGAGCTTTGGCTCGTGTTGGCGATGCGCTCCGGCGAATACCATTACGTGCAAACGAAGGCGTCGATTGTGCGCATGGCTGATGACGAACGCGGCATGGCGAAAATGTCGGTGGAGTTCACAAACCTCGCCCCCCAAGACCGCGTTCGGCTCATTCGCTACAGCTTTGAACGGCAGCTTGAGGAGAGAAAATGGGAGAACGAACAGAATAAATGAGCTGGGCGCGTGGAATACTGCTAGAAAAAATGGGAAAGCAGGAGGCTTGCGCCATGAAACGGATCGAACAGCTGTTGTGGAAGCTTGTCGTCATCCAGACGATTTGCCTGTTGATCGCCCAATGGCTTGTGTTGTACACGCCAGCGGCGTTGTATATCGGCAAGGTGTATGAATACGAAGGTGTAGCCAAGCCAGAAAAAACGAAAACAGTTGAAACGGCCGTCGACCGTTGACGGCGGATATGGTACAATGAACATGGAGACATGCAGGGTTTTCCTGCATTTTTCTTTGTGCACTCATCAAGCGATTTTCGGTAAAGCTAGGAGGAAATGATGAAACGACGAATCAGCATCGCAATCGACGGACCCGCCGCGGCGGGGAAAAGCACGGTCGCCAAACGGATCGCTGAGCGGCTTTCCTACGTATACATCGATACCGGCGCCATGTATCGCGCGCTGACGTACCGGGCGCTTGCATGCGGCGTCGACATCCATGATGAGCAGGCGCTCCTGTCGCTGCTTCGCGATACATCGATTGAGTTGAAACCGTCGCCGCATGGACAGATCGTCCTAGTCAATGGCGACGATGTGACCGACATCATCCGCGGTGAGGCGGTGACGAATGCGGTGTCGCTTGTTGCGAAGCATCCGCTTGTGCGCGAGGAGATGGTCGCCCGCCAACGTGCCTTGGCGGAAGGGGGCGGCGTCGTCATGGACGGGCGCGATATCGGAACGCATGTGCTGCCGAACGCCGAAGTAAAAATTTTCCTGAAAGCTTCGGTCGAGGAGCGGGCGCGGCGCCGGCATGAGGAAAATCTCGCGCGCGGCTTTCCATCCGATCTTGAAAAGCTGAAAGAAGAGATCGCCCGCCGCGACCGGCTCGATTCGGAACGGGAGACAGCGCCGCTTCGCAAGGCGCCGGATGCGGTGGAAATCGATACGACATCGCTGTCGGTTGAGGAAGTGGTGGAGCGGATTATGGAGATTGTCAACGAAAGGATTGGATGACGGTGGACTTTTATTCATTCGCCAAGGGGATCGTCAAGGGAGTGCTCACCCCTTTTTACCGCATTCAAACGATCGGGATTGAACAATTTCCAAAGGAAGGCGGCGTGCTTCTTTGCGCCAACCATATCAGCAACCTAGATCCGCCGGTCATCGGCATTACGGCGCCGCGGCCGATTCGGTTTATGGCGAAAGAAGAGCTGTTTCGTGCTCCGGTCGTGAAAACGCTCGTCAAAAGCTTGCATGCCTTTCCGGTCAAGCGCGGCATGAACGACCGCCAGGCGCTGCGCACGGGGCTTGAGGTGCTGAAGCAAGGCGAAGTGCTCGGCATTTTTCCGGAAGGGACGCGCAGCAAAGACGGCCGGCTGAAAAAGGCGCTGCCCGGCGTTGGCTTTTTCGCTTTGCGCACCGAGGCCGCCGTTGTCCCGTGCGCCATTGTCGGCCCGTACCGTCCGTTTGTGCCGCTTAAGGTTGTGTACGGAGCGCCGATCGATATGGCGCCGCTGCGCGCGCGGAAAGCGAGCCCGGAAGAAGCGGCCGATTACATTATGGATCATATCCGCCGGCTGCTGGAAGAGCATCAGCGAGCATGAAAGGAATATGCTGTTCGAGGCATCCCTTCCGCCGCCTCAATGAGCATTATAGTACATGTTGATTGAGAAAATATGGTATACTAACTAGAAAAGCGTCCTTATTTTGCCGACAGCCGGCCGCGGCCTCGGCGCGAGGCGCGCTTTTGACAGTTGTCAGTCGATGAAGGAGGGTTTTTGCGATGACAGAAGAGATGAATGTGCAAGTCAATGTGTATGAAGTGGGCGATATCGTCCGCGGCAAAGTGGTGAAGCTTGAGGACAAGCAAGTGCTGGTCGAGGTGGAAAACAGCAAGCAAAGCGGCATCATTCCGATCAGCGAGCTGTCGAACTTGCATATTGAAAAACCGAGCGATGCCGTCACTGTCGGCGATGAAGTGACGGCCAAAGTCAAAAAAGTGGAAGAAGGAAAAGACGGGGAAGAAGGGTTGCTCATTTTATCGAAAAGAGCGGTGGACGCCGAGCGGGCGTGGGAAGATCTTGAGCGCAAATTTGCAAGCGGCGAAACATTTGAAACAGTCATTAAAGACATCGTCAAAGGCGGTCTTGTCGCCGATGTCGGAGTGCGCGGCTTCATCCCGGCGTCGCTTGTCGAACCGCATTACGTCGAAGATTTTTCCGATTATAAAGGAAAAACGCTCGCCGTGAAAGTCGTCGAGCTTGACCGCGAGAAAAACCGCGTCATTTTGTCGCATCGGGCGGTCGTTGAGGAAGAACAAGCGCGGCAGCAAAAAGAACTGCTCTCCCGCCTTGAGCCGGGGCAAGTGTTGGATGGCGTCGTCCGCCGCATTGCCGATTTCGGCGTCTTTGTCGATGTCGGCGGGTTTGATGGGCTCGTACATATTTCCCAGCTTTCCCATACGCGCGTCGCTCATCCGTCGGAAGTGGTGAAAGAAGGCGATGCGGTGAAAGTGAAAGTGTTGGCTGTCGACCCGGAACAAGGCCGCCTGTCGCTGTCGATCAAAGAAGCGCTGCCG
Organism: Geobacillus sp. ZGt-1; assembly: GCF_001026865.1. Classification (NCBI taxonomy): domain Bacteria; kingdom Bacillati; phylum Bacillota; class Bacilli; order Caryophanales; family Anoxybacillaceae; genus Geobacillus; species Geobacillus sp. ZGt-1. Next base: position 120,410 of record NZ_LDPD01000023.1, on the reverse strand, counting down.
GGCCCATGGGAAGGCCTCGGCGAAAAAGTGAAACCGGGTGATGTCGTCACCGGGACGGTGAAACGGCTCGCTTCATTCGGCGCGTTTGTGGAAGTCTTCCCAGGCGTCGAAGGATTGGTGCATGTGTCGCAAATCGCCAACCGCCGCATCGGCTCGCCGCATGAAGTGCTGAAAGAAGGCGACGTGGTGAAGGCGAAAGTGCTCGACGTCAACGAAGCGGATCACCGCCTTTCCCTCAGCATCCGCGCGCTGCTTGAGGAAGAGGCGGCCGCGCCGGCCGAGGATTACAGCCAATACACAAGAACGTCGGAAACGCGCGGCTTTCAGCTCGGCGAAGTGATTGGCGAGCAGCTGAAAAAATTGAAATGACGAACTGTGAAGCAACCCCATTTTGGTGGCAGCCGCCATCAAGGTGGGGTTTTTTGTTTAGCCAAAAGTTGATGCCTTGTTCTATCTAGTTGAACCTGCCATCAACAGAAGTTGTTTGTTTTGCATCGGGAAGGAGGTTGCGGTAGACTACACCGAAAAACGAATGTTCAATCTTTAAGGAAGATCCTTGACACATAGAGGAGAATAGACCATTTTTCGTTCGAAATCGTTTTTTCGCCGTAAACGAAAGCTAGCCGTCCTTATTGGCGCGGCTAGCTTTTCATCATTGGCAATGGAAATGCCGTTTTTTTGGAATCAAACGAACAGAGTGGTTGTAGAGAAAGGCCTTTCGTCATTTTTAGTGCTCGTTCCGTTCCCGCGCTTCCTCCGGCGTGTCGAGCCGAGCCGCTCCTTTATAGGAGAGGGACTGATCTCGATCTGACTCGACGCGCCGCGATTGCTTCAGCTTTTTTTCCTGTCGATCTTTTCCCATTTCGCCATGGCTCCTTTCTGCTTCGGTACAGCGATCATTTTTACTATGAACGAATGCTGTTTTTTCTATACGGGAATGAACGTTCATAAAAGATGACATAATGAACATAATAAGGAGTGGAAAAGATGGAAGGAGCTTATTTTTATTTCTTTTTTTGGGCGTTATGGATTGCAGCGACATTTTTGATGAAAAAGACCGTCGAGCGGACGAAGCTGGCTGCATTTTCGCTTTTCATGATCAGTTCGGCCTCGATGACGGTGAAGATCAGTCCCATTCATATGGCGGCGTCCTTTTTTGTGCTTTTTTTCTCCTCTTGTTACGTGGCGGTCACACAGCGGCCATGCGGATGGCTGCGGATGGCGCTGTCAGCGTCCGGCTTGGCGTTTGCCTATGCCGCTTTTCGTCTGCTTGCCTTGTTTGATCCGGTCTGGATTTGGCTTGATGGCCAATGGATGCTTGGCTGGTGGATGGCCTTGATCAGCAGTCTGTTCCACCGCCGCATATCCGCCCGCCTTCTTTGTCTGGCGCTCGGCGGCTGTCAAGGGGAAGTGGTGTACGCCATGTCCATCTTGCGCATGGCGCCGGGTTATGTGCTTGGGTCGTTTTCCTTTTTGGATGCGCTCGCCATTAGCGCATCATCTTTGCTCGTTTGGGAATCGATCCGCTTCTTCTCGCTGCAGCTTGAGGAAAAACGGCCTGTAAGGAGGACGAGGCAGCCGTGAACGAATACACGTTTCCGATTTTATACGGTGTTGCCGCTGGGGTGTTGACGCGGATTTATTTGTTGCGCACCGATTACCGGCAATACCCGACGTATTTGCACGGTCGGACAATCCATATCGCCTTAGGGGCCATTGCCGCCGGCTTGGGAACGGTCGCCGTGCCGGCGATTATGGAAAAAGAGTTCGCAGCGATCACGTTTTTGGCCTTGGCCGCCTCACAATTTCGCGACGTACGCAATATGGAGCGCAATACGTTGAACGAGTTGGATCAGTATGAGCTGGTGCCGAGAGGAAAAACATACATCGAAGGCATCGCGATTGTGTTTGAAGGGCGGAACTATTTAGTCATTTTCGTCTCCTTTTTATCGACGCTCTTTTATTTAGTATGGGACATTTGGGCCGCGCTTGCCGCCAGTATCATCGGCCTTATGACGGCGCGGCGGTTTATGAGCGGAAGCCGGCTGAAAGACATTGCCGAGGTCCAATATGTCAAGCCGCATTTTGAAGGGGCAGGGCTGTATGTTGACAACATCTATATCATGAACATCGGCTTGCCGGCGCGGCGCGAAGAAATTTTGCGCTATGGAATGGGGTTTATTTTAACGCCGAAAAATTTCAACGCCCGCACGACGATCGCCAATCTTGGGCAGCGGCAGGCGATTTTGCATGATGTATCGACCGCCCTCGGCATTTACCGCGACTCGGGAACGCCGGCGCTCGTGCCGCTCGCCAAGCGCGATTGCCGCTCGCCAAGCGCGATTTGAATGACGGACGCGTCGGCATTTTTATTTTGCCGCAAGTCGAGGATGTCGAGAAGGCGAAGGCTGTCATCGAAAACGTGCCGGTGCTTGAGAGCGCCATCCGCATGCCGAAGAAACGGCGTTGGAAGCGGAAGGGGTGGAGCGGCGATGACGCATGAAAAAATAATTTTGGCCGTCATTACGATGAACGGCGGGCGCGTCGCCGGCGGTGCGCCGATCTTTATTTGCCAAACGAAAGAGGAAATGGAACAGATCGCCGCGAATTTAGAGGCGATTTTGGATGGCATCGCCCATGAAGTGGGCGAGGGGCTTCTTATTATCGTCAAACATTAGTTGTTGAGCGTTTCGCTTTTTGATAAAATAAAGCAGTTGTAGCCTACCCTGGTTCATCGCTAAAAGATGCACTTGATTGGTAAAAAGTCATTTCCTTCCTAGCCTCGCAGTCAAGTGCCCTTGGCGTTGATGGACCGATGCCCTTCCGAAAAGGGCGTTTTTTTTCAGCGACAAAGGTAAGGAGAAAACGAAGATAAAGGGTGGTAGCATGGCAAATCCAGTCGTGGCCATTGTCGGCCGTCCAAATGTAGGAAAATCGACGATTTTCAACCGCATTGTCGGGGAACGCATTTCCATCGTCGAAGACGTGCCTGGAGTGACGCGCGACCGCATTTACAGCCGAGCCGAATGGCTGAACCATTCGTTTTATTTGATCGATACCGGCGGCATTGACATTGGCGACGAGCCGCTGCTTGTGCAAATTCGCCAGCAGGCGGAAATCGCCATCGATGAGGCGGATGTCATCATCTTTATGACGAACGGCCGGGACGGTGTGACTGCGGCTGATGAAGAGGTGGCCAAGCTGCTCCGCCGGTCGAATAAGCCGGTTGTGCTCGCGGTGAACAAAATCGACAATCCGGAAATGCGTGATTTGATTTACGACTTTTACGCTCTGGGCTTTGGGGAGCCGTATCCGATTTCCGGAGCTCATGGGACAGGGCTTGGCGATTTGCTTGATGCTGTTGTCCGTCATTTTCCAAAGGGCGGTGGACAAGAGTATGAAGAAGACGTCATTAAGTTTTGCCTCATTGGCCGGCCGAATGTCGGCAAATCGTCGCTTGTCAACGCCATTTTAGGTGAGGAGCGGGTCATCGTCAGCGACATCGCCGGTACGACGAGGGACGCCGTCGACACCTCGTTTGTGCGCGAAGGGCAGGAATATGTTATCATTGATACGGCAGGGATGCGCAAACGAGGAAAAATTTACGAAAGCACGGAAAAATATAGCGTCTTGCGCGCGTTAAGGGCCATTGAGCGCTCGGACGTCGTGCTTGTTGTGTTAAACGCTGAGGAAGGCATCATCGAGCAGGACAAAAAAATCGCCGGATACGCGCATGAAGCGGGTCGCGGTGTCATTCTTGTCGTCAATAAATGGGATGCGATTGAAAAGGACGACAAAACGATGGTCGAATTTGAGCGGAAGATTCGCGATCATTTTCCGTTTTTGGACTATGCGCCGATTTTGTTCGTATCGGCGAAAACGAAGCAGCGGCTGCATAAGCTCTTGCCGCTCGTCCGGCTTGTGAGCGACAATCATGCGATGCGCGTCAAGACAAATGTGCTCAATGAAGTCATCATGGATGCGGTGGCGATGAATCCGACGCCGACGCATAACGGGCGGCGTCTGAAAGTTTATTACATGACGCAAGTCGCCGTCAAACCGCCGACGTTTGTCGCGTTTGTCAACGACCCGGAACTGATGCATTTTTCATATGAACGGTTTTTGGAAAACCGCATCCGCGATGCATTCGGTTTTGAAGGCACGCCGATTAAAATCATCGCCCGCCCGCGGAAATAAGAAAAGCGGAGGCCGCGCGCCCATCGGCGATACGCGTTGCGAGGCCGGCGAAGAGGCTCGAACCAAGGAAAGCTTGGTTCTGTGTGGGTGGTGTCACAGGAGCGTAAGCCATGTGTCGCCGCCGCGAAAGTCGGACGAACAGGAGCGAAGAGGCGGCGCGATTGCTATTTTTCAAGGTTGCGACAATCGGATAAAGGAAGTGGAAAACGATGGAGAACATCGCCGTATTGGGGGCTGGAAGCTGGGGAACGGCGTTGGCGCTCGTGCTGGCTGACAATGGGCACCACGTCCGGCTCTGGGGTCATCGGACCGAGCAGATCAGCGAAATCAACGAAAAGCGGACAAATGAAAAATATTTGCCAGGCGTTCGCCTGCCGGACGCCATTATCGGCTATGACGACCTTTGCGCTGCGCTTGACGGCGTTGCGATCGTTGTGCTCGCCGTGCCGACTAAAGCGATCCGCTCGGTGCTTGCGGACGTGCGCGCCTGCTTGGCCAAGCCGATCACCATTGTTGCCGTCAGCAAAGGAATCGAACCAGGGACGCATAAGCGGGTGTCGGAAATGGTCGCCGAGGAAATGGGGGAATGGCTTGCAGATGTTGTCGTTCTCTCCGGGCCGAGCCATGCCGAGGAAGTCGTGCTCCGCCACCCGACGACCGTGGCGGTATCGTCGCCAAATATGGAAGCGGCGCGCCGCATTCAAGACATCTTTATGAACCATCACTATTTTCGCGTGTATACGAACCCGGATTTAATCGGCGTCGAAGTCGGCGGGGCGCTGAAAAATATCATCGCCTTGGCCGCTGGAATCAGCGACGGGCTTGGCTATGGGGATAACGCCAAAGCGGCCCTCATCACGCGCGGGCTCGCCGAGATTGCCCGCCTCGGCTGCGCCCTCGGCGCTAATCCGTTGACATTCGCTGGTTTGACGGGAGTCGGCGATTTGATTGTCACGTGCACGAGCGTCCATTCCCGCAACTGGAGGGCCGGCTACATGCTCGGCCAAGGAAAAAAGCTGGACGAGGTGCTTGAGAGCATGGGGATGGTCGTCGAAGGGGTGCGAACGACAAAAGCCGCCTATGAGCTGGCGAAAGAGCTTGGTGTGAAGATGCCGATCACCGAAGCTCTCTATGACGTATTGTTTGCGGGAAAAGACCCGAAAGAGGCGGTCGATTCGCTCATGGCGCGCGGAAAAAAAGAGGAAATGGATGACTTAAACAACATTTTTGCCGAACAAGAATGATGAAAATAGGCCAATGGCGGTACAAGTCGTCTTCGTTCTGCATACAATATGGCGAACCATCATCGGCTTGAGCTTCCGGAAGGGTATGAGGGGATGCTGAAGTAAAGAAAGCCCCGCTTTACTTCAGCTTTTTTTTGCCAATGCTATAATTATAGTTGTCGAAAAAAAGGAGGAGCGTCCATGTCACCGGCGTTAGCGAAAATGTGGATCGCCATCGCCTCGATGGTGTTTATGTTTATTTCCGTCGGCTTCATTTACTTAAGCCGCTACAAAGTCAAGATGAAATGGCTTCGCTTTCTGTTGGCGCTCGTCGCCTACATTCTTTTGATTTTCGCCGGCATCATCATCATTTTCGTCGTATTCAGCGGACCGACACCGCAATAGGCAAAAAGGTGGGAAAGATGAAACGAATCGCTCGCTTGTTGTTGTCATGTATATGTTTGGCGCTGCTTTCCGGCTGCTTGTATCCACAAGAGCGGCTGAAACAAAACCAAATTCCTTACAAAGACCAAGTGGCGGCCGTCCAATCGGCGGTGGATGAGTACCGGAAGGCGACCGGCGGGCTTCTGCCGATTAAAACACGCGACATGAACACGCCGATGTATTTGAAGTATCCAGTCGATTTTCAAAAGCTCGTTCCCCGCTATATGCAGGAGCCGCCGGGAAACGCCTATGAAAGCGGGGGCGTCTTCCAGTATATGATCATCGATGCGGAAACGAACCCGACGGTCAAGCTGCTTGATCTGCGCTTAGCCGAACGCATCCGTGATCTGAAGCTGCGGCTTAGCATGTACACGGACAAGCATAAATATCCGCCGTTTCAAGACGTCGTTGCGCCGGGCGTATTTACGCTCGATTACAAAAAGCTCGGCTATAAAGAGCCGCCTTATGTCGTCAGCCCGTTTTCCGGCAACAACTTGCCGTTTGTCATCGACGGGAATGGAGAAATTTACATTGACTACCGTTCTGATTTGTATGCGGCGTTGAAAAAATATCCGCACCACTACAAGCCGGGTGACGATATTCGCTCGATTTTGACCGACCATTCGCTGTTTGTGCCGGCGTATTCGTTGCCCTATACGATCGACGCCAAGACGAATGAACCGATTTTTTTTACAAAATGAGTCATCTTCCCTTCTCTAGGAAAATACATTCTAGAGAAGGGATTTTTTCTATTTTAGTCATAACCGAATCGGACAACATCATATGCATATAGTGTCCGACTATGCTAGCTCATTCCACTGTTTCTTATAACGACCGAAGGACTGGAGGGGAGTTATTTGGAAAAGGTCGATATTTTTAAAGATATCGCCGAGCGGACCGGCGGCGACATTTATTTAGGGGTCGTCGGCGCCGTCCGCACCGGAAAATCGACGTTTATTAAACGGTTTATGGAGTTGGTCGTGATTCCGAACATTAAAAACGAAGCCGATAAAGCGCGCGCCCAAGATGAACTGCCGCAAAGCGCCGCCGGCAAGACGATCATGACGACAGAACCGAAGTTCGTGCCAAACCAGGCGGTGACGGTGAAAGTGGATGAGGGGCTTGAAGTCAACATCCGTCTTGTCGACTGCGTCGGCTACGCCGTGCCCGGCGCAAAAGGGTATGAAGACGAAAACGGGCCGCGGATGATCCACACGCCTTGGTATGAAGAGCCGATCCCGTTCCAAGAGGCGGCGGAAATCGGGACAAGAAAAGTCATCCAAGAACATTCGACGATTGGAGTCGTCATTACGACGGACGGCACGATCGGGGAAATTCCGCGCCAAGACTATGTCGAAGCGGAAGAACGGGTCATTAGCGAGCTCAAAGAAGTCGGCAAGCCGTTCATTATGATCGTCAACACCGTTCGGCCGCACCATCCGGAAACCGAGGCGCTTCGCCGCGAGCTCGCCGAAAAGTACGACATTCCGGTGCTCGCCATGAGCGTGGAAAGCATGCGCGAAGCCGACGTGTATAACGTGCTTCGTGAAGCATTATATGAATTCCCGGTGCTTGAAGTGAACGTCAACTTGCCGAGCTGGGTGATGGTGCTGCGCGAAGATCATTGGCTGCGCGAAAGCTATCAAGAAGCGGTGCGCGACACCGTCAAAGACATCAAACGGCTGCGCGACGTCGACCGGGTTGTGCAGCAGTTTGCCGAGTACGATTTCATCGAAAAAGCGGCGCTTGCCGGCATCGAAATGGGGCAAGGGATCGCCGAAATTGACTTGTATGCACCGGATGAGCTGTACGATCAAATTTTAAAAGAAATCGTCGGCGTCGAGATTCGCGGCAAAGACCATCTGCTTCAGCTCATGCAAGACTTCGCCCATGCGAAAGCGGAATATGACCAAATCGCCGACGCGCTGAAAATGGTCAAACAAACCGGCTACGGCATCGCTGCGCCCGCTTTGTCTGACATGAGTCTTGACGAACCGGAAATCATCCGCCAAGGGTCGCGCTTTGGCGTCCGTTTGAAAGCCGTTGCGCCGTCGATTCATATGATCAAAGTTGACGTCGAATCGGAGTTTGCACCGATCATTGGCACGGAAAAGCAAAGCGAAGAGCTCGTCCGCTATTTAATGCAAGACTTCGAAGACGATCCGCTGTCGATTTGGAACTCTGACATTTTCGGCCGCTCGCTCAGCTCCATCGTCCGTGAAGGCATCCAAGCGAAACTTGCGCTCATGCCGGAAAACGCCCGCTACAAGCTGAAAGAAACGCTTGAGCGCATCATCAACGAAGGCTCCGGCGGCCTCATCGCGATTATTTTATAGAAAAGCGGAGGCCGCGCGCAAGCTCCCGAGGCAAAATGTTCTCCGCCCGCAGAAGTGCTTGCACTTCGAGGGCGGAGGTTATTTTGCGGAAGGGAGCTAGCGGCCGCAGCTAGACAGAAAGAAAAGCGGAGGCCGCGC